>NZ_BBXH01000038.1:0-35256 GCF_001010305.1 Comamonas sp. E6
TTGTAGCAATCCTGCGCGGGCCTCGTCCAATGCTGTTTTTTGGCTAAGGATGAAGGTTTCATAGAGCGCCGCCTGCTCATCTCTGGCCCACAGCCGTTGGCCCGTAGTCACAATCCGGTACTACATCACTGTCGATGCAGAGCGAAGATTCAGCAAATCGACAGGACAACCAACAACCCCAGTTAAACGACTAGCGAGGCCCCAAATCACTCTCAGGGACTGCATCACCACTCACCTGACTGCCGAAGGCATAGACAGCAGACAGACTGGGGGCCAGGTCCTTCAGTGCAGCGACTACAGCGCAAAAATCAATGGGACGTGGTGCAGGCATGGACAGCTCGGGAAATTACTTCAGCAAAAGGGGAAGGCTAATGATTCTGGAGTATGCCAGCATGACATGTAGCACCCCCACAAGATCAGTTCGCTATGCCTAAGACCAGGAGCGACGCCCCCTAGGTAAATTGAGACGTCTATAACGTAGCTCTTTAACAAAGAGATCATCTACCAGCTTATGAATAGCTTGCATGGGATAGCCTGGCTGCCTCTTTAGCGCTTCCGTCAAATCAGCGACATCGAGCCGCACAGGCGCAACGCCTTTACTCATACGCTTATTGTTAAAATCAACATTAAATGCTTGCAGCAGTGTTTTCCAACTAGCTGGCGCCGATGACTGCGGAAGGAAAAACAGCATCGCGCACTGTGGGCGAGCTTCCTCCGATTGCGTAACCCTTGCTAGTTTTCCTAGCAGCGCTTCAGGCCATACCTTTTGGAACTGCGTAATGTATGAGGACGCATTTTTGAAAAACTCCACATATGACAGCGGACTGCAATGGTCTACTGATGTAGCGCTCAGCTCAGTGGAGTCATATTCTTCGCTCCCCTTCATCTTCACCAAGACCGTCGTTGCATTGGCCAATTTGGGTTCCAGTGTTTGGACGAACTTATCGATAGAACGCTCTGTCTTTTTCATCTCGACGTACAAGCGTCTATTCAGACCACAGGACTGCGGCTTGGTCATCCAGCGCAAAGCAGCACGCACGCCTCTATTGAGCAGATCAACGTCTTCTTGTTTTAACCTGCGACAGTCCACATGGTTCAGCCCTTGCTTAAAGCGAACTTGGGTAGCAGCAACCGCTACTGTTGCTCGAAACAATGTGACATAGGCACTATGAAGGTGAACGTCACCATCATTCCAACCCAGAGGAACTCGAGCCCCTAGGTACTCATCCAAGATGTCTGCGCACAGTAGCAACCTAGCGCCAAGCGCCGAACTCTGCGCACACTGTCTAGCATCATCCCACTCGAAATGTGGTCCCGCGACCTTTAGAAGCAGCCCCATGTACGTATGCATGGCAATGCACAGCCTGAGCTGGCTATCGTCAAGGTGACGAGTAACCTCCAAGGAAATACTTCCAGACTGCACCTTAGACATCAAGGGAGCAAACATTGCTGCGCTTGTACTCTGATCAGGCTTGGAAAGCTGAATTTTTAAGCCGACCTTACACTCCTCCCTCTCTACCAAACTTTTTTTCTTATCCACGGTTTAGTCGCATGCAGCTTTGATGCGTTAAAGATACCACCTTGAACCGCCCCGGGTTTTGAGGAGGCTCCAACACTTGAGAAGATGGAGCTATGACCAAGTCAAACAAGTTCTCACCCGAGGTCCGCGAGCGTGCCGTACGCATGGTGCAGGAGCACCGAGCCGACTACCCTTCGCTGTGGGCCGCCATTGAATCAATAGCCCCCAAGATTGGTTGCGTAGCGCACACCCTTCACGAATGGGTCAAGAAGGCCGAGGTCGACAGCGGCCTGCGTGTCGGAACTACCACCTCAGATGTCCAGCGCATCAAGGAGCTCGAACGCGAGAACAAAGAGCTGCGCCGGGCCAACGACATCCTGAAGACGGCCAGCGCGTTTTTTGCGCAGGCGGAGCTCGACCGCCGATTGAAGTCTTGAAGAACTACATCGACCGCCACCGTGACGACTACGGGGTCGAGCCCATCTGCCGGGTGCTGCAGATGGCCCCATCGTGTTACTGGCGCCACGCAGCCCGGCTGCGTAACCCGCAACTGCGCAGTCAACGCGCCCAGCGTGACGAGTGCTTGAAGGCGGACATCCAGCGCGTGTGGCATGCCAACTGGCAGGTCTACGGGGCCGATAAGGTCTGGCTGCAGATGAACCGCGAGGGCATCCCGGTGGCACGTTGTACTGTGGAGCGACTGATGCGTGCCATGGGCTTGCAAGGGGCTCGCCGTGGCAGGGCGGTACGTACCACCACGCCTGACACATCAGCGCCGTGCCCGCTGGACCACGTCAACCGGCACTTCAAGGCCAGCCGTCCCAACGAGCTATGGGTGTCGGACTTCACCTATGTCTCCACCTGGCAGGGCTGGCTGTATGTGGCCTTTGTTGTGGACGTGTATGCCCGGCGCATCGTGGGCTGGCGAGTCAGCCGCAGCATGCAAACGGACTTCGTGCTGGATGCGCTGGAGCAGGCGCTGTATGACCGCCAGCCAGCAGCCCATGCCTTGACCCACCATTCCGACAGGGGCAGTCAATACGTCAGCATCCGCTACACCGAACGGCTGGACCAGGAGGGCATACAGCCCTCGGTGGGCAGCCGGGGTGACAGCTACGACAACGCGCTGGCCGAGACCATCAACGGTCTGTACAAGGCCGAGCTGATTCACCGCCGGGGACCCTGGAAGACCAGGGAATCCGTGGAACTGGCCACCCTGCAATGGGTGCACTGGTTCAACCACGCCCGACTGCTCACGCCGAATGGGGGCATCCCTCCGGCAGAAGCTGAGGCAAACTACTGGGGGCAACTCGCCGTCGGCAACACCTCGATAGAGGTGTCAACTTAAACCAATCGGCCTCCTTGAAACCCGGGGCGATTCACCTAGCGCTGCCTACGCCCTCTAACGCTGCGTCGGCTTCATACAGAAGGATCAGAGCTTGAGCGAAGCACTAAAGTCTGCCTTAAAGGGTTTCCAGTCCTTCACCCTCTTACACAGAACTCACGGTGTCAGCTGCTTACCCGCAACGTGCCTGATATTCCAGCCTCCCCCCACAGCTGCTCGGGCAATTCGTATTCAACAAGCCACCGCACCGTAGGTTTCGGAACAGCGGTCGAGGCTGAGCAGTGTGACTGCGCACGGAAGTGCTGATAGCGTCGCACTACTGCGCCACGGGTGACATGCTCCAAAGCCTTTCCAGATCGACGTCCTCACTAGCCGGTTGCTTGTCGCTGGGCAGGCGGTCTACCTGGATCACCATCGGCAGCTCAAAAGCCGTGCCGGTCACGACGCAGCAGCCCTGGGACAGTCCAGGGATAAGGCTGCGAGACAACGCATCTAGCGTCGAAATGGTGTTGTCGACCAAGTAGAGATCCCGGTCGTTCACCAGCCTGTGAATGAAGAAATTGTGCAGCTGCGAAACGATGGTGGGAGAGATGTCGGCCGGTCGCTGGCTCGCGATCGTTATGAACATACCGAATTTACGTCCCTCTTTGATGATTTCCTCAAACTGTTCCAGGCGGTAGTCTTTCCAGGTCTCCGCCTCACGTGCGGACTGCTCCGACAGGATGTTGTGTGCCTCATCGATGATGACGTGGATCGTGCGGTCCGGGGGGGTCGCAACCGTAGTCTTATGGCTGTTGTAATAGTGCTTGGCGAACAGCAACGGTAGGACTTTCTTGATCTCGTTGTTGCAGCGGCGCATTGAGATGACGGTCAGCAACCGATCGACAGGCGGCTCTTCCGAGATCGTCAGAACCTTGCGAAGGCTGGCCAGCGACGACTCGATGCGCTTCAGAAGTGGCTGGATATGCTCGAACTGAACATACCCCGCATTCAGATCTGAGAGCAGCTGCAAGTTGACCCGGAGGACAAGTTGGTCGAAATCATCAAGCCCGCCGACCGCGAGCGTGTCCACGATAGGTGCGATGCGTGCATCGTACTGGACACCGTCAGGGTCAATGAAAGCGCCGTTGTAGTTGAATCGGCCATTGCGGTACCAGGTGACGTCACCCAGCATGTTGAGCACGTTTTGATTGCCCAACCGCTTCGCGACCGTACGCATCAGATCCAGTGTGGCTGGCTTGACCTCACCTGCGCAGAAGGATTGCTTGAACTTAGCCTTTGCGTAGGTCGCCAATGACGCAGAATTTGTGCCGAACCGTTGCTTGCCAGAGATGACCCGATTGAGAAACGGGCGCTGCGTATTGGTGGTGGCCTGGAACAGCAGCGCCATAGTCTCCAGTTCCCAGAATTCCTGCGGTGCCAGGGGAAACCTTGCCGCCAGGTCGTTCGGGTCAGGGGTGGTCAGTGTGGAGAGCTGATAAACCGTCTTGCTGGCGGCCGGTGCCAACTGCTCGCCGCCATATTCGCCGTTGAAATCAAGGACAACGAACCGGCTTTTCCCCGCGATCAGCGGCAGCTTTTTGTCGAATAAGACCGTGTAGAGTTTGGCCAAGGTGTTGGACTTACCGCTCCCTGTGTTGCCGAAGATGCCAATATGGCTGTTGAATAGTCGCCACCAAGGAAGGCCGACAGCAATCTCTTCTTTGAGCATCTGTCCTATCCTGAAATCGCCATCGGCCTTGCGGTCGAAGATCGACCTGATCTTCTCCTCTGGCATCAGGTAGGCCGAGTCCTGGATCATAGGCAGGTACTTGATGCCTTGTGTGAAGCCAGCGTGGTCGAAGTAGCCAATCGGCCTGGCCTCCACCTTGCGCACGAAGCTCTGCTGTCCATCTTGCAGCTCCGTACGGCTCTCATCCAAATACTCGCCATCGACCGTGCAAATGATCTCCCGGAAGCCTCGTTGGATGGACAGGTACTCACGGATCGAAACGCCCTTGTATTTATCCCCGTCAAAGAACAGCGTCTCTTTGCTCGACTGTTCGTCGATCTTCAGAACCACCTTGGTGCCATGGACCGCGATGACCTCGCCGACCCTGATACTCATGCCAACACCCCGTTATCAGCCGCTGCGGCGGCCGGCATGTGGTGCTCAGCATCCCGTGCGGTCGCCACATTGGGGCGAGCAAGAACCTTTTCGTTAAACGCAGTGAAGTTCATCACCCCATCTTCGAGCACTAGGCACTTTACATTGCGGTGGCCCTTGAACTTCTGCTCCATCGACGTGTGCTCCGCGCTGTCAAAGCAGCAAACGAACACTTGCAGCCGCGGGTTTGATAACGAACGCATGACAAGGTTGAGGATGTGCTCGTCGGCAAACGAGAAACCGAACGTGATCAGGACTGCGTTGGGTTTCTCCAGTTCGTAGCTGAGCAGGCGGAGCATCTGGTAGTAGTGCTCCTCGTAGACCGTCTCATGAAACTTCCACTTGGTCGGATTCACGATGGGTATCAGCTCGTACTTGGCCCAGAACGCTTCCAGTGCTTCGTTGGTAAAGCCGGTATCAGGCACGTCATTGATCGTGGCAACGGGGTTGTTCAGCGCAGTCGAAAAAGGCTGAAGCAACGCCAGAGCGTCGGCGTCTAGCAAACTCTGGCGCTCCCTCAAGTCGTAGTCGACGCGAATCCCCGCGTCCTGCTTGCTCCAGTAAACAGAACCATGCAGATGGATCAAGTTGATCTGCGGGATGCTGCTCTGGTAGCGTCCGAAGACCCCGGCATGGCACAGGTATGTCCCGAAGTTCCGGGCTTGCACGATACGACGCGTGAACCCTCTTGCGCCGTCGTTCAGGATGAAGTCGACATGCCCCTCCTCAATGAGCGCGTCGGCCACAAGAGGGAAACAACCGTCGTAGTTGGTGGTGAACACGTTGCAGCGCCTGTCCAGCGCTTTTCGGCGCTTCACCATCTCGAGTACGGTGAGTAGGAAGTTGCGGTAGTTTTTGATGACGGTGGTGCCCGGCTCGGTGGTCACTGCCTCAAGCCCCAGGTTTTCCGCCGGCCGGATGCAATTAGCGTAGTAATGCATGAACAGCGGGATCAGGCGTCGGTCCTTCTCACGCTCGAACTTGGTCGCCAGCTCTTCGAGGGTGTAGCGACGGCCATTGACGCCGGTCAGTACCTGCAGCTGCAGGGTTGGCAGCAGGCCGAAGGAGGCGCCCGAACCGAACAGGAAGTTGATGTCTTGGTTGTAGATGTCCTCGATCAAGATCACTCGCCTCTCCCTAGTGCTTTTGTTAAATCCCCTAAACGTGCCACCTAGCGCGCTGGCCGGTGTCAGCGACTCACCACTGTCCAGCGGCTGATCTTATCGGCAGCTGCAACTTCAACTCTAGCACCGGATTTCGGACGACTCAGATCAGCCTGAAGCCGCCTGCAGCGGGCTACTTCTCCTATGCAGCGACAGCGGTCCGTCGCTTCGTCGAACAGAGCTCTTAGGAGCAGCCGTCCAGTCCACCATTGGAACTCTTGGATCAGAGGCCACCTCCTAGGAACCCTTTGGTCTCTACAGGCCAACGCCGAGTCATAGAACTCGATCGTCAGCTGGCGGCTTAGATCGAAAGCGCGAGTGGCGCATTACGCAAGATCGCCGCGCTCGGACTCGTCACTCGGCCTTGGGGCTGGCGCAATCGTTGTTCTGGGCGGATAGAACCCTTGCCGTCCGCGAGTGTAGTCGTCGGTGAACTCTATAGCGTCCAAAGCGCGGGCCGTGACCGCATCCACCGGTTCATTTTCCAGAACAACGATTTGGCCGGGGCCTTTGAAGCGGGAAAGCCAGGCGTAAAAGCTTGTGTTCACCGTGGCCGTAGGGATCTCCCGATCATTGTCCGGTGTCTCTTTTTGGGCGTAGGCTTTTAGCGGCGAATCCAGCACGACGACACCGAGGTGAGGATGGCCATTAGTTAGGGCGTGCTGCATCAAGGCGATTGTCATAGCGGACAGGAACAGGCCACGTTTGCCCGCGCCATAGCTGAGGCGTCGGCGGCCATCAATGACTAGGTCGCAGGCCTTCGGATCGACGTACACCGACTGGATGGAAGTGAATCCCCAGTCGTTGAGCATCTGGCGCGCGATCACTCCGACATCGTCTCCATGCTGGCCAATATTGCGTACGAGAGGCGTCTGCTTTTGTTTGGTTGCCTCCTTGAGGAGCGCTATCTCGCCCGTCAGCCGAACGGCTTCATCAAAGGCATCAATCATCGATGAAAACCGCGTGTGTGACTCGGCGAGATCCCGCGGGTCTGAGTCGAACTCTAGCGACGCGCTACGCAGCACCGCCTTTTCCTGCTCCTCCAATTCCTTCAGTGACGCTGTAAGCCGCTGCACATCAGCTGTAGCGGTAGCTAGGCGCTTCTGTTCTTGAGCCAGCGATGGCTGCAGTCCTCGACGGAGTGCGCGGATCTTTTCCGCTTCGGCCGCTATCGCATCGCGGTACTTGGTCGGCGCCCTAGGCTTCAGGTTGGCAGGATCGACGTGCTGCTCAACCGGCGTGCCGCAGAGCGGGCACGGCGTCTCGACCAAAGCTTGGAAGAACGCGATGCCTTCGTCTGTAGCTCCGAGGCGGGCGAGGTCGCTCGCATACTTCAGGTCCAGTAGCTTGAAACGCTCCCGCATCGATGTGGCGCTGGCAAGTTGTGTCGTTGCGATGTTAAGAGCTTCACCCTTCGCGAAGATCTGCTGCCGCAGTTCCTTTAGGGCCGAAGAGCGCACCTGGAGCTGCGTGGCGAACATGTCCAGCCGCTCATCGACTTGTGCCAGGGCTGCAACTGCGAAAGCTCGATCTGTGTCCGCTGGAATCACGCTCTGCAAGCGCGCCAGTTCTGCCTCGGCAGCCGCTAATCTTCCCTTGGCCTGGTCTTTCTGGGACGGGGTCTTGTAAAGCTCGACCGCGGAGTCATCGAGGCCACTCAGGAACAGCGAGTAAGACGAGACATGCTTGTCCGAGCCATGACCTTTGCCCTTCGTAGCGTCCTCGGAAATCATGCTGGGCTGAGAGAGCAGAGCCCAATGCCTCAGGTCGTCACCAGTGAGGGGACCTTTCTCACTTCGCTTGCGAAGCACCAGTTTGCCTGCGGCGCCAGACAGCCCGACGAGCAGCTCGCTAAGATCCTGATTGACGTCTCGGAGCGGGTTCGGCGTACCGTCCGGGACCCAAAGATCATTCATCCGCACCAAAATGCGCGCAGCACCGCCAGACATCGCTTTACGAACAAAGTATTCATGCTCGCCATGCTGGAAGGCGAGCTCCAGCGAGTCGTATCCCTGCGACTCCGGGAACGGTTCGAGTGTCCCTGTACCGCCTAGTAAAAACCAAATGCACTTCCAGATGTGTGACTTGCCAGTGTCACTGGGGCCGCGGATGAGGGTGCGACGACCGTCGAAAACGACCTTCGCTGGCAATAGACCAGGACCGTGCACTGACAAATGCTTAAGCGTTATTGCCATTGGTGGCCCCTCGCGGTGGCACCTTCAAATTCAGCACCCCATAGGTAGCCTTGTTGAGCGAATCTCTCGGTCATGTCTCTTGAGCTGAGGGTTGCGAAGGTGGAGGCTACCCAGCGGCACCGGCCCTCCAGTTCGCGTAGATAAGGTGATGTCAATGCGCCGACCATACTTCTAGCTGTGTTGCCGGCGAAATAAGTGATGCCTGTCTCATCCATGGACACGGCGACGAGGCCACGGGTGCTCATCAAGTGCAGGCTTTGGGCGATGAGGTCGCGACGACTCATGTATTCGCCACCGCGATAGGGGACCGGCGTGTGAAGGCTAGGTGGTCCATCAAGATCATCGGAGTACACGATTGCGTAGTCGAGCAGAACCAGCTTTTGGAGGTCGGCACCAGCCGGCTGCAAGGAATTGAGCAAGTAAACCATCCGAATGCCCAATTCGAATGGCGAGTTGAAGGCGGCGAGAGGCTTGGATTTTTTCATTTGACCCACTTCAGATCACCTCTAATGACAAGGTGATGGCAGGTGCCAGGGAGGTCACCTCCGCGAAGCTGAGACGACAGACGGCTCTCCTGGACCTGCAGCGACGACGCTCGATCTACGGCGGCGTCGACCCGTTCCATGCCAGTCTTGAGCCGAAGTTGCACGACGGTGGGGCGAATGCCCGCATAAACCATGTCCAGCAGCCGATCGAACTCAGGTTCGTTGGGGTAGATGTCCCGGCTGAACCGTTGCAGGCCTTCCGCACAGTAAAAGATCTGTCGATGCGAATCGAAGTGGTCTGCGTACTCGCTGCCCGGCAGGTCGGCCAGGGTGACTGACGACGCCTTGTGCTCGGTGTAGACACGCAAAAGCTCATCGACATACCCCCCTTCGTGTACCGCGGGCTGGGCAGGCATCGGATCATCGTCGCCGCGTTTTGGCACGATGCCGAACAGGTGATAGTGGGCGGCTTTGTCGAGCGCGTGCCAAGCCAGTAGTTCATGTACCGGGCACTCGATGAAGCGATCGAAGTCGAAATCGTCGATGGCAGCGTGGACCTCAGGGGTCAACTCGGCGGCTCTGCCTTTCATCCCGAATTTTCCGTTGTTCCATGCATCGACAAACTTCGCCTTAAAGGAAGCAGCCCCAGCGGCCATTGTGTTGTGGAGCTCGTTACCGACCGCATGTGGACAGCAAAGGTAGTAGTAATTCGGACGCGGGTAGGTCTTCAAGGCCAACTGTTTGAAGAACTTCGCTATCTCCGGGAAGGCATCGGTCTGTGTCAGTCCCTGCCTGTAGTGCTTGGCCTGATACAGGTCCCAGCCGTCACGCACCAACGCCGGGCCATAACGCGCCTCGATGTCGCGGCCACCGTCTCCTGCGCCGCCCAGTCGCTTGATCGCCGCATAACGTGCTCCATGTGAAGGAACTCGCTGCCGCGCGGCGGCAAGAATAAATTCTTCCCACTGATCAGGGTTCAGCAGAAGAACTTGCGACGATGGCTGGACGACGCCGCCCGCGGTTACGTGCTGAGTCTTCCTCGGCTTGCGAGTCGTGCCTTGTTTTGGTGGCATGTATTTGGACTTTTCTCTGGTGCGAGATTCTGAGTCCTCGCACAGGCAAAAATTCTATTTGTAACACATAGTTAAAGCCGTCCTCCTGTGCTTTCCTTAGGCTTGCAGCGACAGTCGCCCGTGAAGGACTACTGGGTCATATCGATGACGCCACAGTATTCGCTTGATGCAGATGGGCAGTGATGCGAAAAACCCACTGAGACTTCACAAATAGATGTCCAGTGCTTAGGTGCCACAAGCAGTCGCTGGTGAACGTCTGTACTCAGCCTAAACCCGGCTTCTAAATGCTCATTTCTGCTTTGCAGCGATTGCTGCAGATCACGTCTGCAAATCGTAGTACCGCTTTCTGCCAGGTAGCAGCCCACCCAGTGGCACTGCTTTCGGTCCTCAATAGCTGCTTTGGAGTGAGTAACGGTCAGTGAGGAAAAGGTCAGTCAATATGGTGCTGAATTTCAGCTATCACGGGAGATCTAGTGGTGCTATCGCATGGGACCTGCCGCTCATTTCAAGTGTCTGGCTGACATTCGAACCTTCCCCTGGCGCTGCGCTTGGGGTAGGCAGTCATTCGGCAATGTCACGTGATGTCAAGACTTTGGCGTCTTGGGTCATTTCTGCACTCTCCGATGTACGGCACAGTTGATCGTTGACTGATCTCTGAGGAACGTACAGATGAATACTTCGTCCAAGCGCTTGATCACTGCAGCCAAGGTCGGCAGCCTTTCGTTTGCGACTCATGCTTCAGAGACGGGCCTCCCTTACGCGAGCACCCGATTTCTGCCTGTAGATGAAGGCCATATTGCCTACGATGACACAGGCGGCAGTGGCCCACTGGTTCTGGCCGTTCCAGGGATGGGTGATCTGCGTTCAGAATACCGGGCGCTGCGACCGCTGCTTCAGCAGGCCGGATATCGCGTCGTCACCATGGATGTTCGTGGACACGGGGACACGACAGCGCGTTGGCGTGACTATTCCGCGCATGCCGTCGGCCGTGATGCTTTGGCACTGATTGACCATTTGAACGCAGGCCCCGCAGTGATCCTGGGCAATTCATTTGCTGCGGGATCTGCGTTGTGGGCGGCCCACGATGCGCCAACAAAAGTACGTGCCGTCGTGCTGTTAGGGCCCGTGGTGCGTGACGGACAGCCATCATGGTTCGCCAAGACCGCCGTTGCCGTAGGTTTTGCTGGACCTTGGCGTGTGCCTTTCTGGCTGGCATTTTGGAACAGCCTATTTCCGTCTCAAAAGCCAGAGGACCACGCCGAAGCCAAAGCTGCGCTCGCCGCCAATCTCAGAGAGCCTGGTCGCATGGAGGCGTTGCGCATGATGATCGGCCTATCCAAAGCCGATACCGCCGCTATCGTCGAGCAAAGCCGTGTGCCAGCGCTGGTGGTGATGGGCACGAAGGATCCCGACTTTCCCGATCCTGTAGTCGAAGCGCGGTGGTTAGCATGTGCTCTTGGCTCCATCCCTCTGATCGTTGAAGGAGCAGGCCATTACCCGCATCTAGAGATGCCTGAGCGCGTGGCACCAGCACTACTGAGCTTTCTTGCACGCATCGGCACGAAGTGACTCATGTTTGCTTGCCGCAGACACCCATATGGGTTTAGAGGCTCAGTGCCGGGAACGCCGAGCAGCCGCGGGGGTTATCCCAGTCCAGCGTTTGAAGGCGCGGTGGAAAGAGCTAGGGTCTGCAAAGCCCAGCAGGTAGGCCACCTCACCCAGTGCAAGGTGCTTATCGGCGATGTAGCGCATGGCCAGCTCACGTCGCACTTCGTCCATCAAGTAGGCAAAGCGTGTGCCTTGATCATCGAGTCGACGCTGAAGGCTGCGTTCGCTCAGGTTCAGGCACCGAGCCACTGCCTGCAGCGATGTCTGTCCGTGGGCCATGCCTTCGGCCAGTTGTCGTCGCACCAACGTGACAATATTCTCTGGTGGACACTGGCTGGCTGCGAGCAGTTGCTCGGCATGGGCCATGACAATCCGCGACAAACCTGGATCGGCAGCAGGTACCGGGCGGTCCAACAGCTCGCTGGGCAGCACCAGACAAGACACAGAACACTTGACACGGGGTGTAACTCCAAAGACCTCTCGGTACGTCTCGAGCTTGTCCAGTGCTGCATGCGCGAACTCGACGCTCAGCGCCTGCACCGGTTCACCGCAGAGCTGAGACGCAACCACCACCAGCGAGGCCAACGTGAACTCTGCGGCCTGTGGACATGGCCGCACGCCTACCACGTCAAATCTGTGCTCGATCCGTGTGGTTTCACCAATCGGGATGATCTCGAAAGTCGCGAGGTCGTGCAGAAGGCGGTTGTAACGTGCCAGTCGCTGCAGGGCCGTGCGCAAGTCGGGCGCGGTACGCACGGCGTAATCCAGCACATCGAACTCTCCCGGGCGGATCAGACCTGCGGCAAACAAGCCAAACGATGGTTTGTGGGTCAAGTCCGCTGCGCGCGCCCACAGGTGCTCCTCCACCGCAAGCGGCATGCGTGCTTCAGGATCACTCAGCCATTCGGCGTTAAATCCTGTGCTAGACATCAAGTGTGCAGGCTGTACGCCCAAGACGCTGGCACGATGAATGATCAGAGCTCCAATTCGGGCGGAAACTTTTGGACTAGAGGTGCGCGTCGTCATCGTCGGTGCATGTACATCTAAAGGAGTCAATACCCGAAGCACATTCTCTCTTGTGTTTGGGCAGGGCTTCATCACCATTCAAGCCACTGTCTCACCGATTGCAGATGCCGCGTCTCAAGTCAAGCCTCGCCATCAGGCGTCTCTCTACCTGAGCCTTTTGCGTCGCGCACAGTGATGGTCACTTGTGCTTCTTCGCCTCTACGACCTACAGCACCACGCAACAACCGTGACGTCGCTCATCAGATTCACACGTCAGTGCACATTCTCTGCCGACCACGTCAAGGGCATGACCAGCCACGCAACGGAGTTTGGATCCTGCGCTATTCATGTTTAGAAAGCCACGCTGTTGTTATCAGGCAATGAGTTTGACCCTGACGTGGCGTCAGACTTGAGGATTGTCTTCATGCAAACAATCGACTCTGAAATCACATCAAACGACCATTCTCGATACGCCGGCGATTTCCAGTCTTGGCTTCAAGATACGCTGAACACTTTCTCAACTGGACAAGGTGCCTCAGTGCCGTGCGGCGACTGCAAGGCTTGCTGTCGGGCCGGGTATTTCATTCCGGTTCACCGGCAGGAGTGGTCCACCCGTGCGGCCATTCCCGCGCGCTTGCTCGTCACACCTCCCGCCCACTGCGACGATGGCAACTACCAACTGATCAGCACGACCCGGCGCGGTCACTGTGCGTTACTCAAACAAGGTGCCTGCTCCATCTACCGCGAGCGGCCACAGACATGCCGCGACTACGACTGTCGGCTTTTTGCGGCATCGGGGCTTCTGTCTGGCCATGGCGAAATTGACCAACAAATCGCCCGCTGGCGCTTTCACTACGGCAACGAGGAAAGCAGGCGTACGCACGCGGCCATCCGGGCAACGGCAGGCTTTGTCATCAACCACGCAGGGGCGTTCCCAGAAGGGCGCGTTCCCCAGCGGCCCGCCGACATCGCTGTGGTGGCCATCAAGGCACATCGGGTCTTTCTTGACGCCATAGTGCAAAGTGGTGCCCCAGAAACCATTGCCAAATCCATTGTCCAGGCTTGCCGCGCCTTTGATACGACAGCTCGCCTCGCGTTCAGGATGACACCCACCGCATGAGGCCTCCTTTGAAATCATCGAATTTGACAGTTGGCGAGGTCGCCCGGCGTACCGGCCTGACGGTGCGAACGCTGCACCACTACGACGCGATTGGGCTGGTTCAACCCAGTGGCAGGAGTGAGTCGGGCTACCGGCTCTACAACGCGCGTGACATCGAGCGCCTGCACGCGGTCACGTCCCTCAAACAACTCGGTTTGAGCCTGGATGCCATTGGTGTGGCGTTGGCCGGGAGCGGCATCGCCCCACTTGAGTTGGTTGGCCGTCAGATCATGGAAACGGAGCGCGCGATCGAGCTGGCACGGGCGCTGAAAGAAAACTTGCAGCTGCTGCACGATACCTTGCTCACCAACAACGGCGGGGAGGACAACACTGAGGCCTTGCTGGCAGGCGTGCACTTGCTGACGAGCTACCAACGCTTTCTTCCGGGGCATGGCATACGCAAACTACTGGGTAAATGGCGCCAAGAGCGGCCACGCTGGGAGCCTCTCGCCGCAGCCCTCAGCCGCTGTCAAAGCTCTGATGCGCCCGTTGACATGCCAGAAGTGCAACGCCTGGCGCAGCAGTGGATGAACGTGGCCATGGCCGTCTTCGGCGGTCAACTGCGCACCGTCTTGCAATGGGCACAGATGCACCGCCAAGCCCCGGAGACGGCTGCCCATGCCGGGCTGGATCCGGCAATGCTCACGTACTTGGAGCGGGCGATTGGCGCACGCATGGCCGCGCTGGAGCGACACCTGAGTGCCGAAGACCTGGCACGACTGGATGGCTCCTTAGGCCCGGAGTGGGAGAAGTTCGCCGCCGACGGACACGCTTTGCTGCAGGCAGGCACCTTGCCGAACACGCCAGAGGCAGGCGTGCTGCAGGCGCGCTATCTGGATCTGCTTGCCAGAACCGTGCGCCACGACGCAGCGCTGGCCGAGAAGATGCGCCAAGCATATGTTGCCGAGCCCATCTTGGCCCATGGGCATTTCGTTTCGCCTGAGCTTCGCGCTTATCTCGCTCAAATCACCCCTTGACTCTCACGCTACGTGAGGTTCGAAAGTGCGGTTTTTACTCACTGGAGATCCTGACGATGCACAACCTACCCACGCCTTCCGCCCCCTGTCCGAGCCCATCGGCATTGCGCGTTGCCACCGCGCGTGCCTTGCACCAGTTGCTGGAGCAGCAGCGCGTGTTGGAAGACCCGTTCGCACTGAGCTGTCTCGGGCCACAAACCGCCGCTGCCCTGATGCTGGACCCGGATGCCCACAACGACGTGACGGCCCGATCACTGCGCGCCGGGATTGTGGTGCGCTCAAGGTTTGCTGAAGATCGCCTGCTCAAAGCCATCGCCTTGGGGAGCCGCCAGTACGCCGTCATCGGTGCGGGGCTGGACACCTGGGCCCTGCGAGCCGCGCTGGCACTGCCTGCCATCGACGTGTTTGAGCTTGACCAGCCAGCCATGCAGGCGTGGAAGCAGGGCGTGTACGCCGAAAACGGTTGGGCAACGCCTGCTCGACTCCACTGGGTGTCGGCCGACTTGCGCGAAGTCACGGTAGATGATGCGCTCACCCAGGGGGGCGTCGACATGTCTGCCCCCACGGTCGTGTCGATACTTGGCGTGCTGGTGTACCTCCACCCAGCGGCTGTCGAGCGCACGATCCATGCGCTGCGCACGTTGCCCATCGGCTCGACACTCATCATGGATTACCGTCTGGACGAGCAGTGCCTGCCTCCCATCGAGCGAACGATGATGCAGTTCACTGCGCATGTCATGGCGGCCGGGGGGGAGCCCTGGCAGTCATCGGGCACGCCCGAACAGATGAAGGCTTTGCTGGCGATAGCTGGATTCGATGTCGAAGAGGATCTAGGCCCTGCAGAACTCAATCACCGCTACCTTGCACGACGTCGTGATGGGCTGCAGATCGCCGGTGGCGGCTTCCGCTACCTCAGTGCTATCAAGGCCCGCTGATGGTGCGCCGCTACGACCTCGTCATGTTTGATCTGGATGGCACCCTGGCCGACTCGTTGGGCTTCTTCATACGTACGCACAATCTGCTGTCAGCCAAGTACCACTTCCAGCCCATCCAACCGCATGAGGTCGAGCTGCTGCGGCAGCGTTCGCCGCGCGAAATCATGGATCACCTCGGACTGCCAAGGTGGAAGCTGCCATTTGTTGCTCGGGATTTCGTGCGTTTGATGCGTCTGCACGGCCAGCAAGTGTGCATGTTCGCCGGGGTGGAGCGGGTTCTGCGCGACCTCCATGCACATGGACTCCAGCTGGCAGTTGTCAGTTCCAACTCGGTAGAGAACTGCCTACGCATTCTCGGCGAAGACCTGTGTCGCTTGATGTCATGCATCGACGGCGGCGCTTCGCTTTTCGGCAAACGCACGAGAATTCTTCGCGTGATGAAGAAACTTAGCATTCAACCGGGACAGGCGATCTACGTGGGCGACCAGTTGACCGATGCTGATGCGGCCCGGGCGGCGAGCGTGGCTTTCGGTGCGGTGTGTTGGGGGTATGGTGCACCGCAGGCTTTGGCTCAAACTTCGCCCGAGGTGACATTTGAGACTGTTGATGCACTACGGTTGTTGGCCTGCAATACGCAGCCAGACGCGCACGTCCACTGATTAGTCTGGGCGAGCCAGCAATGAGCGCCATGCTCGTCAACAAGCCTTCAGTCAGCGCCCATATGGCTCGCTCAGCTGCGGCAGGCGGTTGCCGCTGGTAGCCTCATATCGCTTTTCATCGCCTCGGCCCAGCATGCTGCACCTGCACCCCTGTATGGGGTAATCAGTAGTGACCGCTCGCTATTGATAGTGAGGATGCTTTACGGCGGCCTGAAAGAAGAGGTGCTAATCAGGTGTGGGCTCATAACTCTGCTCGCCTGCGTGGGCCCGCTCCCCGGCCCTCTATTGCCGTCATACCACGACAGCTGCCGTTCGGCCTAACGCCGCGACCAAACACCACGAGTCGATATCACCGCTTGAACGCATGCAAAAGCAGTCATTCGGACTGGGACTGTTTTCACTGACCGCTTTGAGGCGTACAGCGGACCTGCAAGGAATGCTCAGTGCAAAGACTGCTGATCTTGCCCCCGTGGTACCAGTCATTGCCCTTGTTGAGTTGAACGACAGCAATCAGCCTATACCCGCCTTAAAAACCGGCTCACCATCCAGTCACCGACATATCTAGACCTTTTCACGCCTACGGAGCCGCTGTTCAATACGAGAGCGCTGCACTTGCCTGATAGTGCCTTTGCGCAGGGTACGTGACAGCCCTGGCACGGCAAATCGGATCGCGAGATCTTGTTCGGTGAGGTACTTAGCGATGCACTCTAGCCCTTTGCGAGTACGTTCATCAAACTGGTGAAAAGTACCTACTGCTGGATAGCTCATGTTCCTTAGGTGCTCTGGAGTGTTGCAGTTGCTATAGGTGCCCTTGCCATTGGTCACGGAAGCATTCCAGTACTCTCCTATGGCCTTAGCCATCGTTACGTCCTTGCGTACGACAGCGCCGTTAAAAAACAGCAGGGTGTGCATGTGCACCCCTCTTTTCTCTCCATACTCAAACTTCACCGCATAGCCCACGTAGGAGCCCATATAGCGGTCTGCAACGTACTTCTTCAAACGCTCCCAGTTTCGTGGAGCTCCTTCGCTATCCTCTTCTGTGTAGAGGTCTAAGCGAATGATCATCAGCTTGGAATATGCCGCCTTCAAGTCTAGGATGTACTGAAGCAGTGACTTGCTGGTAGCGCGCTCATTGCGCTTAAGATTTTCCAGTTCGTCACAGAAGTCCTTACCCTCTAGCCCATCCCGAACGCGTTGGAGTAACAGACTTGCCTGCACCTGCTGGAAGTGATCAACATTCTGGTACACGACCTCTTGCTCAAGACTGGCAATGAAACACTTCAGATATGGGTTAGAGTTGGGACCTTGGCCCAAGCTGAAGGGATCATCTACGGGACAGTTCTGGACCAAGTCATTTAGATCTTGCTCAAGACCTTGGTCAAATGAATCCTTATCGAAGTTTTCTTCATCAAGGTATTCTTCCGAATCTTTCCGGATATCCTTCATCTTTTTGTTGAGCTGGCAAACCCATGCAGCCAGCGTTGCATGGTCTACATCAGATTCGATATACTGCTGAGAGAAGTCGTTGTTAAATCGCATTAATTTACCCGTAAGTAATTGAAGTTAAACGCTCAAACCTCCTAAGAGTTTGAGTTCTGCATCAGATACTTATCTTGAGTAAAAATATGCCTAGCAACCTAGCTACACCAAGTAGGTAGCTAAGGTTATAAACTATTATTTCAGCAGTAGTCATAGAAAAATCTAGCTGACTGCCATGTTAATGGCAGAAACCTTCAAGCTATCAAAGCTCTTATTATTTTTACATCTACCTTTTCTATGCATCTGCTAGAACAGATGCTAGAAATAATTAACTATCATTTAAAATATAAGAAAATAACCTCAAAATGGTTATTTGGCATTAATTTCAATTACCACTTACTCTATTGATAGATAGTATTTTTACTATTAATTACTATTAATAACCTACACTCCCAATGCTGTCGATTCAAAAAACAAGTAAAAACAAACAAAAAACCTTGAGCAAACAATGAAAATATAGTCCTGGATGAAACCAGGACTATAAAAGTTATATCCAACTCATACAGCAGATAGTTTACTGGATATCCAGCTATCAACCTGGCTCTCTATCCAAGCAACCGATTTGGCTCCGATACTGATTTGCCGTGGAAAATGTGGATCGTAGTATTTAGAACTTTTATCTAGTTTGGCGTACAAGGTAGTTTTCGAAATATTTAGCTTATTGCAAACTTGGGTTGCACGCAAGAGCTTCAGAGGGGTAGTGGCTGCAGTAGACATCGTTGGACTCGCTGTATGTGTGCTCCAGTCAAGGCTGGGAGCAATGCTGTGAAATGAGCCGACGAAACCGTTTCGCAGTGTCCGAAGCGGTTCGACTCAAAACATCTGTCAACGGGTAAAAAAACGCCCAACCACCTGCGCGGCCCCTGGGTCTATGCCGCGCCCACGCTATGGAAAAGCCCTCACCCCATCAGCTTACCCGCCCTTCTTTGTCGTCCATCCATGAGCCACGTCCTTAGCCATGAGCAATTGACTAAAAGCCCCTTTAAAGCACACAAATTACCTAAAATAGATACTTAACTTTTCAATAAAAAAGAAGAATTCATACTGAAAAATAAGAATTTTTTAATCTCAAAAAAGAAGAACTTAAAAAATTACCGCTTGAGCTTCACGTCTCTCATGCAGTGGATTGACCCGGCGTTAGCATCACCCGTCTTTCCTGGAGCAACGAAGCGTCTCTCCAAGGTTAAGAACTCTGCCAGCCAGCCAATCCCTTCAGCTGTTGCTGGGGTGAACTGACACAGCCCATCAACAGATGGCACCAAGCCCTTAGCAAGGGGCTGAGTTGGAACAATGTCCAGCAGACCACGATGCTTGGCTTGTCCCGCAAACTCTTTGAGTTTTTTTAAGTTGGCAGCTACTTTTTCAGTGGAAACCAGTAAAATTTGCCCCACTGGTGAATTTGACGGTCTTAAATTTCCCTCAAGCACTGCCGATGGGAAAACCATTTCTAAAGCAGAGTCGAACAGTCCTAGACCTTCAAAGAATTGCCCAATATTTCTTCTATACTCCTCCAGCGAAATACGCTCTGAGGCTTTAAAGCTTCCTGCGCTCTGCAGAAGAACATCCAACCTACAAATAAATATATTTTTATTGCCAATGAATTTTTCACTCAAAAAATCATTAACACGCTTTCTCTCACTGTTTGCAGAACGAATAAAATAAGCTTCGGCTTTCTTATATTCTTCGGAAGCCATTGCATGAAGCAAATATTCATCATTGCCATTCAAAACTAGCCTGATGTAGGGGTGAAAGCAATTTTTAAATATTTTTTGATCTACATATTTTTTAAAGATATCTCGAAAAACAAAGTTAGACTCTTGAAAATATGAGCCCAATATCTTAATATCATTAAAATAATTTATTGCTTTTTCTTGATTTCTCAACCTAATCAATATCTTTGCAACAGTAGATGCAATATTGATCTGCGCAAAAATATCATAAAATTCAACATCACCAACGCCAATATTTATAAAATCATCTCCTAACAAGTAGGCGGTGTTATAGTGTTTTTTGTATTCAAATATTATTTTTGCTATACGCGCTTCAAAATTTAATCGTTTTCGTGCACTAGCATTATTTATCCAATATCCATGCTGCTTGGCGTAAGCATCGTCAAAAAATTGATACCTCTCTGGATAAGTAATTTTCTTTTTATCTAAGTCAGCAGAAGCGAGTTTTTGCCCTGACAGCTTCAGGTTACTTTGTGGCATACAAGAAATCGCTCCACTCCTGCATCATTGTTCTACGCTTCTCCAGCGCATCCCCACGCCGATAAGCTGCTTCGACTTTGCTCTCCAGTGTGTGTGCAAGAGCTTGTTCAGCAAGCTCTCTTGGATAGTCTGTACGCTCTCCAACCCAGTCTCTAAAGGTTGAGCGAAAACCATGTGGGACCGCATCCACCTCCATACGCCGCATGACAGCCAAGAGCGCCATATCAGACAGCACCTTGCCACGTGGCGATGGAAAAACATGCTCATTACCGACAAATCGTGGCATTTTTTTCAGCAGCTCAACTGCTTGCGCACATAGTGGTACTCGATGTTCACGCCCGGCCTTCATCCGGTCACCAGGCACCACCCACACCGCTGCGTCCAAATCGATTTCACTCCACGTTGCCCCTCGTACCTCGCCACTACGTGCTGCAGTAAGGACAACAAACTCTAAAGCCCTCGCTGCGATCCCTTCCTTGTCACGCAGATCACGCATAAACTGCGGGACAGCATCGATGGTCAAGGCCTTACGATGCACCGTTTTTTGAATTTTTCCAGGTGCTGGAAGCAGTTTGTCCAACCGCCCCTTCCAGCGGGCCGGATTCTCTCCTTCGCGATACCCTCTAACGGTAGCCCAATCTAGTACTGATTCAATCCGTCCGCGCAGGCGTGCAGCCGTTTCGTTTTTAGTCTTCCAGATAGGCTCTAGAACAGCAAGAACATGCGCCTGGGTTACATGTGCAGTTTGTAAGCTTCCAATCACCGGGAATGCATAAGTAGCCAGGGTTGCTGACCATTGCGCCCTATGCTTAGGGTTCTTCCAAGTGTCACCATGGGCGTCGATGTAAGCCTTCGCTGCACTCTCAAATGTGACAGCATTGAGATTTTCTTCTTTGAGTTTCTTCACAACCTCGATACGCGCGGCTATTGGATCAACACCAGCCTCTACCTCGCTTCGAGCAGCACGGGCTTTTTCACGAGCCATTGCTAAAGTGACAGATGGGAACGCTCCCAACCCCATATGCCTACGCTTACCTGCAATCAAAGTTCTAAGAACCCATGACCTAGCCCCAGTCGGGGTGATATACAAGTAAAGTCCTGTCACACCACCAACAGCGTGATGTCCTGACTCAGTCAGCCTGCTGACCTGTAGAGCAGAGAGTTCTTTGGCTATCTTAGGCATTTATAGTTCGGAGGAGATCAAATTCATCTACCATCCTTTCTACCATAAAAAATCTAAACAATCAGAACCACGTCGTACCAATTCGGACAACACACCAACGTAAACTGTTGTTTTAAATTATGTTTTTATTATTAATTTAACTACTTCGAACCAATATCCAGCGGACACAGCCTCCGCCAAGATCTAGTGTAAGCTGTTGATTTATAAAGGAATTTAAAAAAATCAACATATCGTTATACGCTTGGTTATACGGAATTGTTTGCATAAAATATAAGCAATCACTCCTTAGCTACCTTGCACTCAAAGCCCTGAACCACAACCGGTCAGGGCTTTTTTGTTGCCTGAAGCTCGCCGAACATGCCCTTGAGCACCAGCGCATATTCCAACACCTGCAGCGCTGTATCCGTAGCCCAGTCATTCACATCAGCATGATCAAGGTTTGAAGGCTTCCACAGTCCATCGCACCAACAGCAGCTGATTTCCCACTTGGTAGCACTGATGCGCTCAAACACTGGTGGCTGCAGCTGCGCCGCTTTCCAGCGTTTGGCGATTTCCAACTGCAGCTGAGCTGGCAACGCGCCTTCGCCTTGCAGCAGCAAACGTAGCCCCAGACCTGGCCCCCAGCCTTCTTGCCTTAACTGCACCTTGGTCAAGTTGGGCCATGCGGGTGCAGCACCAAACGCACGGGGCAGCTGAATCGTCAGCATGGGTTGCCCCTGGCGCAGGTGCACGGACAGTGACAGCGGCAAAGCCTCTTTGACTCCCTGCACTTGCAGTTTGACCGATGTAGCGTTGGTCAGTTGGGCTTGCAAAATGCGCTTCACGCATCGCCACCACGCCAGCCGTAGCTCAGGCACTTCGCCCAAAGCTTGAAACAGTCGTTCATGCCACGCAATGCGCCTGGCCAAAACCTTGGCACTCAGGTTCATGGCTTCGGCCATTTCTTGAACAGCCAGCATGATGTGCCCATGCGCAGGAGCCTGCCCCAGCACCCGCCTTGCAAACATCAGCACCCAAGGTACATCACAGCGCCCGCTGTCCAAGTGCCACAGCAAAGCGTTGTTCGTGTCTGGCTCCTGATGCGGTGCACCGTGCATAACCGCTTGCGCATCTGCCGAAGCCCGCCACTGCAACCAACTGGCTGCATCCGTGATGCCCTGGCTTTGCAAGAACGTCACCAGGTTTCGCAGACGCTGCACGGCCTTGATGGCTACTACTTGTTGGGTGATTTCACCTTGCCACAGCAAAAGGGCCAATTCAGCATCTTCAGCAGGCCCGTATTGCTGCAGCAGTGCCACCAGCCGTGCCAAGCTGCCCAAGCCCAACTGGGGCACCGCACACCGTGCAAATGCCTGCCACGCGGCTGTGCGCTGGCTCATTGGCTCAATCACCTGCAAAGCTGCATCGGCCAGTTCAAGCACCATGGCCGATTGCGGCTCCATGCATGGCTTGGCTGCATGTACATAGCGCCCAGCTTCGGCACAGCCATTGAAGCAGCACGGCCACTGCCCACTGAATTCATGCGGAACAGGCGTTGAGGTATCCAGTGCAGGCAAGGTCATCACCGCCGCCAACAAACGCCGGTAGCGGTACCACCTCAAGTGATAAGGGTGCATGGTCAAACTTTCAAAACAGGCACGCCGCAACGGAACCTGAGTGCAGCTTCAAAAGCCAAGCACCAGGCACACAACGTGCACAAGGGAAATCAGGAGAAAGAGAGCGAGAAACTGAAACTCAAGCCAGCGCAATGGCCGTGCCACGGCGACTGCGCAAACCGACTTGCACCACCTTGTCCAAGGTGGCTTTTTCTGACCAGCGGGCATTGGTGTTGCGCAGCTTTTTGCTACCCCAATGCTCCAGCAAGGCATTCCAGGGAGTGAGCGGCACACCGTCCATCAAGGGGTCGAGCACCAGCAAAGAATGTGGCTTGCCATCGGCATACATCACACCCACTGCCAGCACCCAATGGCTGTAGCTGGGGGAAGTAAACCGCACCACGCACACATGGTCAGATTCCAGTGCGGCCACTGTACGGGCTTCGACATTGCGGCGCAGTTGGCGGCACTGCAGTTGTTCAGAAAACGGTGCAAACTGCTCTCTGATGGCTGCGCTGCTACAGCCGCTGAAGTACAGAGCTTGGCCCATGACGCTCACTTCCATCAGGCGTGCATCAAGGTGGCTTTCATACAGGGCATCGCGC
The DNA here is from genome assembly GCF_001010305.1 of Comamonas sp. E6. Lineage (NCBI taxonomy): Bacteria > Pseudomonadati > Pseudomonadota > Betaproteobacteria > Burkholderiales > Comamonadaceae > Comamonas > Comamonas sp. E6. Next base: position 23,402 of record NZ_BBXH01000038.1, read on the forward strand.
GACACCTGGCCCAGCAGCATCAAAGCCATCAACACGCAGTGGTGCCCGCAAGCCATGTCGTTTTCGCCCTGACGCAGCAGCAGCTTGTTTTGATAGGCCATTGCACCTGAGCGGCCCGCGCTCAGCTGCGAGTGCACCACAAAGTGCCGCCCCAGCATCAGTACTCCTCGGGCAACAACAGCGTGGTGCTACTGCGGTCAGCTTCCGTGATGATCCACAGGCGTTCTGCATTGGAAATTTCATACACCGACATCAGCCTGTAGCCGTACTGCAAAGCGTCAGCATTACTTTGTCTGTCTTCGGCGCAGATATCGCCCCAATCGCCCGACACATGGCGCAGCACAAACGGCAGTGCAGTCAGTTGATTGGTTTCCAGTAGTTCCAATGCCCCAGGTGTGACCAGTACCTGGCCCAAGGCAAACAAGGGCGTACCAGCAGCAGCCTTGTCATGAGAATCAGGAGAAGAATCGTTCGGGCATGCGGCGGCCTGACCTGTATCAGTCATAGAAAACTCCAAAAGGGAAAGTGGGAAAGAAGTGCCCTGTGCTGCCCAATACTTCCCCAAGGGCTCACGACCTCAAATTGACAGGCATGGCTGCGCCGCACAAGCGTTCAAAACGCATGCGCAAGCAAACTACCTGATCAAATCAGGCGCACAAAACGGGGGGGAAGCTCAGGATGTCGAGCGAGAGAAGCAGCCGATCAATGATCAAGCGGCTGGTTGCGCTGTGCAACGCAAGGCATACCAATTGTAAACAATGCAAATATTTGAATATAAAATATATTTGATATATTCAAATGGATATTTAAAAGCAAAGTTGTACCAGTGGGAAGCAGGCTAAATAGCAGCTTCAGGCTGGGGGCTGTCAGTCACCGTAGATGTCTTGACTGACGGCTTAGCCGAAATGAGATCAACGGCAACAGCCTGCGGGTACAGGCTTCGGGCCGAAGCCTAACCAGTAGCGAAGCTACAATTGCGGATGAATGCGTGAATTATGGTTTTGACCCCGGCGTGTTCATTCACCTTTTGTGTCTGGTGCCCAAGCTCGCTGCATTGGAGCGAATATCATTTGGTGACATGCTAGAAAAAGTTCGAGACTTTGTTCGCCAAAACCCAGGGTTGAAGGCGAGGACGATTGCTTATCGCCTTGGCTTTGAGCGCTCCCCCGTCAGCGCTTTGCTCCATGCGCACAAGGACACATTCCAGCAAGATGAGGCGTCCTGTTGGTCTTTTGTGCCGCCAGCGGAGCTTCGTGTTGACTTCGGGGGCAAGACATGGCTCGCGGCCAAAGACGTCGAGAAGTTGTTGAGAATGGCCGGTTCACCGTTGGATTCCCCGTGTCAGCGCGTGGTATTTAGCCTCAAAGAGGGCTCTCGCATGATGCTGGAGGCTCTTGCTCGACTCTTGGCGCTCAGTAACCAGCTTGCACATGGAGGCAAAACTGTGCTATTGGACTTCACCGAGTCACGAAGCACAGCCACCTACCTCGATCGGTTGGGGTTTTTCGATCACCTCAATGCCGCGATTCAAGTGCTGCCCAAGCGGGCCTTGCGTGGTCGCTCAAAGGAGTTCAAGGGGAAGAATGATGGCCTTATTGAGCTTCGGTCGATCGATCCCACTAAGGAAGATCGCGATGTGCCAGATCTGCTGGAGCGCAGCTTTGTGAGATGCGCCGGGGAAAGCTATTCCGTCGCAGTCAGCACCATCTTGTACGAGCTTTACCGCAATGTTCTTGAACATTCGGGCTCGCAAACTCCAGGACTTGCTGGACTTCAATTCTACAAAGCGAGCGGAAGAATTCAGGCCGTCATATCAGACAGTGGTGCAGGCATTGTCGGAACCTTGATGCCTGTGCTGGAGGCACGCTACCCCGATGTGGCCAAGAAGATTGCATCTGCAAACAGTCACCCAGGTGTCACGTTGTTGAAGCGCGTTTTTTCATCAGGTGGCATCAGCCAGGTTGACCATGACGGACGTGGAACTGGGTTGAAGATCTCGGGGGACAAAGCGAAGAAGTTCAAGGCAACGATATCGGTTCGGCAAAGTGACTTCGAGTTGCGCATCCTTCACACCGACGACGGCGTACGGTTTGCGTCAGCCACCGGCCTGGTGCGTATCGAAGGCACGCACATTTGTTTCGACTTCATGCTGAAGCTTGACGCCCCTGGCAACGCTCTTTAAACTGCTAAAATGAATCAGAATTCCATCGTCGTGAAACTACGCGACTTCACGGGGGGCACTGATCGTCCGTTCGGTAATAGCCAAGGGAAGGCTGTTTTCCGTGGTCTGGTGGACTTTGTGGAGGCTCACCCGGCCGTTCGGGTGTTCGGCATCTCCCTTGAAGGCATTGAGGCGACCGACGCTTCGTTCCCTCGTGAAAGCGTGATCTCTCTGGCCAAGCAGTTGCGTGGCGAGAGAGGGATCTATCTCACCGACCTGCACAACAGGGACTTAATCGACAACTGGAGCTATGCGGCTTTGGCCAAGGCGCAGCCGATGGTCATTTGGAATGGGCAAGACTTTGAAGTGATCGGGCCCGAGATGAACCAAGCGACCAAGACTCTCGTCAACTATGTGTTGCGGCAGGGCCAAGTGACGACCTCCCAGGTCGCCGCCGATCTGAGCCTTTCGGTACAGAACGCCAGCACAAGACTGAAGAAGCTGGTTTTGGAGGGCTACTTCTTGCGCGTCGAGGAAGTGGCTGAGACGGGCGGCATCGAGTTCAAGTACCTCGCCATCAAATAATCTGGATAAACAGCTTGCTTTAAGCAGATCTTGGTGATAGTCTTCGCACCAAGTCCTCAGCAGTATTGTTGCGGGCGAAGTTAAACAGATTAATTTAAGCAGAATGGAAGGACCTTGCAATGAACACCCAAAACCAGCCTACGGTTAACAGCCAACATGAAGTCGGCACCCATGAACTTCACCTGATCAGCGATGAGCAGTGCATCGTGCGCGTGTGTACCCCGCCCAACGCGCATGAAGCGCTTGGTAAACACATCCTCTCTTTGGTGGGGCGCCCTGCCACGTCTGATCAGATCGTGCTTCAGTTGCTGCACGGTGGAGGAATGGAGAGCATCCGGCTCGATGAGCGCATCAACTTGGCACTTGGGAACACGTTTGTGATTTCCTCGGGCGATCGGGTGTACCGCTTCACCATCGACGGCAAATCGTATGAGTGGCCGCATCGCTTCATCTCTGGGGAGCTGCTGCAAATGCTTGCGGGTAATCATCCTCAGAAGGTGATCGAGTTGATCGGTCCGTATGATGCGGTGGAGGTTGCCGTCAACGAGCGTGTTGATCTGACTCGTCCTGGGGTTGAGACGTTCAAATCGAGGATCAAGCCTCAGACGTGGACGTTGTCGATCCAAGGAGTCTTGCTGGAGTACACCCAGCCGGAGGTCAAGGTGGCAGACGCCATGGTGCGAGCTGGTTACGACCCGAACAAGTCGTGGCACATCTACCTCATCGTGCATGGTCAGCCAAAGCAGGAGATCACGGGCGACTTTGTTGTGGATTTGCGCCAGCCTGGTATTGAGAAGATCCGGCTCATGCTGCGAGACGTCAACAACGGGGAATGCAATTCGTTTGCGCCGACTCGCGCCTTCCAGCTTCTCCCCAAGGATCACCAGTTCCTGGACGCGCTGGGCCTCAAATGGGAAACCGTGATCGAGCACGATGCAGTTGTCGGCGCCACGCGACGCTGGTTGCTCATCCATGACTACTCCCTGCTGGGTGGCTATTCTCAAACTAAGGTCCAACTGGCCTTGGAGATCGTGCTGGACTATCCAGCTGCCCAGATCGACATGTTCTATTTCCTCCCCTTTGTCACACTGATCAATGGCCAGGAGGTTCCCAGCACCCAAGTGCGGGCAACCATCAAGGGTGCGACCTTTCAAGGGTGGTCGCGCCACCGCAGCGGGGCGAGTGCATGGGACCCGAACTCAGACTGCGTGCAGACTCAGCTGGCTTTGGTTGAATCTTGCATGGTCAAGGAGCTGAGCGAATGATGCCCGCCACAACGCTGAGCCTGACACAGGCAGCTCACCGGCAGTTGTTGGCTCATCTGTTCCCGGGTGATGGCAAGGAAGCCGCCGCCGTATTGGTGTGCACACGTGTACCAGAACCGCGTGTACGGCTGCTGGTGAAAGACGTCGTCTTGGTGCCGCATCACGCCTGCCGTCGCCGAACAGAAGACGCTCTGACTTGGCCAGGCGCGTACATCGAGGCTGCAGTTGATCTGGCCGAGCCAGCTGGGCTGAGCGTCATCCTGCTGCATTCTCATCCAACAGGTTACCCAGGCTTCTCGCGCGTTGACGATGAGAGTGATGCAGCGGTGATCCCATGCATTCAGGCTGCAGTCACAGCAGATCATGGCTCTGCTGTGATGGTGCCAGATGGCCGGGTCTTGGCTCGCATGTACAGCCCAAACGGAGAGGTGACGCCGGTTGATCTGGTGTCGGTTGCTGGGGATGACTTGCACTATTGGTGGCGTGATGGGATTGCTTTCCCTGCGTTGCGCCCAATGGCGTTCACCCCCGCAATGAGCCAGGAGCTTGGGCGTTTGACGGCATGCGTCATTGGTGTTTCTGGTACGGGCTCCGTGACGGCAGAACAGGTATGTCGACTGGGCTTCGGGCGGGTGATCGGGATTGATCATGATCACGTTGAAGAGAAGAATCTCAACCGAATACTGAACACTACTCTGGCTGATGCAAAAGGCGCGCAAACCAAGGTCCACGTGTTTGCCGATCGCATCAACCTTTTGCGGACAGATCCCTTTTTCACGCCGATTGACGCGGACGTGATGAGCAGGCGCGCGGTGCTTGCGGCATCTCAAGCAGATGTCATTTTTTGTTGCGTCGACAAGCTTCGCGCGCGGATGGTTGCAGATCGCCTGGCTGCGGCGTTCCTGCTGCCATTGATCGACGTGGGTGTGGCCATTCCCACACGCACGACTCTCAACGGATTGGCCATTGCGGAAGTCACTGGACGGGTGGACTATGTGTTCCCAGGTGGGAGCAGCCTAGCTGATCGTGGCGTCTATACATCTGCGTCTCTGCATGCCGAGGCACTTGCAGAGGCTGACCCAGCGGAACATGCCGATCAAGTCAAGGCAGGCTACATCGATGGCATGCCTGAACAAGCTCCCTCGGTGATTACGCTCAATATGCGTGCCTCCAGTTCATGCGTCATGGAGTTCATCGCCAGGGCATACCCGTTCCGGGAGCAGTCCAATCGCGGCTTCGCGCGCACGCGCTTCATGCTCTCAGAGGCATTTGAAGAGCACGAGGCTGAATCGGCGTGTGCTTCGCAATCGACCCCATTGTTGGGCGCAGGCGCTGCGGAGCCTTTGCTTGGACTGCCGGTACTTGGGCCGCAGGAGCACGAATGAGCAAGCTGAAGATTGCTTGGCTCAGACTGGCTGAGTGGTGGGCCGGTCCTCGAAAAGTGATTGAGGTGCAGGGCGTGTTACCGCCTGATCAACTGCCGTCGAGAGATTTGGTGTTGCTGCGTGAAGGCGGGGAGGCATGGTCGGTCATGATGCGTTGCCCTTGCGGATGCGGCCAACCAGTGGAGCTTCCTCTGATTCGTGAGGCCCGCCCCCGCTGGTCGCTTCAGGTCGACAAAGACGGTCATCCTTCGCTGGAGCCCTCCGTCTGGCGGCGTGGCGGCTGTCGGGCTCACTATTTCGTGAGGCGGGGCAAAGTCGTTTGGGTCTAAAGGGACCGCCCGGGATTGTGTGAAGCATAGCCAGGATAACCGTGCAAAGTTTTTATCCGCACCCCCTTCTGTTTTTCTTTTCGCAACGACTGCTGATACTAATACTGCTCGTTGAGTTAAGCGCTGCTAAGCTACGTGCGTTTAGCATTTTGTTGCAGTTAGTGAATGCACGTGATCGCAAACCTGTGAGGGTATTCGGAGCTCACGTTCCATCATGAGGTGAGAAAGCGGGTTTCTGGCTATCCGCCTATTCCTCGCAATTGAGAGTGACATGACCCAAACAGCACGTATTTATAAGATAACTATTCAACGCTTCAGAGGTATCCACTCCCTAACATGGCTACCTGCGAAAGGAATGAACGTCATCCTGGGTGGGGGTGACGTTGGAAAAACGACTATCCTTGAAGCGATTGCACTGCTGCTTTCGCCATCGAACACTGCGGTTATCTCTGAGGCTGATTACTGGGCGCGGGACAGCGCACAAGAGTTCGTCATCGAAGCCGTCATGACCCTACCCGATACGACCGGGATCGGCTCGCAGAACACTTTCGCCTGGCCATGGGCGTGGAACGGGCAGGATGCCATCACTCCGTCAGCCGACGGGGAAGGAGACCTCCTCGCACCCGGCGAGCCGGTGTATCGCGTACGCGTACGGGGTACTACGGAATTGGAACTCGTGTGGGAGGTCATGCAACCCAACGAAGAATTCGACCATTTTTCGACAGCCGTTCGCCGGCGTATCGGCTTGGTCCGAATGGGCGCTGATGAGCGCAACGATCGCGATCTGCGCCTTGTCTATGGCTCAGCGCTGGATCGGTTGTTGGCCGATAACGCATTGCGGGCACGTATCGGCAAGGAGGTCGCGGGGCTCAATTTGCACGATTCGCTCAACGACAAGGCTAAGGAGGCGATCGAATTGCTGGATACGCGCATGGCCGGTGCTGCGCTTCCCAGCGATTTGAAACTCGGTCTCACGACAAGCCAGGGGTTGTCCATCGGCGCACTCATTGGGTTGATGGCGACCAAGAATGGGGTGGCGTTGCCTCTAAGCAGTTGGGGTGCTGGCACTAGACGAATGGCTGCGCTCGAAATCGCATCGTCAACGGACAAGGAAGCAAGCATTACGCTCATCGATGAGATTGAGCGCGGCCTTGAGCCGTATCGTCTACGGAAGCTCATCAATATCCTGGCCAGCCAACACGGGCAGATTTTCCTCACGACGCATAGCCCTGTCGCCATTTCGTGTGCCGAGGACGCTCACCTCTGGTATCTGGACAGCTTGGGCTCTATCGGTGCGCTGCCTCGGGACAAGATAAGGTCACAGCAGAAACGCGATCCTGAGACGTTCCTGGCGCGTGTGGCCGTCATTGCAGAAGGCCCCACCGAAGTCGGATTTTTGCAGTACCTATTAGAGAAAGCTTTTAAGGGCAACCCGCTCGATCACGGGGTGCGAGTCTGTGATGGTCAGGGTAACAGTGCGACCTTGGATCTGTTGGAGACGCTCGCGTCTTCCGGTTTGCTGTTTGCCGGTCTGGTTGACGACGAAGGTACCGCGCCAGAGCGGTGGAAGAAACTGAAAGACAAGATCAAAGGGCGGCTGCACCAGTGGCCCAAGGGCTGTACCGAATATCATGTTATCGGGGCGGTTCCCGAAGCAAATCTTCTCGCACTACTGAAAGATACAGAAGGCGAACTGGACGGCTATCGACTTCGGACTTTGGCAGAGCGCCTTGGACTTCAAGACAAGAGCACAGAGGCGATAGAGGCGGCGCTGAAAGCCTCCGGAAAAACGTGGCGTGAATTGATCATTGCAGCCGCTAGCGGCTGCAATGATGGGGCGCCTGCAGGTCAAGAAAAGGTTTGGAAGAAGCATTCCCAGCAATGGTTCAAGTCCACTGTCGGTGGGCAGGAGTTGGCTCAGAAAATGGTCGCGCTAGGCGCTTGGGAGGAAATTCAACCGCAGTTGCTTCCGTTGATCAACGCGGTACTGGCAGCCGTGGGGCTCCAGACCTTGCAAAAGCTCGATCTATGAGCGACCAGGCCGTCGCCAAACTTCTCCGCTCACCCGAGCCGCTGGTGATCATTGAAGCTGCGGCGGGCTGCGGCAAGACATACCAGGGCGCTGCGTACGCGCAGGAGGTAGTGGGAGCGCTCGGTGATGGCCGCTTGCTTATCCTGACGCATACCCACGCTGCTTGCTCTGTCTTCGCAGAACGTACGAAGAAGGCCGGGTCACGCGTCGAAATCAAAACTATCGATGCCTTGATTGCGCAGATCGCGCTGGCTTACCACAAGCCACTTGACCTTCCTCGCGATCTGACCTCCTGGGCTTGGCAAGATGGCGGGCAAGGCTTTGAGATCATGGCGACCAAGGTTGCAAGATTTCTCCACTATCAGCCAATGGTGGCTCGTGCACTGGCCCGACGCTACCCAGTCATCGTGTGCGATGAACATCAGGATTCCAGTGTCGATCAGCACAGTATTGTCATGTCCTTGCTATCCGCTGGAGCAACTGTCCGGATCTTTGGAGATCCCCTGCAGCGGATTTATGGGGCCAAGACCGACAAAGCTGCGCGCGAGGATCGTGCCCGCTGGGACGCTTTGAAGGTGCAGGGAGTAACCGAGAAACTGATCACACCTCACCGTTGGCAAACCGGTTGTCCTCAGTTAGGGGCTTGGGTAATCGAGGCACGGGAGAGTTTGGAACGCGGAACTCCGATAGACCTGACCAGAGCGCTGCCTCCATCAGTTAGGGTGCTTATCGGAAACAACACGGCTCAGATGCGAACCGGCTACCAACTGTCCAAGGAACACAGAACACCGATCGACAAGGTGCTGAAGAACAGCCCGCAGTTGATGGTCCTAGCATCGCAGAACGACTTGGTATCGGCACTTCGAGCCTTCTGGTTTCGGACAGTACCGATCTGGGAAGGACATACACGTGATGCGCTAGGGGCGCTCGTGCAGACACTGCGCACCGGCCATGGCGATCCCGAAGCGCTGGCGAAGGGTGTCATCACCTTCATGGGCAGCGTCGCGGCGGGATTCAGTCCATCCAGCCACGGTGACCGACTTTTGCAGGAAGTTCGCACCGGGACGGCGCGCTCCACCACCGGAAAACCGGCCAATATCCAGGCGGTCGCACGATGCCTGCTGAGCAATCCCTCGCATACTGGTGTGTCAGACGCGCTCGCAAAAATTACTGCGCTGGTGAAGGACAACGCCGCGGGCTTTGACGTCGTGAAGATCGATCACAGGTCCGAACTGCGGGATGCCGTGCGCATCGGCCAGTTTGCAGATCCGGACGAAGGATTTGCGGAGGTGTCGCGCATGCGCTCCTATTCCCATCCTTCATTACCCCAAAAGGTGCTCAGCAGCATTCACAAGGCGAAGGGCCTGGAGTGCGACCACGCGATGCTGATGGCTTGCGACAAGACGCAGTTCACATCGACCCTGTACGCCAAGTCCAAGATGTACGTAGCCCTAAGCAGGGCGAAAAAGTCGCTCACCTTGGTGGTTTCGACATCCAATCCCAGTCCCCTGTTCAAGCTCCGTTGAAGGACAGACCTCATGAGCAACTATTTCAGTGATCGGGAGCTCGGGCCGAGGGCCCGTACCGAGCAGACGATGAGTCCAGTGGCATGGGCTGGCATTGCGGTCCTGGTTGAGGCCCTGGCGAATTCCGGAGCGTTTGGGGCGTCGTTTCCGCAAGAATGTCCTGATGGTCATGCGATCTGTGGCAACGACACGGACATGCTGAAAAGCGCAATCGAAGCGGAGATCGAGGGCCTGTCATGGCCGCTGCAACGTGACAAGGTCGATGAAGATGATTGCATGCGGGCGCGAAAGCCGTGGGCTCCCCCAACCCTTGTGGCGCTCGATTTCATCGAGTTCGTATGGAGAAGCGTTGCGCGGCCGATTCCGGGACGAGTTCACGATTACTACCGCCATCACCATCTGTCTTTCGACAGCGCGGAGGGGCGTTCTGCATTCGTGACCGACGTGAACCGCATCCTTGCGCGTAACGGGTTAGCCTATGAGATCACCGAAAGCGGCGAGATCCGGCGGATCTTGCCAGCTATCATCGGGAACTTGCTCGCAAGAGCCTACTTCCGGACTGGGGACCAACTGCTCGACGTCATGCTGGAAGAGGCACGCAGGAAATTCACAGACCCCGATCCGTTGATTCGGCGCGAGGCGCTGGAGCGGTTGTTCGACTCATGGGAGCGCATCAAGACATTGGCCGACGATAACAAGGCCAAGTCAGCGAAGTTGGTTCTGGACAGGGCAAGCCCCGAACCGGTATTTCGGCAGCTTCTTGAGAAGGAGGCCCTGGAGCTGCGAGAAATTGGGAACAACTATCTGTTACGCCATCATGAACGAAGCCAAACGCCCGTGATCGATACCGATCATGTCGACTACCTGTTTCACAGGCTCTTTTCTTTGGTGGATCTGGTGATCCGCAAGAACGCACCTCGTTAGGAGTCCAGGCTCATGTGCGTGAATGTAGGCGTCGTCGAGGTAAGGCAGTTAAAGCACGTCTTGATCGGTGCATGCTTGACCTCGGGAGCAGTTCGATGAGTGAGCCATTGCAGCACTACGTGCCCAAGTTCATGCTGCGGCGGTTCTCCTCCGGCAGGCGGGAGTTGGTACATGCGTTCGATAAGCACCAAAACAAGATCTTTGCGTTTTCCACTTCCAAGAAATCGAAGGTGGGTGTCGCCGCTGAGCGGGCGATCTACGATTTTGAGTTTCAGGGAGTGCCCATGACGCTTGAACCCGCACTGAGCAGCCTTGAAACCAAGGCCGCCGAGGTCACTGCGCGGGTCATCGCTGCTCAAGCGCTTCCCCCTACCTGGCACGAAGAGAAGGCAATTCTCGCCAGCTTCATGGCGGTGCAGCTCGTGCGCACCAAGGCGACGATGGCAACCTTCGATGATCTTTCTAGTCGAATGGAGGGGGTTTTTCGTGCAGAGGGCGCCCCGGAGGAGTTCTTCCAGCCCGCCCCTCTGGTCGGCAGCAAAGAGAACGCGCGACAGGCCCACTACGCGGCAATGATAAGCAATGCGTCAAGGGACTGGTCTCCCCTGCTGCTGCAGAAGGTCTGGCATTTGATCAAGACCTCCGATGAGATACCTTTTTTCATGGGGGATCATCCGGTCGTCCGGTTCAATGACCCCAATGCGGAAGGTAGCGGGAAACTTGGCTTGGCGTCCATCGGGGTTCAGCTGTACTTTCCACTGTCTCCAACATTGGCGCTTTCCTTGATGTGTCCTACATATCTGGAAATGATGATCGATGGAATCGAGCGCATTGATCGGCTGCTGGTAGGCGGGCTCGGGGACCATCGCTTGCTCAGAGCGCAGCAGAAGGAGATTTCCGACATCGTGGAGGCGCTTCTGGCAGGTTCCATGACGGAAGTCCGCCCAGAGAACGTTGAACACTTCAATTCGCTGCAGGTGCTGGAAGCGGAGCGTTACGTGTTCTCCGTCAAGAATGATTTCGCCATGGTCAGGGAGATGATCCAGCAAGACGACTCCGTTCGCCGGGGAACGAGATTTGTGGAAGGCTCAGGCCACTTCTAAATACCAACGTAGGAGCCGGCATGCTCCTCCCGGTTGCTTTATAGTGGTACAAAATTTCCGGCTTCGGTGCTGTGTCTACCACGGCGTTGTTCGGAGACTTCCTCAGCGCGTGTCTGGTGTTGTTTGCTTCCTTGTTCATGGTGATCGAGTTCTCTTTGGAGTTCGAGATGCAGCGAAAGGGGAAAAAATGAAGCTAAAACTCAAGCTGAAAAGCAATCGAAAGGGCGCGGGGTTACTGGGGGTATGCGCACTGGACACTGCAGGGGAGTCACGGCTTCGCTTTGGAAGGCTTAGGCCCTGAGAGTGCCCCATCCCCCGCCAATTCGAGAAAGCGTCTTTAAGACGCTTTTTCTTTTTTAGGCAGTTGCGAAGCATTTCGTCATTTGCTCGCGAATGTCTGGTTAGTGTTTGTCAGCCGACTTGCGGCGCTGAGTACGAGCGGCTGCAATCGCTGGAGGCCGTGTGAAAACTCCCTCGTGAGCAAGACAGTGCGGAAATCGACCTCTCAGATCGATCCAGGATCGACGATCGTGCTATCGGGAATG
>NZ_BBXH01000039.1:0-24881 GCF_001010305.1 Comamonas sp. E6
GCTTCCAGATTGGGATCGTCAGCGTAGTGATGGTGTTGAACTTGTCCACCAGGACGAAATTCGTGGACTGGATCACACGGATCTGGGGGAGCATCTGCAGGGACGATTGCTGAAGCGCTTCGAGGTTGCCGATACGCAGCCCCAGGTTGTTCGCAAAAGCCTGCATATCGGACAACTCCTGCAGCTCCGCAGGATTGCTCGCAATTTGCTGGCGCTGCTCGATCAGCTGATGCACGCGCGCCAATGCAACGCGGCCAGCTACGATGTGCACGCTCAGCTCGTAATATTCTTTGCGAACGTTGTCGAACATCACTTCCAGCGTTTCATTGCGTTTGCTCAGCCCCGCCACGGTCGTTTGAACTTCGGTGATCACCTTGTCGATCTGCTCCTTGGATGTTTCGAACTGGTTTTGCAGGCGCATTCCGCGCATCTTCAGCTTGTCGATCCATGGCCCGATCACCGGGAGGTTAGAGCGCCGTCCTGTCAGCACGTTCATGTTGGTTTTCTGGGCAATGCCGACGACTTCAACCAGCTGCTCGCCCATTTGCCCCACTTCACCGTTCCGAACCTGGCTCAACAGTTCGTCGGCATATGCCGTAGTCTGTTCACCCGCTCGCTGTCCGAAGGTGTTGACCGTTCCCGGATTCATCGGATCGATGTCTTGCACCAGCTGCGCGATGTGCTCCAGATCGCCATTACCCAGACCCATGACCTTCAGTTGCTTGTCGCTCAGCTCATGGACTTCAACGGGATATGCAGCTGTCGGTGTCTTTGTCGCAATCGTGTTCATGATTCTTTTCCCTGTTACTGAGTGACCGAAATGGATTTGAGGTTGTCTGCGAAGCTCTTGCGCAGGTTTTCATGGGCTTGGATAGCCATGGCCAGCTGCTCGCCCGTAACGTGGTTTTGCACGCCCAGGCCCAGCATGTTCTGACGCCACAGTGGCACCAACACCTGAGCGGTTTCGTCAAACCGATCCAGCACATCGATCAGCTGGTACTTGAGCAGTTGCAGCTGCTGGCCTGTTTGTGCGTGGGAAACCTGCATGGCCTGAAGGTTGATCAACCGACGAGAAAACCGTTCTCGGCTCGTTTCCTGGTCAAAAGCCAATGCACTACCCTGCCTATCTGGCGTTTGACCCAGATATTTCTGACCCGCTTCAATGTGGTTGCTGATGATTTGGGCCTCAGCTCCATAGGTAGAGCACAGAGACTCAATCACATCGATGACATCGCGCACAAGCGCGGCTTCCTTGGTCGCTGCATTGAGCAGTTGATCCATGTTGATCTTGGCCACCTCAAAGCGCACACGCTTTGCCTGGGCCTGCCCAGTGAATCTGGACCACTTAGACTGCTTCCCCGAGATGGCTTTCGGGTCTGCATCTTCTAAACACATCACCACTCCACGAATGCTTCGTGCAAGTCCAGCAGAGGGATTGCTCCCCAGAAGCTTGTCCAGCTTGACATCGATCTCAGGATCTCGGACGAGCTTGCCAAAGTCACCGATACCCAGTGGGTTACGGAACAACTCTGGTATTTGCTCTGAAGTGATGACCTCGATGGAATCCATCATTAATCGGCCCTCTCAATTTGTATTGTTCAAACAGAATGAAGGGCAACTTCAAATGTTGCCCGATTAAAACTACCAGCACTTCAAAAAATGCAAGCTGCTGCGCAAAGCATATTGGGAAGCACTCATAGCCTCGAACGGGCAAGTGCCCAAGAAGGGCCAAATCAGCGACGGAGCAACTGTAACTTTTGGTATCATCTTCAATCGATTTTGAACACCATTAGTAATTCTTAATCGATATTCAACTGATACCAAATTAAGGCATCCATGAAATTTAAAAATAAACTTATCACTCTTGCAGTGATTGCTTTCCTGCAAGGATGTGGAGGGGGAGATTCATCTGCTTCATCTGGGAAACCGGAAGAACCTGAAAAGCCGTTGACGGTTGCCCAAAAGATTGCTGCCTTGGAAGAATCAGGTCAACTGCCAAAATTGAATCGAGACGATACATTGACGGGTATCGATGCTGACAGTAATGGTGTCCGCGACGATATCGACGCATATATTTCTCAAGTATTCCCTGCAGAAATACGTCAAGCGGCCACCAAAGCCGCTCAAGTTGAGCAGTCAATGCTCACGGTGGATGTGAATGATAAAGATGCTGTGCGCGATATCAACAACGCATACACCCGAGCCAATGGATGCATTTTCGAAACAGCAAGAAATAAGGACCTTGAAATAAAGCCTTACATCGTCAGCAAGCAGATATCGGCCATAACTGCTAATACCAAAAAGCGACTCCTAGCGATGGTGGATTTCAGCCATGCTTCAAACGGGATGGTGTTTACGGGCCAACTTAACGGTAACTGCGATGAATAAGAATATTTTCCGAAAATCAATTTCGGTTGTTTTGGCAAGCGCTATCGCGCTCTCTTCCACAGCAGGCCTAGCCGCAACTGGCCTTCCAGCACCCGCCCAGTGCCAGACGCTTGATGGATACACCATTGGCTACTTCAACGGTGTTCTCAACACCCGCCAAGATGCCGAACGCTCTGCGGCCTTGCTACGCGAGGAACAGTATGAAAAACGCTTTGCGGTCCCTACGGGCGAAACGTTGATCGTGCAAAACTACTTCAACGACTCCAAGGGCTGGCGAGACTTCATTGAAGTCTTTGAACAGCGCGTTCTGCAGCAGGACGAAAACCTATCTGGTCGCTGGGAGTTATTTCAGCAAGCCATTAGTGGCGATCTGGATAAGCCTGGTGATGGCTGGTTCGATAAGCTTGGAACAGTCTTCAACGGCTTCACCGGCTGGATTAATTCCTATCAGGATTACTTGATTACGCAAGTCCCATCAGCTATTGCGGCGAGGTTTGGCATCGCAAACCTCGCGTCGTTAATTATTGGTGATGAAACTGAAGCGATCTGGCAAACCGAGGTCGAACACCGCCAACGACTCGAAACCACGATCAATGAAGGTCGCAAACTGGTAATGGTCGCCCATTCCCAGGGAAACTTATTCGTTCACGAGGCCTATAAAAATGCGCTCAAGCTGACCACTTCTAACTTCGTCAAAGTGGTTCATATTGCCTCTGCATCGCCCTTCACGCATGGCCCACATGTTGTGGCCGACAAGGATCTGGTTATTAAGGGCCTGAACCTGCTTTTTACTAATCCTCCAGTTTATACGGTTATCCCAGGGTTACTTGAGCGTAGGAATTTAGGCCCAACTGACTGGAAAGGCCATTCATTCGAAATGATTTATTTGAATGGGTTGATTCCCACAAAGCCGCTGATTGATGGGCATATCATTAATGCACTCAGCTCTATCCAAGCGCCTCCCAAAGTTGCGCAACCAGGTCTGTTTACTGTGACTCTGGACTGGGATGGTCCTGGTGATGTCGATCTACATACCTACGAGCCGAACGGCAACAAGGTGTACTTCAGCAACAAAATCGGCTCCAGTGGTCGCCTTGATGTGGACAACATCTCTGGCTATGGCCCGGAACACTTCTATGCCTCCTGCGACACCAACAGAATCATGGATGGAGACTACAACATCGGTGTGGCCAACTACAGCAGAGCCGATGGGCGTCGAGCCAACATTCAAGTAGCTACTCCTGATGGAGGCGTTATCGCCTCCGAGTCTGTGACGCTGGGAACAGCCACTGGCACACAGACCTACCTCATGCCCATACGCATCAATGTCAAACGTGACCAGACCACTGGTGCGGTCAAGGTAAAGAAGGTCGGTTGAGAATCGCTTAGATCCAGAGCGTAACCATAACCCAAGGGCACTATTTATTAGTGCCCTTTTCTTTGGGCTAGCATTTTTCTCCAGCCAAGTATTCTTTTTCAAAGGAAAAGCGACTTGTAGGTTCTTCTGTTCCATGCTGCTCACCTTTAGTAGGCGGCTTAGTGAGTCGAAGTGACTTGAAAGCTATCTAGAAGTCTATTCAGCAAGGAAGGAAAACAGAAACGCATGATTTCTTATCTAGAAGTCGCCTGTAAGTCGCTATCTAGCCACGCTATAAGAGCGTCTTGCAACCTAGAAACTACTTGTAAGTTACATCAAAACAATCTGAAAAATGACAAATCACCTGGAAGCGACTTTGAAAGAGGCTTCTCTAGCCTGCCTAACCTTGCCGATCATGCCCTCGCCCTATCAAGAATGGCTTGAAGAGGCGGAACTTGGCCTTCTGGCCTTAGATGATTGCCGAATTGAGTGCGACAACATGACATGGGTTATTTCGTACTTATTCAACAGAATAAAGCTGCCTCATAAATGCATGTCCGGGCATTTGATGCTGAGCAATCGAAAGAAGTACGTCACACCGCACTACTGGATTCAACTGCCTGCTGGATATGTTGTCGATCTCCGGCTTCGCATGTGGTTCGGGGATGACGAAGCAATCCCACATGGCATCTTCCAACCAGGCATGCACCCCAGGTTCATCTACTCCGGCAAGGAAGTTGTGCCATACAAGCTCACAGCTTCACTCGCCTCCATCCTCACAGACGGATTGATCTCTAACGTCAAACTGCCCAGCAAACCAAACCGTCCCCTGTGTAAATAAGGACAGGTCAACAGCACCAAGAGGGATACATGGACACCTCAACTAAATTCCTGATCGTCGTCTTCGGCGTTCCTCTCGCGCTCTCCGCATTCGAGCAACTGATGCACAGGATTGCAGGTGGCGCGCATTTCTGGCAGCAAGGCGAGAACATGCCGCGAGAACTCCGCAGGTCAACTGTGCTGATGAATGAGGAAGCAATCTCATGCACTCACCCCATCCCCATCCAAGGGCGTGTCGATCAAGTTTTCCTCGCCCCAGGTGGAGAAGTCATTCCTCTTGATACCAAGACACGTTCGGCCCACCGGGTCATGGAATCGGACGTTGTTCAGTTGTCTGTCTACGCTGTAGCTCTGCGTCAGATGTACCCTACCGCGAACGTTAGCCACGGCTATATCAGAACAGTTGTTGGCTCCGTCAATGACAAATCTGTGGTCTATCACCGGGTTCGGTTGCTCAGCGACCGTGCTGTCGTTCGGATCGCAATAGGCTGAGCTGTGGCCTGTTCGATTTTTCGCATGCGAAAAAGCGGCATGTTGTGGCTACTTTTTCGCATGCGAAAAAGGTGTCCCAGCGGTCCTACTCTGTCCTCTCAGAACAATTTAAGCGCTTAAACCGGCCTTCGTAGGTGCATCGGCCCTTTTGGGGCATTGCTGAAAACTTGCATTTTTTTAAAGGCGCATAGGATTTAAACAAACCGAAACATTCACTCACAAGGGGGCTGTATGCCTAACTCACCGTCATACCAAGAGCTGCAAACCGAGAGCTTCAAGCTGTCTACTCAGGAGGAAGCTACTCTGCGCCGATACAGCACCGTCACAGGTGTGCTGGTGTGTGCCCAAGCTGTATTCATCCCTGAGCTGGGAATTGCAGGGTCGGCGCTTGCTGGGGTGATCGGCATCGCACCTCTCGCCTACAAATTCTTCTGTGCTGAAGAAAACGCCAAGGGATTCACCACCCTCGTGGCCACTTTGATACTCAGCCCCTTGCTGGGCCTTGTGATCGATTTACTCATGCGCCTGCTCAAGCTCAGCCTGATCTGAGCTAGCGGCCCCCTGGCATGAAGACCTGAGACTGAAAGCGTGGTCCGCGTCGTCGCCAATTAAGAAAGAAATCCATGAAGTTCAAGCTGTTTTCAAGGTCAGCTCCCACACCTCCTTTGTCCGTCGATCAAGCCATCTGGGAAATACACAGCCAATATCGCCGCCACAACCGCTGGAACATTCTGGCCAACATGCTGAGGGCCATTGGTGTTCTTCTCTTTCCGTTGGCCTTCATCGTTCTCTCGATGAATGGCGGCAACTGGCCATGGTCTTCATCGGAAGAGTCAAAGGCGCACACTGCCTTCGTCAACGTGCGAGGGGAAATCGCTGCAGGCTCTTTGGCTGATTCTGACCGCCTGATCCCGGCCATTCAGAAAGCATTCAAGAATGAGCATTCCAAGGCAATCATCATCAAAATCAACTCGCCAGGTGGTAGCCCTGTTCCCTCCGGGCGTATCCACGATGAAATCCTGGTCCAACGCGCCAAGTTCCCCGAGAAGAAGGTTTATGCGGTCATTGACGACATCGGCGCATCTGGCGGCTACTACATCGCTGTTTCGGCCAATGAGATCTATGCTGATCGCGCAAGCTTGGTTGGCTCCATCGGCGTGATCAGCTCCACCTTCGGGTTCACCGGCCTCATGGACAAGTTGGGCATTGAACGCCGAGCGATAACCGCTGGCGAGCACAAGGCACTGCTTGACCCCTTCTCTCCCCTCTCGCCTGAGATCAAGAAATTCTGGGAGGCTTTGTTGGCCCAGACCAATGAGCAGTTTGTCTCGCGCGTAAAAACTGGTCGTGGTGATCGCCTGCAAGACGACCCCAAGATCTTCTCGGGCCTGATCTGGAACGGGGAGCAAGCCAAGAACCTGGGCCTTATCGATGGCCTGGGTAGCATGGAGCAGGTCGCCAGTGACGTTATTGGCGTCAGCAAGCTCGTTGACTACACCCCAAGCGAAGACTTCTTCAAGCGCATGTCTCAGCGCGCAAAGGTTGAAGCTCGCGCATTACTCAGCAACGCCCTCCCCTCCCTTCGCTAACTCCGTCGCTGGCAATGAAGCACCTGCCAAAAAATGTCATCGCAGCCCTGATCGTTGTCATTCTCTTCCTGTGCTTGCTCAGCTCCGCTCAGATCTAAATCAGCCGCTTCCAAATGAACATGAACGCCCCTACTTCCGCTCAAACTTCTGAACCTAAAGCGGTTCAGTTCCGAAATGCATTCATCAACATCTTTCTACCCATCTTCGGTTTGATCATCGCTGGCTTCCTGGGCTGGCAGCTCTACAAGCTCAACGACATCACAAGCTCATTCGGCAAAGGCTCGTCCGTGAGCTTCAAGACTGAAGACGAATTCAACAATGCAGTGGCCAAAGCCTTCAACAAGATCGTTGAAGACAAACAGAAAGCCATGGCCCAAACCAAGCTGCAGAAGTTCACTGCCGCTCCCGAATTTGTGCCTGATGGCAAGCACATCTACGGCTCCATGGATGCGCGCTACACACTGGTGGAGTTCTCCGACCTGGAGTGCCCATATTGCAAACGCTTCCACAACACGCCCAAGCAGCTCGTGGACGCCAGCAAAGGCAATGTGAACTGGCAATGGATGCACTACCCCCTGGACTTTCACAATCCTGCAGCTGCAGATCAGGCCATCGCATCGGAGTGCATCTCTGAACAACTGGGCAACCGCGCGTTCTGGGCATTCTTGAACGATGTGTTTGTGCAGTCGCGCGGCAATGGTCAAGGCGTGCCGAATCTGGCTGAGCTGGCCACGGAAATAGGTGCTGACAGCAACAAGTTCCTCGAATGCCTCGGTTCGGGCAAATACCAGCAAAAAATCCAAGAGCACATGCAGAAAGCCGCTGCGCAAGGTATCAAGGCAACACCGGCAACATTCGTTGTCGATAACCACACCGGCAAGATGCAGCTCGTGGCTGGTGCTCAGCCCGTGCAAGCTTTGATGGCTGCTGTCTCCAAGCTCAAGGCAGAAGCTGAAGAAGAAGCAGAAAGCCAGAGCGGCCCTGGTGAACAAAGCACTGTGCAAGACAAGAGTTAAACGCTAGGAGCCATGAACATGAATGCCCCTGGCGTAATCGCCTTTGCAAATGCACCCAAGAAACCCAAGCTTCAGCTCAAGAAGGCTGTCTTGGAATACGTCGAAGGAATGGCCCTGGATCTTGGCGAAATGCTGATGCTTGAAGTTCTGGAGCCAGCCGACCGTAAGGCTCTCCAGGACGCACAGCGAGTTTGTCTCAAGCTGACATTGCAAAAGCGCCTGCACGGTGTTGACTCGTTCGTATGGGAGCAATTGCAGGCTGCAATGAAGGACGACTATAAAAAGGACGCCTGGGCATTCGAAGAAGAAGCACTTCTACTGACAGCGATGGGTTCCATCTGTGCACCTGAACTCGACATCGCCTTGCTTTCAAAACGCATGAATAGATCCCCTTACTCTGTCGCGCTCAAAGCCTTGGAATTGGGCTATCTGCGCGCTCCTTCTTCCGACTGAAGACCTCGGCCACTATCGCAGTGGCTGAGCCTCCCACTCAAGGAGTCACCATGTCACGTATCAAAAATGCTCTGGTCCGCGCCCTGAAGGCTACGGCTGGTGATCTAGATGAAATCGTCAAAATAGACGGCCTAACCAAGCAGGAGCGTTTCGTCTTGCATTCGGCTCGGGAGATTTGTGAGCGCCTGATGACGGAACAGATACGAAGCCGCGTATCCAGCCCCCCTACCCCGTCCCAGGCCGAACGACATCACTCTGACAAGCCAAAGCCACCCCAGCAGTTGCCACGGATTCAGAAAGGCAAGCCAGCTGAGCACAATCACCAGAAGCAATTCGCCAACCACGGCAAGCCCTGGTTGCCCAATGAGGTGGGCATCATCCAAAATGCTATCACCCTGGCCAGGGCTAAGGCGGTGGAGATCGATGTGCATCACCTCTCTATTCAACTAGGACGTTCGCCCTACTCTGTCGCGTCGAAGTTGGTACAGCACGGGTTCCTCAATGAAGATTGGGCGCAACAATTTCGCAAATAGCGCAAAGATCACAACACAGACTCAATGACTGGATAGACTGCATAGCAAGGCTTTTCGCATGCGAAAAAATCGGTAGCTGAATTCCTTGCATTTTTCTTGATCGCAGTACCATAAATTAAGTCTGTCAATTGGAGGGATACAACCATGTCTACTGCAGCACCCAAGAAACAACCTCACCCCGACACCATCAATTCGCTCAAGGCACTGGAAAAGAGCCTCCCTCTTGAAGAGATGTCGCGCACCGATGGCTTCCTGCTTCATCACTCTTTGGTGGTCCCTCAACCAGGGTTCAATGCTCGCACCGCCTTCATGGACGAGGATGAGTACTTTGCAATGCCCGAGAACGCTGCCCGCGTTCGGATGTTTGCGGATGCCTATAAGGAAGGCAAGTACGTCCCGAACATCCTGGTGAAGGTCATTGGCGGCGTTGCCTATATCCGTGATGGCTACACACGCAAGCGCGGCTTGAATTTGGCCATTGCCGAAGGGGCGCTGATCCAGAAGATTTTCGTCACAGAGATGAAGGGTGACGATGCTGAGCAGGCTTTGGTTGTCATCAACGGCAACAACGGCGCTCCTGTATCTGTTTTGTCCTGTGCGGTTCAATATCAGCTTCTTGAAAGCTGGGGCTGGAGCATTGCAGAGATGGCCAGACGCTCCAACGTGACTCCAGAAGCTGTTCGTTTCGCACTCTCGCTGTTGGATCTGCCTTTGCCTGTCAAAGTGATGATCCAGAAAAATGAAGTCTCTGCGACAACGGCTTTGGAGCAGATCAACGAACATGGAAATGACGTTGTAGAGATCCTGGCCGAAGCAGTCAAAACGGCTAAGGCGGCGCTGCCTGTGAAAGCTGCAGACGATTCCAAAAGTGGCGAGGGGGAGGGTGCCAACCCAGCGAAGAAAAAGCGCGCGCTTGTGACGAAGAAGCACCTGAAAGCGACTGCCGCCCCCAAGATGAACAAAAAGATGGTGACGGCCATGCACACCAGCCTCTCGGGCCTCACCAGCCGCCTGGATAGCATCACACCATCGGATGATGGACAGGCGTTCCTCATGAAGCTGACAAGCGAAGATGTTGCTTTGCTGCGCGAACTGGCAGGAAAGCTGCCGCAGCTCACGCCCAAAGGCGAAGAAAAGAATGAAAATCAGGAAGAACTCAGTCTGGAATGAGCCAGTAGGCCCAGACTTCCCCCCGCTTTTTTCGCATGCGAAAAAGACTGGACATAACACTCAAGAGGCCACCGGGCGATCTAATGAACAAAGTCATCAAGCGCAAACACAAGGGTAAAGCCAAGGTCGTCAGCTTCTCCAACCAGAAGGGTGGGGTGGGGAAGTCAACGGTGTGCATCCAGACTGCCTTCTATCTCGCTATCAAAGAACAAGCAAAGACTCTTGTGCTGGACTTCGATGCCCAGGGCAACACATCCTCCCGACTTGTTCCACATGAAACAAATTCTGAGGGTGAGCTGGTCCCCGTTTACAGCGGTACTCGTGTGGTGGATTTGTTTAAAAAGGACATCGGCCCCATCGAAGTCATTCACTGCCCATGCGGTGTTGACCTCATTCACACACTAAAGAACGACCACGATCTCAGTGAGATCGAAACCGGCCTCACGCTTGTAGACGCACTGAACCCGCGCGAGAATTTGCGTGAACTCATACAGCAGTACGACTATGTTTTGATCGACTGCCCGCCTAGCCTCGGCCGCAAGCTTTATGCTGCCCTCGCCATGAGCACCCATGTCGTAGCACCCGTCAAGCTGTCTGGTTTTGCTTACGATGGTCTAGAGGGCCTGCTGAGAACGTTGATCGGTGTTCAGCACTCTACGAATCCCGATCTTGAGATCTTGGGCGTCTTCATCAACGACCGCACGTCTTCGCTCAGCCATGAGCGTGCTGAAGAGAAGATACGCGCGGCTATCCCGGATCTCGTGTTCAAAAATACCATCAGAAACCGTCCCCCCCTGGATACAGCAACATCTGATGGGGTCCCGATCTGGACGCTCCCTTACGCTCACGTTGCCGCCAAAGAAGTGCTGGCCGTGATTAAAGAGCTGCTGTCGAAAGTGAACAAGAAATGAAGAACATCACCTCATTAACCGAACTGGCCGCTGTTGCTACGCGCGGCATTCAACAAGAGGACGGCAAACCTCTGTCCGTGGACATTGACGATATCGTCTCCAAGGCCCAGGTGCGCAAGCGCTTCAAGAACCTGGAAGAGCTTGCTGAAAGTCTCAAACTTGATGGCCAGATCAATGCCATCAACGTTGCTCCCAAGAACAAGGATGGCAAGTATGTGATCCTCAAAGGTGAGCGTCGCTGGCGAGCAGGCAAAATTGCCAAGCTCAAACAGATGAAGATCGTCATCGATACGCGGATGCAGGATGATCTGGACCGCACTGCGGAAGAGCTGGCAGAGAACATCCAACGTGAAAACCTCACGCCTTTTGAAATCGCTGATGCACTTAGCCAGTTCAAGGAAGCAGGGTGGACAAATGGCCAGATCTCCAAGCGAGTTTCAAAGACTCCAGCGTTTGTTTCTTTGTACCTGTCTCTGCTGAGCATCCCGAGCTTCATTCGCGCGCTGAACGATGAGGAAATCACAAACGATGCCGAGACGCTGTACAACCTGAGTCGCATTCATGATCTGGCACCGCAAAGAGCCATCGAGATTGTTGCCCTGGCCAAGGAAGAAAAGAGCCTTGCTCGCACTGCCACGCGCGCCATCTTGAAGGAGTTGACCTCTGATGATGGGAAGGAACGTGGCAAGCGTGGACCTCAAGCCAGGGAGAGCAAGATAAAGCCCAACAGCAGCGACGACAGCAAGTCCGCAGCGGATAAGGCTCTCAATGCCAGCCAGGGCAAGCCTGATGCATCAAGTGCTGCCAGCGAGTCAGGCTCACCGGCCAGCTCTCAAGAGAGCACTGCCAAAGAGCTGGACAAGTCTGCAAAGATGAACAGTCCAGCAGCGCAAGATGCTGAGACGCAAACTACCGTGGCCAGCAAGCCCAACGATGCTCACAAGAAGCCAAGTCAACCAAGTGTTCAGAAGAATGTGAGCTTCAAAGCTGTCACACCAGGACAGATCATCCTGGCAGTTTCAGTCCCCATTGACGGCGTTGTTACAAATGCCGTGGTCATGAATGACCGAATTTCTCTTAAAGATGGCAGCGTTTGGGTGAAAACAGATGCTGGAAATGTAACTGAGGTGCTGGCCGAACAGATTACACTCCGGGGGGTTCAAGCAACCGACTAACTGTGGCTCATGACCATCTCGCGCGACACGAAGCGTAAATTCGATCTCATCAATGCGCTGTGTTCGCACGAGAAGCCTACCTTGCATGTTCTCCAAGAGACGACAAGCATCCCTTTGCAGACAATCAAACGCCAAATTGGCTTCCTACGGTCTGACTTTGGCATGCAGGTACGGTATGTCCGTGTCTCTGGGGGCGATAGAGGCTCCAACGGGTACTACACCATCGATGACTGGGGCATCATCGACCTGAAGAACTTCCTGAAGCACTATGGAAAGTTCTGACGGAACACTCTTCCGCCAAGGATTGCCTACAAACCTGCGTATCTCCACGCAGGTTTTTTTTTGACATAACTGGCATTGAATGAGGGCTGGCGCATGCCAGGTTGCATTTCTGGGAAGCAGGGTAGGGTAGTGCAATACCCCAAAGAAGAGCATCACCATGAAATTCAAACGAATGGAGCGTTTTGAGCGCGCGGCCTGGACACAGCGCAGACTCGCCATGGCCACCTCAAAGCCAGCACGTTTGGCAAAGAAGCTCCAAGAGAAATATCCGCTTATTTCAGGTCAACTCCCAGCTCCGAAGCCATTTGACGCTGATGCAGAGCTGTCACGCCGTCAATCTCTGCTCGACAGCACAGAGGCGCGGCAGCGCGCGCATGAAGCTCGCTGCTGGCGCAAAGCTCGGGGAAATTTCTTCCGCGCTACTCCTGATCAGCAGGAAGCCATTCGTAGCACCTGGAAGGGCTGGAGAGGCCCGCTGACGGCTTTCTACTTCGGCTATGTGGTGGACGTAGCCACAGGCGAATATGAAGCACGCTGCCAGCGCGCACGAGACAAAGAACGGGCAAGGTCCATGGAGATCAGAGCTAGGGAGCGTCAAGCTCAGACCCTGCAGCTCCAGTTCGCCTGAAGCATGTGAAAGGCTGTGAGGATCGACATCGAGCACATCACCCCAAAAATACCCCATGGATTTCGCTCTTCACGGAGCCGGTGAGGGGCAACCTCTGGTTGACCCCAAAAACCCCCCCCAAAATTGTCCGAATAGCCCATTTTGGGCAACCATGTCGGGCATGTGACACTCTCAACCCCAAAAACCCCCCCGAAATTTTGACCGATAGGTTTGCCGGGAGCCAGCAGAGGAGAGGCAGTGATCAGCACCCGCTTTCCACCCCCTATTTTTGTCCAATTAAGGCAATGCGCCTGTTTCACCCTTATCAAAAGCTCATTTTGAGTAGCTTTTCCCCGTTCTAGATCTCAGCTAATCCGTTGGAAAGGGAAAAAAACTGTCCAAACGTACCAATTGAGGGGGGGTGAAGGGCATACCTGTTCAGCTCAGAACCGCACATACCAATTGAGGGGTGTTAAGGCCGATTTTTTCCCAGTGGAAGTGCTCAACGTACCAACTGAGGGGGGTTGAGGCCAATTTTTTTCCTAAAAGCACTCTGCACGCCTATGCGATAGCTCACCACTAGCTCAGATGGGCATAGCCATCAGGCCACAGTTAAGCACCTCAACGTGCCGCCTCAAAGCAGAAGGCGTTGTACCAATCCAGGGGGGATAAACAGATTTTTTGGCGCGATAGCGAAAAAGCACACGTACCAACTGAAGGGGGGATACGTACCAAATGAGGGGGGATGAACACTGAAATTTGCTTGATAGTGCTCCAGAAAATGGAGCACCAAACTGTGAATAACAGGGGCTATCGAGCAAATTTGGGTGACACCAATGATCCCAAATTAAGGTGTGTAAGAGCCCAAATCGGGGGTGACACCCTACCAACCAGCGGATGTTATCGAACCAATGGACGGGGCCTACCGTACCAATACGGGGGTGTTATGCCTCTGCAACCCATTGTCAACAAACAGCTTTTCGCTCTCTTTATTGTAGTTAGCGTATTAAAGTTTTTATTGTTTTTAACGGTGCGCTTTCGCGGTTTACAAAGGCAAAAAAATGCGGGACTCCCTGGGGTTCTTAAAACGTTGCAGCGGTAGAGCACAGAAGAAAATTTTTCCCGATAGCTAATCAATGCAGCGACGATTCACGGAGTCAGACAGAAGACGTTCCACACGCACAAAACCACATGGCTAGATCAGGAACCAAAAAAAGGGGTCTACCGTACCAATTGAGGGGTGCTAACGAGCAATTTTTCTGTATGGCGGAGGGGGCCATACCTCTGAAATAGTCGCTGCTGAAAAGCTATCGAGACAAAATTCGTACTGGGTGCGGTTTTTTGCTCTTTACGCTAAAAATTTCCCAATACAAGGGAGCTATCAGCACAAATTAAGGCTTGCAACGTACCAACTGAGGGGTGCTGAAGTACCAATACACGGCATTCTTCGTACCAATCAAAGGGTGTCATTGCTCTATAAGTTGTTGATAACAAACAACTTAATTAAGTCCTTATGGTATCTATGCCTCTAGGTATCTATGTTTTTACGGTGCGCGCGATGAGCAAGTGCACACCTATTGCAATCCTGCAAAAAAATGAATAAATTCCGGGGTGATAATCCGTTGGCAATCAATAAATTTTTCTCAAATCGGCTCCAGGATCAGGAAAATTCCTTGTCTTGGTTAGGGCAACAAAAAGGGCGAAGCCATGGCCAAAGACGTTGAAGCAGAAGAATTCAATCTGCCGATGACCGATGCTGACCGGCAAATTGGCCTGTCTGGCTTCCCTGACCCCGAACCTGATTCGAAAAAGCGATTTCGCCGCGTCAACGTCAGAGCAGCAAAAGCTCGGCCTGAGTCCATCAGGAAGAACTATCCGCTCATCCATTCGTTGACTGCAACATTGCAGACAAATCATCAGCAGAAGCTGATGAACATGATCATCAAGTGCGTCCAGACGCAAGAGCGCGATGCTGATGGTTTTTGGTCGATGCCATTTTCGGATTTGAAGGTTGCACTCAACCTCAACACCAACAATCGCACCCACATCTCTGCAGTCGCAAATTCGATGCAGGAGATCAAGATGCACTTCGACATGGCGTCGAAGGATCTGAAGAATCCCAAGCTGGTGTGGATTGTGTTCGTGCCGACCATCCTGTACGAGTCAGGCGAAGTGCGCTTCAAGATCAACAGCGATGTTGAGCATCTTTTTTCTAAAGACCATCGATACGCGTTGCTCGAAGAGCGCGAGATGGCCGCTCTCAAGCTTCAGTGTTCGGTACGGCTGTACGAACTCGTCTGCCAGGATGCTGGTATCCAGCACTCCGCACTGATGCCATGGGAAATGCTGCGTGGCCTGATCATGGCCAAGGACATTCCGAAGAAGGCCGAGACATGGAGCGGCTTCAGCGAGCGATATTTGATTCCATCGATACATGAGGTTTCGATGCAGACCCGGTTCAACGTTGAGCTGGATGTCATCAAGCGGGGCAAATTCGTTCATCAGGTCCGTCTGCTGATCAAGCTGAAAAACAACCGGCAAGAAGTTCTCTCTGGCATCAGCGAAACACCTGCGCATGCTCAAATGCGTGGCTTCCTTGAAGGTTGGCCTCTCCCTAACGGCGACATCCTCAGCCTTTTCGGTAAGTACTCCATCGAGGACATACAAAACGCATACGCCCACACGCTGTACCGCTCAAAGTTTGAAAAGTACCAGCTCAAGCACCCACACAAGTATTTTTTGCGCAGCTTGGAGCATAAGTACTTCAAGGACTATCCTGACTGCGCGAAGGTGATGGGGCTTATCTTCGTCTCGGCTGTTCGCAACGAAGTTGATGACGTAGTGCCTGATGCCCGCAGGTCCAATGTCGAAGACACAGTGACGATTGAAGATATCGATAGGCGAGTCATGCTGCGTCGGCAAACCGAGCTACAAGCGATGGTTGATGGCATGCCAGCAGAGCAGCGCCATGCACTGTTCTCCAAGTACAACGACACGCTGAAGGATGATCGATTCAAGCTCAACATCGGACGGCGCAACCGTGCCGGTAGTATGTCGATGTTCAGGCACTGGTACGGCGATACGGTCTACGGTGCCATTTCTGCCGAAGAGCGTGAGCTGGCAAAGCAAGCGATCCTAGCTGAGGCCGTGGCGACTACCTACTGAGTTTGGCCTTGCATTTTTAGCGATGCCGGTACTCTGGTTGTCAGCCACAACAGGAGTCCAGCATGTATCAGACAGCAGATCTATTTGGGTTTGTCGCGCCGGCAATTCAGCCAGGTGCGAAGGCGCAGGCAAACGCCAAGGCCAAGGCCAAGCCGTTCATCATCGACATCAACGCCAAAGCACCGATTCCTGTGGCTGTCCGTGCACAGCTGAAAAAGGATGCACAAAACGTGCGCGCCTGCGCTGAGCGCAAAGGCCTGTGCATGGACCACTGGGAAGAAATGGATGAGGCGGACCATGCGAAAAATCACTTTGAGCTGGGATGCTGGCTGTACTTCTATCAACGGTCTTTCTATGACCTGAGCAAAGACAATATCAATGAGCGCGTGCAGTGCATGCTGCGCCTGTTCTTGAATGGATTCACTAACCCCGGCTATAGCTTCTACACGGTCTTCGATTTCGGTGAGCGCCAATTCGATTCGATCATGGAGATGGGAGACAGCGAGCGTGTGAAGGCAGAGATGCAAAAGGCTTTGCCCCTGGACAAGACAGGCAAAATTGCAGCTGCGTTCAGCTACCATGGCTGGTCCACAAATTGAAAAAGGTGAGGGGATGAAGCAGGCGATTTTCACCATTTTTGAAGATGCTCCGGGCTACTGGTTCGTGCCATACGAACAAGAAGCTGCAGCGAAGGCAAACCCAGAAAAGTTTCGCCAGGATGTCTACCAAACCAAGATCGCA
Source organism: Comamonas sp. E6 (assembly GCF_001010305.1). Classification (NCBI taxonomy): domain Bacteria; kingdom Pseudomonadati; phylum Pseudomonadota; class Betaproteobacteria; order Burkholderiales; family Comamonadaceae; genus Comamonas; species Comamonas sp. E6. Next base: position 16,720 of record NZ_BBXH01000039.1, read on the forward strand.
GCCTGCCGCGCTACTCTTGCTTTGGCCAAGGAAGTTGGTGCAACTGAGCTTCATCTGCACGGGTTTGGTTCAACCACAACAATCAAGAAAGAAGCCGCTGCACAGGGCATCAAGCCCATGGTCTACTGGCCAGCAGCTTCTACGAAAATTGCTCCGTTTGCACGAGGAAAGTAAGGCGACTTTTTCGCATGCGAAAAACTTCGACAGTGGAGAATGTTTCGCGTCGGTTGATCGACGACTTATTCCCAGAAACCTTACCTAAGCGCACGAAGCCTCGCGTGTTGATGCATGTCAGCGATGCTGGCCAAGTGGATTCCGGCAAGCCGGAGGACATAGGCAAGCCGCTGTGCAAGATGGTCTGCAGACGCTGCGGTGCTGAGAGCGATTACATGATCTTCGGGACCATCACAGCGGCAAAACGCGGCATCCCATGCAAAGCATGCAATAAGCTAGGAAGAACGTCATGAAGGAACTGACAGCCCAAGCTGTGTTCGATGAGGCTTTCAAGCCTGGGCGCGCCCCACGCAGCGAGGCATACAAGCAAGGTGTACTGGCATCTCTTCGTGTTCGCATTGACAGATTGCCGATGGTGCCATGCCCATATGTGGACAGCACTGCTGAGTCAGATGCCTTCTTCGCAGGAGTCGAGGAAGGGCGTGATCTATCACCTGAAGACGGTCAACCCGGTCTGCTCGATGTCTATGCTTATCTGGATGAACTAGAGCAGGGGTAAACAGCTCTGTTCATGGAGTGATCCCAGAGAACATCCAGCGATAGCTGAGTGTTACCCGCTTCTGTATTGGCGAATGGGTAGCACTTGCATTTTTCAGGGCTATGAAAGACTGATTGCATCGTTTCAAGGACTTCCCCATGAGCATGCACACAGTCACAACTCGCAAACTCAGTGAGCGCGATGGATCGCCTCGTCTTTGGCTTGAGGGCAAGCGACTTCTCAACTCGGGCTTTGAGCCTGGACATCAGTTTGTTGTTGAACCCTATGGCCTCGGTGTCGTGCTTAAACTTCAAGTGCAGGGCACGAACAAAGTCGCTCGCCGTGAGCGTAAAAAAGACGGTCGTATTGATTCCATCATCGATGTCCGAGACTCCACCGCCCTGGCTCCGCTGATGGGGTGCAAGGCCATCCGCGTGGTCTTCGGTGAACGCCAAGTCTTTGTCTCTCCTATGGCCTCGGAGCTGCGTTTGATTCGCCGCGTCAAGCGTTTGATGGAGCGCTTGAAGGCGGGCAAGAGTCTCGCCACTGCGGGGGTAGCCAGCGGCGGTGGGGTTCTGGACCACGCGTTACATGCGGGCCTGCGCAAGGCCGGTATCAAGGCGCATCTGCACGCCTTCAATGAGATCCGCGAAGACCTCACAGAACAAGCGTTGGAACACAACGAATTACTCAATGACTCCACCATCGTATTGAACCTTCCTTTGCAGGAGCTGGCTTTCGATGAAATGGTGATGGACCGCATAGGTGAGGTTGACGTTGTTTGCATGGGCCTTCCGTGTTCTGGGGCCTCCAAAGCGGGCCGAGCAAAGCGACGTACAGATATGCCTGAAGCGCACCCGGAGGTCGGGCATCTGGTCGCAGGCGCAGTTGCGCTGCTGGCCAAGCTAAACGCATCTGTCTGTATCTTTGAGAATGTGATCCCCTGGGGCAATTCGGCCAGCGCGTGCATTCTTCGTCAACAACTGCGCGATATGGCCTATGAGACGCATGAGCGCGTTCTGAGTGGCCCGGAATTCGGTGATTTGGAGGCCCGTGAGCGTTTTTACATGGTGGCTGTATCACGCGGGATGGACTTTGATTTTGATGCCATGGCCAGCAAGCCCGCGTGCTCGTCGCGCACCCTGGCAGATGTATTGGAGCCAGAAGAAGTCGTGAAGGACCGTTGGTCAACGATGGACGGACTCAAAGCCAAGCAAGAGCGCGACAAAGAGGCGGGGAAGAATTTCATGATGCGCGTCTTCAAGGCCGAAGATACGTTCATTGGTGGGTTGACTAAGGGCATCACAAAAAACCGCAGCACCGACCCGAAAATTCAGCACCCTACGAACCCTGAGTTGCTGCGCGTGCCTACAGCCATAGAGCATGCAGCGTGCAAAGGAATTCCTAAGCATTTGATTGAAGGCCTGCCCCAGACCAAGGCCAATGAGTTGCTGGGACAAAGCGTCACTTACGGTGCGGCTTCATCGCTCGGTGAGCATGCTGGGCTTGAGATCTTGCGTTGGGCTAATTCGTTTGGTCACTGCGTCAAGACCGCACTGCAGCAGCTGCGCAAGACTGTGCCCGTGGGGCAAAGTGAATTGTTCAGCGCTGCAGCGTGAGTGCGTTGCATCCATCAAAGATGCGGGTGGTACTGTCTGGCCATCTGGCGTGCCTGTGCGAAGCCTCGACACACAGATTCACAAACTGGTTTCTGAGCGCGAAGAAACATGAGGGCAGGGCCAATGCTGGGAACTTCAATTCCGTCGCGGGTGGAATTGAGATGGCCGAGATGGCTGGGCAGGTAGTCTTGCCATCCCACAAATTCTGGATACGGGATCAGGTGATGGCTTCCGCTGTCTCTCGATTGCACGCGCAGCCAGCTGCTCCCGTCCGCCATTTGTATGAACAGGACAGAGCGAAGTGGATCAACCCATGGCCAGGGCGGCAGTGCATTGCGCAGAGCCTCCCCAACGACCAGCTTTGGTGGCATGGGAGCTGGGGTAGGCCTGGACGGTGGAGAGTTGGTAGGGCGAGCTTTTGCAGCAAGTGCTTGGGACATGGCCAGGGCCTGCAGAGCCTCACTGGCCAGCTGGGCTTCGTATTCATTTTTCAAGCGTGCAAGAAGCTCGTGGGTATTGCTGATCAGGATCTGGCGCTCTTCCTCAGTCAGCTCTCGGCCATTGCCAGACGATACGGAATAGGCAGGCTGGCTCAAGTCGATACCTGCAGCATAGCCATCCTTGGTAATGCATGTAGACCCAATGAGCTTGATGTCACCAGCATCGTCCACCACGTAGATGCGCTTGTGGATCGGGTGATTGCAGTTGGGGAACATGCAGCGAACCCGGTTCTCTTGATTGACAGAGACGATGGCTAAAAGTCGGCGTTGATTCATGGTTCCCCCCATACACTGCTGGTGCCCAATCATCAGGCGCTGGCTGCTGGGATTGTCACAAAGAAACGGAGAGGAATGAAATGATCGAACGGGACAAGCTACCCGAGCAAGAGACGATGGTTGGCTTCATGGAGGAAAACGATGTGCAGGGTGTTTATTACGGCCTGCAACTTGCAGAGCGCGCATACGGAGGCGGTGTGCGCGCTGGTATCGATGCCCTGGTTCACAAGCCCAAGGAATTTGATGCGGCGGTCGCAAAGTACCTGAGACAGCCCAATCGAAAGGTTCAAATGCACACTGCCATCTTTGGTGGCGGCGGCCTGCTTTTCGGAGCGTTAGCTGCTATTGATCTGATCAATGGGAGCGAAGATATCTTTCTGACCGTTTTCAAGGCTGCGATTGCTGTATTTGGGGTGCTTGCAGCTCTGCATGAGAGGATGAAGAGGGCTGTCATGGCCAAGATGATTGATTCGATCAGTGCAGCCTTAGACTCCACACCCGCAAGTTTGAATCGTGAAAGATATTCGGCGTTCTTGCATGAAAATCCCCAGCTCAAGGCTTTCGCTGAAAGGCTCAACCAAGCCAACGAACTTCCAACGTTGCGTGATCTGGTTGCGCTGAAGTTTCATGAGATTGACCTGTTAGGAGCAGTGAGCAGCTGAGCATGTCCAAGCAGTACGAAAAGCACAAATTGAGCCGTTGGGTTCGGGAGGACGAAATCGGTCGCGTCACTGCTTGGCTGCGTGCCTTTCGCGCGGCGCTTGAACAGTTGGGCCTTCCCGGCGCGACTATTCGCTACGGTGACAAACGGACGCTGCAGGAGTGGATTCGGCAGGACGGCTCCCTCGTACTGGAGCGGGCCGACAACATCGTTCCACTGGCAACAAAGACCGCGAACTTGGTTCCGCAGGTAGTAGTGCATTTACAAGTTCTCTTGCCTGCAGAAGCACAGAGTTTCGGCATTTCGCAGGTTGTGCTTGATAAGCTGGTGTCCACGTTCAATGCGTTCATCGACCACAAACCTAAGGCTCATACACCGGCCCAGGCCCAGGCTCCTGCCGTGACGATTGTGGAGTTCTTGGCCCACCTCCACGCAGTGATGCAAGCGCTCCCGAATGACGGTAAGGATTGGGAGTTGTTCAGTATTCATGCCAGGGAGACGGTTGCTCGAATTGGAAAAGTGAAGCCGAATGTCGAGCAGTTGCAGTTCGCAAAAAGCCTCTTTGAGCATCTGATCTACCGTCAGAAGAAGTTGGTCATTTCTTACCAGCGCTTCTTGCACTCAGGGCAAGTGCGAATCACCCAGAGGAATGGGGTGTTCGACTGGAGTGATGTACACATAGCCTGCAGGCTCTATGCAAGGGCTATGGGCATCAGGGACTTCGTATGGTGAGGGACGTGGGGATGGGTTCAGATTTCAAGCAGCTGCTGGCCAGCATAGACAAAGACCAATTGGCCAAGATCATCGACCGACAGAATGCTCAAAGTTGTGGCCTGGCTTTGGAAGAGTACGAAGCTTTGATGGCTTACAACAAATCGCTGCAGGAAGAGGGTGCGTCGTACCTCGGGAAGCCGGTAAGCGATTGGCCCTCGCTTGTTTTCAACTGGGACTATTCGCAAGCAGGCCAGCACTTCGCAATGGATGGAGTGCCTGAGCATGCGATGCTTGAGATGTACCCAAATGGCCTGCGCTTGGGTCATATGCCGCTGTGCGAGTTCGATCAAAATCTGGCCCGCTACTGCCGCCGCAACACGGAAAAAGAGCTGTGGTCACACGGCTCTGATTGGCGACTGGCCCAGGTGATAGCTCATCTGCGCCGTGGGATGCCGATGACCCCGCCGCTTGTGATTCGAGTTAAGGATGAAGCTTTTTTCAGCGGTGGCAATCATCGCTACGCCGCAGCAAAGGCCGTGGGCTTAGCCGTCATTCCGTTCTATGTGAACGAAGACGATGTGTCCGAGATTGAAGAGATTCTGGATGTGACCTGGGGGCAACCGCGTTGAGTATGGGCACTGGCCTTAATTGACCATCATGCAGATACGCAATGACCGGCCCGTTTGTTCTGCACCACCGGCAACAATCGCCCCGAAGCGGGTATCTATCTAGGACGGCTCTGGGATTCTCTGGTTGTCACCTTTTTTCGGTCATTGCCTTACTGGAGCTTGCTTAGGACCAGTTTTGATAAGGCGAATAGACTCACTTTGGGTACGCCAAGAGCTGCTGCCAGGGTGCTATCGCACAGGATGATGCGCTGAGCTTCAGGATCATGAAGCGCATTCGCCTCGATGTAGGCGTAGACCCTGCGCACCGCCTCAGCATGACTGATTCGCTCGTGACCAATTATGAGAGCGATGGATTGGGACGGTGAAAGCAGTTTTTCTGGTTCTTTGGGTTTTGCTGGAGAGGGCGGCTCATCGTCATCTGCATCCAGGGAACTATCATGGCTCTCGCATGGCGGCTTCCCACAGCGCTCACACTTTTCCCAGGATTCGCTCGTCGGACTGACGCGAATCCGCCAGTCCATATGATTTTCAAAGCACACACGGCAGAGGACTGCAGACCAGTGCCATGGGCCATCCAGTGCGCCATCGTCATCGTAGAAATCACAGACTAGGTTGCTCATTTTTTGGCCTTCCTTTTGCGTGGTTCGTATTTGGAGCGTGGACTTGCCCAAAACGGGTCGCGCAGCATTGAAGAGTACAGCCTCGACGCTTCTAAGGTTCGGATTCCTTCACAGACTTTCACAGGAAATCATGAGCTGTATTCCAAATCGAAACTCGCACATCACTGAAAAGAGGATTGGTGCGAACGGCGGCAAGTACCAGGCACGCTTCAAAAATGCTGATGGTTCTTGGACTCCATGGTGGAACCTTGGCGGGGGATTGAATGCGTCGGATGTCGAGGTGAAGCTGGTGGAAGCTGCTGAGCAGCCGGTGGGGCCAATGTGGAATGCGTTGCTTAACTATGTTCTGGAGAATCAGAGCGAAGATCCCATGGCGCTGCTTCGTTTGTGGCGTGAAGGTTCGTTCGACGTTATTCGCAAAGAGTGGCCGGATGCGCCGAAAGAAATCTACCCAGCGCCATAAATTCGTTGGGAGTAGCCGGTCAGGTGTGTGGTCCTGGCTCTACCGCCGAGAACTCACACCTCAAAAGGACTCTCTAGCTCTTTACGCTGTCACGCCCTGGCAATTGGCGCATCCTGGAGATTCGTCGTGTAGTGCGGGGTTCTAAGCTCTTGCCTGCTGTAGCTCTTTACTGTGGTGCTGGCTGTGCGTAAGCAATTTCGGCCATAGCGCTCATTGACGGCATCGACGGCCAGCATCAGGGCATGTTCTTTAGACGACAGCGGCCCCTCGTTTGTTACGTCCGCACAATCATCAAACAGCAATTGGCCTTGGGCCATGGCCTCTTCGCGCGAGCTGATGTCCATCAGCATGACGCCTGCCTTCACGATGTCATAGCCAGTTTCAAAGATGCTCCGCATTCCAGCTGCTGCGGCAGTACAAAGCTTGCGGGAGTCGTCTGTCGCTCTGGCTAGGGGTACTACACGAGAGCGTGCGAATCTCGGACCATCACGGAAGGGGCTACTCATCGCAAAAACGGAAACTGCCTTGCTCACGGAGCCTTGCTGGCGCAGCTTGCGCGCAGCATTGGTTGCGAACAGACTGGCCAGCTGCTGCAACTCGTGGCAGGACTCCACCGGCTTGGCAAGGGAGCGGGAGCACATGATTTGTTGGCGCGTGCTAGAGCCTTCGACATCGATGCAAGCAATGCCATTCAGCTCGCGCACGGTGCGCTCCATATTGACCCCCCACCTTGCACGTACAGTGCCTGCATCCATGTTGGCCAGATCCAATGCCGTGAGAATGCCGCCGTCGATCAGCTGCGCGGAGTAGCGTCGGCCTATACCCCACACCTCGTTGACGGGCGTATTCGCCATACAGTCCTGCAGTAGGGAGGGCGCACACTGGCCAAGGTTGCATACATGGGCCAGTTCTGCGGGGTAGATGCCTGGTCTGCGAAAAGCTTGCTTGGAAATATGGCTGGCCAGCTTCGCAAGAGTGAGCGTTTTTCCAATGCCCCCGCCCATAGGCAAGCCTAGCCATTGGCCAACACGCTCTCGCATGCGCCAGACCCGCTCTGTATGGTCGCCGCGCATGTCACCCAGGTAGCTGAAGGACTCATCGACAGAGTACGGCTTAGTGTGCTCAGCAAGGCCTGCAAGCAGGCTGTGCATGCGTGTTGAATAGTCGGAATACAGCGTGAAGTTCGCAGACAGCCCCATTAATCCTTTCAGCTCGCGCAGATCCTTGAGCTTGAACCACGGCTCTCCCATCTTGACCCCCAGGGCACGCGCCAGCTCGGATCGGGCCACAACAGCGCCATCGTTTGCTGAAAGGATCACATAGGGGTGTGAGCGCAGCGCAGGCCGCATGTCCCCCTCTACGGATGCGTAAAAGTTGTGAGCGTCTAAAAGGGCAAACATAGGGCACCTATGAGGGCCGGATATTGAAGCCGGGAAGCGCGTGCAAGCCAGTGCGTGCAACGCCGAAGATCTCCAGCGTCTGCCCTTCGCGGGGAACCATCTTTGGGTAGGTGGGGTTCGCGGCTTCGAGGTAGAAGCAGCCGCGCTTTCGGAGGTACTTGATGGTGAAATCCTGGTCCCAGACTGCGACAACGATATGACCCGGTTCCGGGCGTACAGCGCGGTCTACAAGTACGTAGTCCTGATCATGCAATCCGGCCAGCACCATCGAGTCACCGGAGACTCGGAAGTAAAACGTCGCCTGGGGATGAGGAATCAGTAGCTTGCTGATATCAATTGGAGACTGGGAAAAGTCCTCGGCAGGGCTAGGAAATCCAGCTCTGACAGCGCCTGAGACGCCGATCAACCAGCATGGTCTGGCGTCGATTGGCAGTGGCTGTAGGGGAAGAGGGTGGGGCTGCATGTCGGCTTTGCGGTGTACTGTATATATATACAGTTTAGCAAAATGCGTGACTCAGCAAAAAGGCCATGGTCACAAGCCAACTTTGCTGGCTGTGAGCATGGCCCG
>NZ_BBXH01000040.1:0-24779 GCF_001010305.1 Comamonas sp. E6
ATGGTTCGCCTGGCTGATGATGTGCGCAAGCTCTTCATGGGATCGGACGGACAAGGTGGCCAGCTGGCCATTACGTTCTCAACGCGCACGCTGGTTCGCTGGGCGAAGCTTTCAACGAAGTTCAAGGGTGCTCCTAACCCTCTGGGATATGCGCTCGATTTGGCACTGCTCAATCGCGCGACACCCGAGGATGCCACTGCGATAACTCGCTTGGCCAAGGACATTTTTGGGGAGCAGTGGAAAGACGATACCCCGGCCACCCAGCCTTGAGATCGCCATGTCTCAAATCTTCCCTGGTCCAAAGATCAGTTGGAGCATGAAGGTGTTTACCACAGCCTCTGAGGACAAGTTCATCGAGGTTGTGAGAAGCGCTCTCAAGAATGCAGCTCTGAAAATGGGCTGCGAGTCACCGATTGGAGATGAACAGAATGTTGGCGTGCTCTTACGCGCTGGCGATTTGACTCTTTCCCTTTCGGGCAATTCCCTAACGGGCAACTCGTTCAATTTCGTCTACCGAGACGGAGCTGGTGAGTTGCTTCCGAATGGGGATCACGCGCCCTTGTTGGCCTTGTTCTTCCTTCAGAGCGAGATCAACAAAACAGGCCTTGCAACGGATCTGATCTCCCTGAGTGACGATTCCGGCACATCCTATGCGTTCCACGTATTGGATGACTTGAAGCCACTCATGTTGGAGTGGGACATACCATGGGATGTTGTGAGATTGGATGCTGTGGCTCTTGGGCTTGCAGTGCCAATCTTCAACTTCATGGATCTGTCCTGTGACGATACTGAGGACGCTTTTTTCTAACCAAACCCAATGGGGGCTTCAACCCCCTGGCGGGGATGGCCTCTGCTTCACCAATTCGGAGGCCATCATGGCATCAGTCAACAAGGTAATCATCGTCGGCAACCTGGGCAAAGATCCAGTTTGCCGCAACGGCAACAATGGCAGCGGCCAGCTTTTTGCGAACTTTTCCGTTGCCACGACAGAACACTGGACCGACCAGGCCTCGCAAGAGGCTAGGGAGCGCACAGAATGGCACTCGATTGTGCTGCGTGGCCGACTCGCTGAAATAGCGCGCGACTACCTGCACAAAGGCTCACAGGTTTATTTGGAAGGCACACTGCGCACGCGCAAGTGGGTCGATCAAGAAAACGGAGTTGAGCGCTTTATCACTGAGATTCACTGCGACAGCATGCAAATGCTGGGCAGCCCGAATCAAAGTTCCGGGGGTGCTCCAGCTCAGCAGAACCACGCACACCAACGTGCAGCGGCTCCAGCTCGTGCGCCTTCTCATGCAAGCAATGGTTATGCCCAACAGTCGCAATCTTCGTCTCGTCCCTCAGCTCGTGCTCCGGCACCAGCTAAAGGCCGTGGACAGGGATCGCAAGCTGGTGGGTCCACCAGAGCTGCCAATTCCCAACCCATACGCGGACAAGGCGGTGGGGGAGGAAGAACTGACGACGACATTCCGTTCGCTCGTCTTCACTACATGGCCGGTGGTTAAACACTAGGTCCATTTCTGTAACCCAACGGGGCGCTTGTATCCCCGGTGGGGGACATAGCGCCCAAATTGAATCGAGGTCACTATGTCCCAAGAGCAAAGCTCGCAAAATGAATCAACACTGATGGGCCGCTTCGGCGCGCGTTTTGGGGTTGATCCACACAAGCTCTTCGATACCTTGAAGGCTGTTGCCTTCAGACAAAGAGAAGGGCATGCGCAGCCTACCAATGAGCAAATGATGGCTCTGATGATCGTGGCTGAGCAGTACGGTTTGAATCCCTTCTTGAAGGAGATTTACGCCTACCCAGACAAAAACAATGGGATCGTTCCTGTTGTTGGCGTCGATGGCTGGAGCAACATTGTCAACGCGCACCCTCAGTACGACGGCTTTGAAGTGGTTTATTCCGAATCAAAGGTTGAAGTAACGGGAGTGAATTTTCCAGTTCACGAGTGGATCGAAGTGGTCATACACCGTAAGGATAGGACCGTTCCCTCCCGTGTCCGTGAATTCATGGATGAGTGCTATCGCCCTCCAACTCAAAGGAATGGGGCGCATGGTGCCTATCAAATCAATGGCCCATGGCAAACGCACGCTAGACGGATGTTGCGCCATAAGGCTTTCATTCAGTGCGGGCGTCTGGCTCTTGGCTTTACTGGAATCTTTGACCAGGATGAGGCAGAACGCATCATCGATGCTGATTCGAATGTGGTTGGAGCCTCCGTCAAGGTGGTGAAAACACAGGATGATCGACGTACTGCCAGCTCAGCTGAGGATGTGGCCAGCACGCAAGGGAATGCTCCCCTGCAGTTGACGCATGAGCAGCTGGAGCCATTGCTACAGCAACTGCTGAATCGCACACTGCCGAATCAAACATGGAATGTCGCTCGTCAGTACGTCGAGCAACGCTTTACAGGTGAAAACCTTGAAAGAGCGAGGACCTTCCTGAATGACAAGCAGATGGAGCACATGCCTAAGCCAGAGCACGACTATGAAGCGATGCAGCAACGCAGAGCCAGTGGTCAGGCGGAACGCTCAGAACGTGTGATGCCACCACTTGACGATCTTGTCCTGCCTCCAGGCGGGCTTGATTCTCAAGCTGAATCCAGCTTCTTCTAAGGTGCTGGTTTTATCAACCCCGTGGGGAGAAATCCTCCGGGGTTTCTCTATTCCTTCAACAGAATGGAGTTCATGTGAAATTCATTGACTTGATTCAAGGCTCTGAAGAGTGGCTTGCTTGGCGTAAAGGCGGCGTTACAGCAACCGATGCGGCAGTGCTAGTCGATCAGTCTCCCTACAAGACCGAATGGCGCTTGTGGGCAGAGAAAACAGGGTATGCGGTCGAGCGAGATTTGAGCAGTAATCCGTTCGTGAGGCATGGCCTTGCAATGGAGCCTGCTGCCCGAGCTGCTGCAGAGATCTATTTCGATGATCTCTTGCTGCCCATGTGTGCCCAGGCTTCGCACAACCCCTTGCTGAGGGCGTCTTTGGACGGACTCAACAAGGACAGTGAACCTGTGGAAATGAAGTGCCCATCAGAGGCTACCTGGATCGAGGTCACAACGTTGCGTCAGAACAGTAAGGCTTTCAAGTTTTACTACCCTCAGGTGCAGCATCAGATCCTTGTTACAGGGGCCAAGAGAGGGTGGCTGGTTTTCTATTTTGATGGCCAAGTTGAAGTGTTCTGCATCCCTCGGGACCAGGCACTGATCTCTCAGATAGAGGGCGTTGCCCCAATCTTCTGGGATAAGGTCGTTAAGAGACGAGAGCCGCAAAAGGACCCAGCGCGCGACCTCTACATCCCCCAGGGTGAAGAGATGGCCAACTGGTTGTATCAAGCCGAGGAGTTCCGCTTGCTGCAGGGACAGATCTCGGAATTGGAAGAACGCCTAGAGGTGATGAAGGAGCGCCAGTCGGCCTCACGCGCTGCGATGCAGGGCATGATGGGCGATTACATGCACGCAGACTATTGCGGTGTCATGGTGACGCGCTATGTGCAGGTAGGGAAAATTGACTACGAGAAGCTGCTAGCCGACAAGTCTGCAGGCGTGACTCAACAGGAGATTGACTCTTACCGGCGAAAGTCAACCGAGCGATGCCGGGTTACTTTGACAAACGATATGGCACCACGCCTGATCGTTGACAAAGGGGTCACAGATCCTGTCAAGGACCTATCATTGGACGTTGAATCCTTTTACATTTAGGGAAGTCTTTTTGGCAGGGGATTCGCGCAAGCGAGTCCCCTTCTGAAAAGCAGATTTTGTTCCCTCTGGGAGCGAAAGTGTGAAGTAGCTGGCTTCCTAAAACAAACAGCTTTTTATCAACCCTTGGGGTGTGTCACACCCTTGGGGGAGTGGTGCACCTCTTTTCGGAGAGCACCATGACACAAACCAATTCCACCAAGATCAACCATCTGACTCAGCTGTGTGTTGTACATGCAGACTTTGACATTTGGAGCGGGCAGGTTCGCCTGACCGCTGACGATCTGAAGCTTGGAGCAGGGGGAGAGATCCCACCTGAAAAAATTGCCCAACTGGGTACTAAGAAGATCTGCGATCCCGCACAGCTGAAAGGCTTTCATCGGGTCAAAGCAGAGACTCGACGCACATTGCTGCGCATCGGCATGAAGTTCATGGACGGCGTAGCAATTCCATTGACCAAGATGGATGAGGTGTGCAAGAAAATGGGCGAAGTGCAAACTGAGTTCGATGCACTGCGCACCACTTTCATCGCAAACTACAACGCTGCGATAGATAGCTGGTGCAAGGAAAATCCTCAATATGAGACGGCAATCCGCTCAGGCGCGCTTCCACAATCCGTTGTGGAAAAGCGCCTCGGGTTCGATTTCCAGATCTTCAAGATCGCGCCTACTGATGATGCAGAGCTGAGCACTCGCCTTGAAGAAAAAGTTCATGGCCTGGGCGATGACCTCATCAACGAACTGATAGAGGAAGCAGATAAGTTCTATGAAGACCGCTTGCTGGGCCGTGACAAATGCGGCATTGGCACCAAGCAGACTTTGCAGAACCTGCGAGACAAGCTCGATGGGCTGTCGTTCCTTAACTCAAAAATCAAACCGCTTGTCGATCTTCTCAATGAAACGTTGAATGGGTACAAAACGTATGCTGTTGGCCGCGATGTCACAGGTCCGTTTTTCCATCAGCTGACCGCCACAATGCTCATCCTGAGCAGCAAGGCGCGAATTGAGCAATATCTCAACGGAGCGATTTCAGTCAAGGCAGAAGCGGCGACTCTGGAGGCCTCAGCCTCCCAGAATCAAAGCTACGCCTCCGACTCTTCAACTGCCGAGATGCAACCGCAATCTGCAGAGGGTGATCTGTTCACATCCGTGGACAGCGCACCAGCACCGGCACAAGCGTCCAGCAATCCAGCTGATGCGTTTATTGCCGACCTCGACCGCTTCTTTGGCACGCACGCACGCACAGAGACATCGATTCAGCCCCAGGCTGCAGAGGTGGTTCATCGTGTCGATGTAGAAGTGCTTGAAGCGCCTGCAGGTACTGTGTCAGAAGCCAGCGAGCCTGCACAAGGCTCGGTGGTTATCGACGTTGAAGCCACTTTTGTCCCTACTGATTCTGTTACGCAAGCACAGACTGAGGGCCAGCAGGCAGTTGTAGTGGGAGTTGAGGAGGAGCAAGCAGAAGTTGAAGCTGGAAACAGCAACAACGATGCCTCTTTCCAGCTTGCCACCATTGGTGATGACGACGAAGACGGCTTTTTCTAAGCAGTCCTAAGCGCATCATTTTTAACCCAAGGGGAATCCTAGCCCCTTGGGGCTGGGTTCCCCATACCTCTTGAGGGAAGACCCATGGCCAAACAGAACCGAAATACTATCTATACCGCATTGCCCATCGTGGCAACTGCTTATGGAGACAAGTTTGGTGTGAAAGTCCGTATAGGCCAAGACGTGGCCTATACGGATGGGAAAACGATTGTTATCCCGAACGTTCCTCACGATTATCCATACATGGATGTTGTGTGGGGCTACATGGCGCATGAAGCCGCGCATGTGCGGTTCACTGATTTCAGTGCACCGCGACGCGCAGGTCTGCATGCCGAACTGACCAACGCTTTCGAAGATTGCCGCATCGAGCGGGCGATGATGGACTTGTACCCAGGTACTGCCACGACGCTCAACGAGGTTGCGAACTACATGGCAAGGGTCGGTCACTACTCCCATCTTAGAGATGATGAGCATCCAGCTCAGATCCTGGTGGGTTACTGCCTCTATTGGCTGCAAGCGAGGGCCGTAGGTCAACCTGTGATGGCGTCTTATCTGGCAACTGCGCAGCCCGTTCTGGAGCGCACATTCCCACAAGGCGTTATCACTCGATTAAGCACCATTCTCCGCAAGGTGGTGGATGCTGAATCGACTTCCGATATCTGCTACCTGGCAGATCAGGTCATTTCCATGATCGAGGAAGAGAAGGAAAAGGAAGAAGAGCAGCAACAGCAGGATCAGCAGAATCAGGATCAAAACCAACAGCCTCAGAATGTTCCGAACGAACAATCCTCCGGCGAAGGCGATGACTCCGATGAAGCTGATGGCCAGCAAGACTCGACACAAGAAGACTCCCAACAGGGGAAAGGCCCAGGCCAATCCAATGAGGGTGATGATTCAGGTGAAGGTCAAGGTCAACGATCCATGGCTGGTGCCGATCAGGGAGCTGAAAACGATTCTGGTATTGCCTCGCGCACTGCAAAGGAAAAGTTGGATGCACTTACGCAAGCTCTCTCAGCTGGCGCTGGGGATGTGGATGGGGATCGCGCACGCAATTCTCTGAAGCAGGAGCTGTCACAAGTGGCACGGGAAGAGGGAATCCCCTCCTACCAGACCATTCGCAAGGGAACTGATGCATCAGATGACAAGGCCAAAGGCCTTGAGCTGATGAACCGGGTCCGGCCTGCAACATCGAAAATTCGCAATCAACTGTTCGGCCTGGTGCAAGCCAGTCTGCATTGTGCGAAGCAATCGACCCGCAGTGGCAAACGCCTGGATATCAATCGACTGCATCGCGTAGTCGCGGGTGATACGCGAGTGTTTGCAAAACCGCAGGAAAAGCGAAAGCCGAATACAGCGGTCCACATACTTGGCGATAAAAGCGGGTCCATGACCCGTCCTACCAGGTCCGACAGCTCGCGTTCGCTGGCCGATGTCACAGATGAAGCATGCATTGCATTGGCGCTCGCGCTCGATGCGATTGCCCATGTGAATCCTGCAGTGACCTTTTTCTCAAACTCTTCGGAGTCTCCTGTTGTCTGTGCTGTGAAGCATGGGCAATCAGTTCAGGCCAATACAGGCAGGTTTCCAGTGAAACCCTCTGGTGGCACACCGATGGCTGAAGCCATTTGGTATGCGGCCTACGAACTGAGCAAAACACGCGAAGACCGCAAGATGTTGATCGTCCTTACGGATGGCGAGCCGAACAGCTCTCAAGCCACAAAGGAAGTGATCGACCTCTGCGAACGTAGCGGAATCGATGTCATTGGTATCGGCATTCAAACGAACGCACCGGCAACTTTGTTCTCAAGGAGCATTTGCATTGATGCGGTCGAAGACTTGCAGAAAACACTCTTCAAGCTCATGGAAAAGTCGCTGACTACCGTGGACTGAAGGTGGCCAACCTTATGTGCTCGAAAGAGTGCATTTCAGCCGCTGGGGAAACCCAGCAATTTCAACCCTAGCGGGGTCGCACCCCCGGTAGGGGGGCGCTCCGCAAAATTTCGGAGTTCCCACATGCAAAACGTCATCACTATCGCTCTAGACAACAACGCTCAAGCTATTGCTGAAGCAGATTGGGGTTGCGAGCTGGCTAGTGCTTTTGAAGTCAAGGAGTCGTACTGCGTTTCTCTGCTTCAAAAGGGTGAGAGCGATCTCACTTTCCACTACACCATGGCCACGGATCTGAAAGCAGCTCGTGCTGAAGCTCTCGACGCCTACCCAGGCGCAGAACTCATCGCGGGAACTGTTTACTGAATCGCAGCCATGTGACTGACCTCACGCCCTGAAGGGTGTGGGGTTTTGTCTTCCATCAACCCAGCCGGGGCACACCCGGTAGGGCGCTGCTCCAGCACGTTTTGGAGCAGCCATGAGCACTTTCGTCATTTACTCGGCCAACGAGAACGCTCTTACCGGAGCGGGCTACTGGAACGATAAAGATGGATGGTCAGTCCACGGGAATGCCACCGTGTACGTCAAAAAGAAGCTTGATATGCGCCTCCCTCATTCTGTGGGCGGGGACGCACGTTGGCTCAAGGAAGAGGGCAAGAAGCTCCTGCAGCCCATCAGTCAGACCCTTACCAAGGGCTTGGCCAAGGTGCGCAGGAAGCATGTGCTGACGGCTCAAACCCGAAGCATTCAAGTTAAGCCCATTGCTGCAACACCTGGATCTCAGGTGGCTGCATTTCAACAGCTGCAGATGGACCTCATCGTCAGCTAATCACCCATTGGGGCAGCTCGCCCCAGATGGGGCGACTGTCTCTCAATCAAGAGGCAGATCATGGATTTTCAGTACTACCCAACAGGCGCATACACAACGGCTTTGCTGTGGCATCAATTCCAACGGCCCATCGTCCATGTGTGTGATCCCAGTGCAGGTAAGGGTGCGTTGTTTCGACACGCTGAGAACGGGTTCGAGGAACTGCCGGAAGGCACTGAAGTTCCTTGGTTCGATCCAAGCCTGGAAGAGCGCTTTGATCGTCGTCGTTGGTCCTATGACCAGCGCGACAAATACAAATCTTCGTCCCGAAAGAAATCGGCTGTCGAAATCGATATCAAGCACCATGCGAGCTTGCGCGAGCTGGGTGTAACGGTTCTAGGACATGACTTCTTAGAAGTTCAGTCTCTGGCCTCCGTCACACAAGTGATCATGAACCCACCCTTTAACCAGGGTGCGGAACATGTTCTTCATGCTTGGGATTTGGTTTACGACGCTGAGATCAGTGCGTGCATCAATGCTCAGACCATCAAGAATCCATACACGCGCGAGCGTAAACGCTTGGTGGAGCTGATCGAGAAGCATGGCAGAGTGTCATTCCATCAAGATCAATTCGTTGATGATGTGGAACGTAAAACCGATGTTGAGGTGGCTATTGTCTATTTGAATAAAGTCCCGGAAGCATTTGCTGATGTGGACAATATTCTGAAGAGGCTAAAAGTGGGAGATAACTTGAGTCGTCATGAATTTGACCCTCATATCTGCAAAACTCTCGCTCTTCCAGCTAACTTCATCGAGAACACCTACTATCACTTTAGCGCGGCTATCGAAGCAGCGCGACAATCATCTGAGTTTGAAGCCATCTTCGAGCACGCATCAGATAAATTGGGAGTGACGCTAGACGAAATGCAGTCAAAGGGGGTAGGGTCTGACTTCAGACCTGATCCGATTGATATTCGAAAAAAAGCTATGGAGCTATTTTCGAAGAGGTATGAAGATCTCAAGCGGAAAGCTTGGGCGCAGATTATCAGATCAACACTTTTAACTGACAAATTGTCGAACCACGCAAGACGTAAGCTCGAAGCGGATGCTGAGACAATATACGCACTTGAGTTTTCGATATCGAATGTTCACGGGTTCCTCGCTGGAATGATTCAGTCGATGGGATCTATCTACACCGATATGGTTCTGGGATTGTTTGATACGATTATTGAACGCAGCTCTGACAACGTTGTGTTTTACAAGTCGTGGAAGTCTAACCAGAAGCACAAAGTAGGAATGCGTATTCGTAAGAAGCGCTTCATTATTCCGCGTTTCAATACGTGGAGTAGTGGGGCACTGCAATATGAATGCGAACAATTCTTAGGTGATATTGACAAGGTTTTTGGCTATCTAAATGGGATTTCCGGTGATTACTTCGGTCTTCGTCAATCATTTAGAAAAAATAATGTCAATACCTCTGAACGATTTACGTCAGAGTTCTTTGAATATCGTTACTACAAGGGAAGCGGCACGCTGCACTTTTTCCCCAAGAGTGATGAGGTTGTTGATCGCTTGAATCGCTTCGTTGGCCGCATACGCCAATGGCTCCCCCAGGACATGGGCGATGCAAATGAGCATTTCAAGAAGCAATATGAACAAGCTGAGAAATATTCTGATGATTATCTCAAAGCTTTTAGCAGAGGCAAAAGCCATAGCTACTACGAACGCAATCCGGTCTACGCACTGACATCAGGGCGCGACTCGGAAAACGTTGCGGAACGGATGGAAAAAGCCATTGATGATGTTCTTGCGCAGGCAGGGATGGAGTGTGGCCCGATCCTCCAAGCACCCGCTGAGGTACAGACCGTCGCAGCTTTGCCCGCACCAGCAATGGGGCAGGCCGAGCAGCTGGATCTATTGGCGGCATAAATCAACCCATCAGGGGCTAACACCCCCTTGGGGATGTTGGCCCCGTATACGAGGACAACATGCAAATCGAACGACTCTACCGAATGATCAAAAATGCACGTATCGTGCGCTTGAACGGACAGATGGCAATCACCAAGGGGATCGGTACGGGCATCAAGAACAATCGCAGCCTCTCGCGGCACTTGCGAATCGATGTCTCTGACGAACCCCACGGCTGGCTCTTCTTTGAAGAGGAAACCATCTCGAAAGCACGCATAGCAGGGAATACCGTCGAGCTGAAAAGCGACGATGGCGAGAACTACACGCTATGTCTCTACCCATGGCGACAGAAGGCTGCTGCAGCCGAAGCTCTGTCAGTGAACTAAAGAAATTACACCAGGCGCTCACAAGCGCTCTGGTGAAATTTCGTCACAGCGCCCAAAGAGGGCAACTTGAGCCACGTCGTTGAACAGCGATCACCACTAGACTCCCGAAGAAGAGCACAGATGCAAGGCAGCAAGCCAAGCTTTGCATCTGCGCTTTTTTTGTCCCTCGTGGGCAATGTGTGAGGTAACTGGCCTCCATAAATAAACAGCATCTCTAGTGCTCGGCATGACCGAGACACCACTTAACGCTGAATGCGATCTCCCATCGCATCCCGGCAACATATGTCAGCCTCGTGAACTTGCTTCACGGTCGAGCTGACTTGTACCAGGTCCGATCTCAACTCAAAAACTATAGCGTCCATGACGCTTCAGTCTTGCGAGTTGCGACGACAACTTGATGCTCGATCAATGAGTGTCTTTCAACAATCCGCCAGGGTTTAGCCACCCTAGCGGGTGCGCCTTGGCAATTTCTACGGAGATTCGCCTATGCTAAAAATCAATGTGGCACTGCTTCTGCTGCCATACATCTTCATCCTGCTTGCAGGAACTTTCCAACTGGTAACGATGACGGTGAAGGCCATTGCGTCTTCGCTTCGTCTGACTTTCCTTGTAACCGGTGTCGTGGTTCCTTACTACGCCATCGAAGTAGCCCAAGCCGTTGTTGACTCTTTCGCAGCTGGAGACACTGCGACTGCCATCGGTGACATCATCGCCTTTGCAGTGATGCTTGAGGGTGCAGTGACAGTTCTCAAAACTCGTGAGAAAATGGCTTCATAAGCCGTAGCTGACAACCCATCTACGAAAGGTCACACCATGAATCACCTCTTCAGTCCCCTCGCCATCAGCATGCTCTGCATTGGAGTGTTCCTGATTGTTGGATCGATCGGCGCTCAGCGTCAGATCGATGAAGAGAAGCGTGAAGGTAAAAAATAAAGCGTAGTTGACGTTACGCAGCAAAAAAGACTGGCCACTCTCTTGGGAGTGGCCTTTCTTATTTCTGAACCGACTTGCCCATGCATGAAGAGCCTGCGCTCACAGTGCACGTCGATCACCATCTCGGGCATACATACACTCTCATGAAATCCTACAGTCAACTGAAAGCTGAGCTTGCCCAGCTAGACAAGCAAATTGCACAAGCTCGCGCCTCGGAAGAGACTGACGCTCTTATCCAGGTAAGAGAGCTGGTCCAGTCTTTCGGCTTCACAGTGCATCAAGTGTTCCCACTCCCGCAGCCAGCTAAGAAGGAACCCGTGGCCAGGTACTACGACCCAGACACTGGCCAGTCTTGGAGCGGTCGCGGCAAGCCTCCAAGATGGATAGATGGCAAGGACCGCAGCCTATTCGAAATCGATAGACGACCAACCTACGACTTCAATGCCCCAAGGGATGAACGCAACCCGTTTCCAGTCCAGTAGCCTGCCTGAAGGCTACTCAGTAATAGCTTGATCTATTTTTTAGGTCTGCCCAAATAGGGCAGCTTCATGGTGATGCCTTTTCCTGTCTATGCAGACAATGCACTTACGCGATACAGCAAAGACAGGAGAGAACTGATGAAGGAAGTCCCGTTCTTCATTGAACGCAACACGGAGCAATGGCAAGCGATGTGGGGAGGGTTATCCGAGGCAGAATTGAATTCTGGCGATCATGTTTGCGAGAACCAAGAAACTGGTGATTGCTGGCACTACATGGGAAGTGACAGCAACGGCCATCATTTTAGGCATCGTAAGCATCCCAAAACGGCGAAACGCGAAACCTTGATCGTCAAATCGAACGTCACTCCAGTTCAAGAACCGGAATTGGCCCACTAGACCTAAGACCCATTACCAATGCCCGCATTGGTATTAGTAATGTGGTTTTGTTCCTTCTTGGAACGAAAAGTGAAGTAGCTGGCTTCCTTAAACAAACAGCATTTTATCAACCCTTGGGGTGCATGCACTCCCATGGGTGGCGTGCCCTCAATTGATTAAGGCACGCATGTTTTCAAACTCGATTTGTTCCTACCCAAACCGGGGAAACTATGGTGACAACAAGTACCGTGGCAACTGCTCAGGGTACGTCATAAAGGACTTTATCGAGTCCTATCTAAAAGATCAGAATGGCCTCGTTGCAGATCCAAGCATTGGAGGCGGAACGAGCGCCGATGTAGCCGCTTCACTTGGAGTGCGCTTCAAGGGCACAGACCTTCATCAGGGCTTTAATTTGCTGACTGATGACTTCTCTTCCTTCTTGGGAGAGAAAGCGAATCTGATCTGGTGGCACCCAGCTTACTGGGACATGATTCAGTATTCAGGAAGTCAATGGGGCAATGAACCACACAAATGGGACATGAGCCGCATGAAGCTAAATGAATTTGTTGAGTCGTTAGAGCTTGCTGTCATGAACATTCATGATGCCTGCGAAGTAAAAGGACACTATGGGATATTGATGGGCA
This sequence comes from Comamonas sp. E6, assembly GCF_001010305.1. NCBI lineage: Bacteria > Pseudomonadati > Pseudomonadota > Betaproteobacteria > Burkholderiales > Comamonadaceae > Comamonas > Comamonas sp. E6. Next base: position 12,669 of record NZ_BBXH01000040.1, read on the forward strand.
ATCTCCGCAGAAACGGGGATTACTACAATCTCTCAAGTCTTGTGGAGCGTATCGCTCCAGGCAAACTGGTCGATGAAATCATCAAAGTGCAGCACAACTGTATTAGTGATTCACGACAATATTCAGGCAACATTGTTCGTATTGCGCACGAAAAGCTTTTAGTTTTTCGTCGTGATGCAAGTCACTCGTTGATCCTGCTATCAAATTTCCATCGAAAAGCAGTCAATATGATTGCCACTACATGGAAAGCAGCTGTTCGTAGAGTCCTGCAAGGGAAACCCTCTATGGATTTAAACCAGATTTACGAAGCTATTGAGCCATTTGCACAGTTCAGAGAGAACGTACATTGGAGGGCGAAAGTCCGACAGGTATTGCAAGACGCAAAATACTTCGAACGTCTGGAAACTGGTGTTTACAAGCTAGCCTTGTGAATTTTTCTACCCTAAGGGGGCTATGCCTCCTAACGGGGGCATGGCCTTCATTTTTGGAGTGTGGCCATGGCAATGATTCCCTCAATCCACAAACCGGAACTGGGGCAAATGTCGTTTGATTTTCTGGATCAAACGATGACTTCTCAGCAATATTCATACAGTGAACATGGCAAATCATATTTGTCCTTGAAGACCTGCAACAAGAATATTGAAAGCCTCATAAGTAGCTTGTCGCTTGATTTCGATATCTGCGCACCAGAGACAGGGGCTTATGTTCAAGAAACCTCAGAGCACGATGAAGTCGATGAAGAGAACTTAGACAGTACGGAGAAATTCGTATGGTCTGATGATGACATCGATAAATTGCGCACAGCGTTTTTTGATGAAAATATTCGATTGCTAGGTGATGGGCGGACAAGCCCTGAAACCAGGCAAGAGAACTACGAATGGCTAATGTCAGACGAAATACATCCGTTTTCGTTCCTCGTACTCTGCCGTGAAGAAATGCTGTCCCCTGACCGCATCCGTGAAGGAGTTCAAGTTGTCATGCGTAAGCTTGGCTACCTGAACTAAATCAAAACCCTGCCAGGGATAAGTCCCTTGCGGGACTACTCCTTGGTTCCACTGGTGTGGGGGTTTCATTAAATCCCTATACAGGGCTTTAATGAAGCCTCAATTCCAGTTAATTTTCTAAGGACTAACAATGGCTAACTACGATAAAGAAGTTGTCAAAAAGGCTGCTGATGAAAATTGGCTGGCTATTTTCGCAAACCTAGCTCCTGAGCTGCGCCACGCAATTCAGCGAGTTGGCCGTCATGTTCCCTGCCCAATAAAAGGGGGCACTGATGGATTCCGCCTAATGCCTGATGCTGACGTGACTGGAGCTGCATTCCACAATGATCCAAGTATCCGTTTCTTATCGAATGGATTTGAAGTTCTGATGTGGTTACGCAACTGGTCATTTTCCGAAACTATTGATGAAGTGGGTCAAGCATTGGGGCTTCCAACTGCAAAACCAACTCAAACAAAGCGACTTGAATTAGTGGTCGCTCATGACCCAAAGAAAGCAAAGTTCTATGATGGAATTTTGATTGCCTTCGGTAAAGAGCGGTATCAGTTCAAGGATGAAAATGAGCTGAGCTTCTACGCAATTCTGCGTTACAGGAACAATCTTGAACGTACCCTTTGGGGTGTGGACATTGAGCGTGCCCTGGCAGAGAGCGGAGCCACTTACGGTGACAGTATCACTTTGAGTAATCTGGGGCGCGTCCCCGTCACTATTGTTGTCGAGAAAAAAGACAAGGACGGTGTGATTACGGAAGAGGAGATCAAGACTCATCGCAATACTTGGGAAGTGATTCGTATCGGGGAAACTCGTCTGAAAAGCACCCAGGCTTCAAGCAGCGTTGTGAAGCATGTTCAGGTTAGCAACGGTTCACCTGTGGCCGTAACCTCTGCGAAACAAGCCGTAGAAACTGCGGATGAAGTCAGTGCTGAGCCAATTGCAGCCCATCAGAAGGTCGTGCCCATCAACAAGGCTCTGGCCGCGCCTGGTTGGTTGCAAGAAGCGCAGCAGCGTGCAGCAAACGTGCTGGCCGCGAAAGCGGCAGGGAAGGCTTATGCGAGCGAGAAGATAGAGAAGGTCTGGAATCAGTGTGTGGCGTTCCCATCTGCGACCGCTGAACCCATGCGTCTCTACCTGCAGTCCCGTGGCGTGCTCTTCAATGAGCTGGCCAAAGGTGCTGCGGCCGACATGCGCTTTCATCCTGCCCTGGACTACTATGAAGAAGTGGATAACAAGAATACTCTGTTGGGATCTTTTCCAGCGATTGTTTGTGCTATCCGCAATGCAGAGGGGGAAATTGTTACTCTCCATCGAACCTACCTGAATAAGGATGGCAAAAAGCTCGCAGTGTCCTATAAGGATTCAGCTGGCCAGCGTCATAAGGTAGAGAAGGTGAAGAAGATGATGAGCATCCCTGACGATATGGATGTCAACGGATCTGCAGTAAGACTCGGTGATCCTTCTTGCGGGGGAGTACTGGGTATAGCTGAAGGACTGGAGACGGCACTTTCTGCATATCGAGCGACAAAGATACCTACTTGGTCGTCCGTCAATGCTCAGCTCATGGAAACTTTTGAGATTCCTGAGTCTGTTCATACCTTGCTGATATGGGCTGACAAGGATAAGTCTGTTCGTGGCGAAATTGCTGCAAACGTGTTGTACCAGCGTGCGAAAGCACACGGGCTGAACGTTCACATACTTATGCCATCGATGCCAATACCAGCGAAAGCTAAAGGGGTTGACTGGAATGATGTCTTGCTCTCGCAAGGTATCTTAGGGTTCCCTAGGGTTGCGAACTTGAAGAGCTTTATAGCTAGATCTTTCGCCACTATCTAATAGAAAGCCTTCAGCCCTCACAGGGGTTGAAGGCTTTTTTTTGGTTCTGAGCAACTTTACTTGAATTTAACTTTGACAGTATCATTTTTTGAGTTAGTATTCTGCCCTGTAATTCACAACCTGAAGGGTAATACTTATGGCAACGTACAAAGAACTCCTGGCTCAAGCTGAAGAACTCTCTCGCCAAGCAGAAGAAATGCGCCTGAAGGAAGTGCAGGGCGTGATTTCTGACATCAAAGCCAAGATGGAAGACTACGGCATCACCATCGAAGATCTCCAGTCAAAGTCTCGTGGATCTTCGGCAGGAAAGCCTCGCGGGAAGGTCGCGGATAAATATGCCAAGGATGGAAAAACCTGGACAGGTCGCGGCATGCAGCCTAGCTGGGTGAAAGAACATATCGCTGCAGGCGGCAATCTCGATGATCTGCTGATCGACAAAAGTTCGAACGATAAAGCCTAAAGCAAAAGGGTAGTCGCCATGATGCGCTTGACTACTTACTCCCAAAAACAGAGCGATGAACGCTCTGTTTTTGTTTTGTGGCGAGTAGGTATAAGTAACTTCGGTGTACTAACTGTAGAGTTTACGCACCCGATTGAGGACATCGAGTTGGCCGCTGAGTTAGTAGCTATTCGTCATCTGGTATTCAATCAAGCTGTCTTTGACCGCATTCCTGATAGCGGAAAAGCATTTGAACTCAATGTATCCAAAGGTGCCATAAAGAAGCTCTCCCTCAATAGATCCGATAAGAAGCATCTGCTCAAGTTTGCAGCATTCATGCAGGAAGGAGGGCGTTTCGCTGGTGCCAAAATTAATATCAAATCTGAGTCACCAATCAATCACGATGATGGCGCTAAACTCACAAAGATCACGATAAATCCCAAAGAGTATCGTATTCAGGAGATTGTTCAGACACCCAGGATTGGTGAATTGGTCATCACCGAACATGCCGTTGATCGATATGTTCAGTATCACTCAGCAGCTGATATGAAGAACCCATGGGCTTCCCTCATCAACAGGATGCAGCATGAAGATCTTCACAAGATCCCACTCGATCCCCGCGTTATCGAGCATAAGCGCAGAAAGTATGGACCTGACAATGAGGTTGAAATCTGGGGGCACGATTCATCTGTCCATAGATATGTGGTCATCACGGATGCCAAGACTGGAATGAAGATCCTGGCCACACTGTTCAAGCGCGCCAGCAACGTATGAATCTATTGCGCTCCCACAATCTAAGTCTTACTCTGTACCAAGCGCACAGACTTGATGCATTCTGTGATGGCGCGACAGAATGAATGTGCGCTCATGATCAAATCGCATGGCCGATAGCTCACGATAACAGTGAGCTTTTCAAACATAGCTCTACTTATTAAAATAGATCTTTTGAAAAGTAGAAGTGATCAAAAAAAATGGGCTTGTCAGAAAGCCCTACAAGCGCACATCATGGAGCACCCAATGCAGTCGGATGTAAAAATGAAAAAATTCGCTATAGAGCCTCCTGGCGGCCTTCGTGAGGATTCTCTTCAAAATGAATTTTTAGCCTTGCCTGGACGCCCGGATGTAGGACAGAACGCTGCGGTCAGATACTTGCTTTCCCTCAAATCGGACCAGAGCAAGGTCACGATGCAATCCTTTCTCAACAACGTGGCCAGAATCATTGGCTTTTCTGATCTGCACTCCTGTCCATGGGGTAGCCTGCGACGCCACCACGTTCTAGCCATAGTGTCGTTGCTCAGCAGCAAGCCTGACGAAAACGGTAGTGACATTGATCAAAGGAAAGGCAAGGCTCCAGCAACTGTAAACACCTATCTGGCAGGCATCAAAGGCGTGTGCAAGGAAGCCTGGTTCCTTCACCAGCTCAATGTTGAGGACTACCAGCAAATCAAAGAAGTCAAGGGTGACAGTGGCTCACGGCTTCCTAAGGGGCGTGCACTTCGGCCTGAGGAAGTTCGGCTTTTGTTGCAAGCCTGCGATGAAGATGAAAAAAAGCTTGGCCTTCGTGACGGCGCGATGCTGGCCATCTTAGCGGGTTGCGGATTACGTAGAGCGGAGATCGTCAACCTCGATGTGGCCAGCCTCGTGAGGAAGGATCGAATTCTCAAAGTCATTGGCAAGGGAAATAAGGAACGAATCGCCTTTATCCCAGCAGGAGCTTGGACCCGCCTCACTGCCTGGTTGGATGCTGCTGACATTCAAGACGGCCCGATGTTCACCCGTATTCGTCGCCACGGTGCCATGACTTCCGAAAGGATGTCGAGTCAATCCGTCTATCACATCTTGCATGAGCGCAGTTTGCAGGCCGGGATTGAGAATGTCGCACCCCATGACCTTCGAAGAACCTATGCAACGACTCTTTTTGAAAAAGGGATCGACATCATCACTGTCAAAGACAACCTAGGCCACGCCAGCATTACAACGACACAGCGTTACGACAAAAGATCTGATGAGCGCAGACGCAAGGCCAGTGAAGTCATCGATTACCTTTGAAGCAGCTCCAAATTTCTTAGCACCCTCCGGGGTGCTTTTTTGTTGCGCATTTACTAGCTGGGGTCGCCTCAGAAAACGGAAAATAAAGCACGTTAAGGCAAAACGGCTCCGCCGTTGGGCATCAATACGGCTTTGTCATTGACGCGCTGTCGCGCATTCCTGGCAGAACACAACAGCAGGATCGGCGTTCAACAGTTCCGGCTCCAAATCACTGTGACAGGCGCAGCACAGCCCATAGGTGCCAGAGTCGAGGCGGGCCAGCGCAGCTTCGACCTTGCGCTTGCGAATGGTCAGCCGCTCCCGCAATCCTTGGGCAAGAGCCTGTTGTTGGAGGGCGTCGATACGCGACACCCTACCGACACAGGATTGATCCAGCTCGACCGGCGCGGCGGACTGTTGAGCCTGCTGGATTGCCTCAACGGTTTCCCTTTGCTCGATCAGCAGTCGAGCGCGGAACTGTTCCATGTCCATTGAGGCGACTCCTTCGCTATCGCAGTAGAAGCGTGGGGATGGTCGAGGAACGCAGCAGGTCAGCGGTCTTGCTGCCGAACATCAAAGTGCGCAGCGGCGAGTGACCGAATGCGCCCATGATGAGCATGTCGATGGACTGCTCCTTGACCGTCTTGGCGATGATGCTTTCCGCATCGCCGGGGATCAGTGAGGCGGTGACGTCGAAGCCAGCCGATTCCAAGGTGGTCTTGGCCCAATCAAGCTGCTTGGGTGCATCCTGGCTTTTCTTCCCCGACATCAGCAGGATGATAGGCAAACCTCGGAACAGCGGGCTGCCAGCGACCATTTCGACGCCACGCCGGGTCACGACACCGCCGTCGAAGGCGATCATCACGCGCTGCGGCTCTTTGAAGCCTTCGGTCACGGTCAGGATCGGTTTGTGCAGCGAACGTACCACCCGCTCCACATTGCGGCCCAAGTCGCGCTGTGTGGCTTCTGCGGCTTCGCCACGGCGTCCGAGTATCAGCAGGCGCACGCCGTCTTCCTGTTCGGCCAGCGTTGCTTCAAGTTCGCCGTGCCGCTGGCGAACATCGACCAGCGCGGCACCGGCAGCGGTGGCCCGTTCGCGCAGTCGGTTCAGGAAGATGCGGCCTTGCTCGCGAGCATTCTTGGTGCGGGCCTCGTCTTCGGCGGTGAGCTTGGTCAGCAGATTTTCCTGGGCGTCAATGCCGATGGCACCGCTGTGATCTTCGCCCGATCCCTGCTCGGGGTGGCGGTCGATGACGTGCAGAAACTCCAGCGGCGCGTCCATTCGGCGAGCGGCCCATGCGGCGTAGTCGGCCACGTAATCGGCGAAGTGGGATTGATCCACGCAGGCCAGCACTTTGTTTTCGTTCTTCATGATCCTGTTTCCTCTCAGTGGCCCATCAGCATGTCTTCGGCACCGTCTTTGTCATGCACGGCGAACTTGTCCACCATTGTGGCGCTGGCCTCGTTCAAGCCGATGACTTCGACCTCGGTGGCTTCACGGCGGAACTTGATGACCACCTTGTCTAAGGCGCTAACAGCGGTGATGTCCCAGAAGTGGGCGCGACTTACGTCAATGCGCACTTTCTCGATGACTTCCTTGTAGTCGAAGGTATTGATGAAGCGATCCGCCGAGGCAAAGAACACTTGGCCGGTAATGGTGTAGGTGCGCACGCGGCCTTCGTCCTCGGTGCGAGAGGTGACGCGCAGAATCTGGCCCACCTTGTGGGCGAAGAAGAAGCCCGACAGCAGCACTCCGATTAGCACGCCCTTGGCCAAGTCGTGGGTGCCAACCGTCACTACCACGGTGGCCAGCATCACCATGCTGGAACTTTTTGGGTGCTCGCGCAGATTGCGGATCGAGGCCCAGTTGAAGGTGCCGATAGACACCATGATCATCACCGCGACCAGTGCGGCCATCGGAATGCGGGCCACCCAGTCACCGATAAACACCACCATCAGCAGCAGAAACACGCCAGCGGCCAGCGTGGAGAGTCGGCCACGACCGCCGGATTTTACGTTGATGACCGACTGGCCAATCATGGCGCAACCTGCCATGCCGCCGAGGAAGCCGGTAGCAATGTTTGCCACACCTTGACCCACGCATTCGCGGTTCTTGTTGCTGTTGGAGTCGGTCAGGTCATCGACGATGGAAGCCGTCATCATGGATTCCAGCAAGCCGACGACCGCCAAGGTGGCCGAGACAGGGAAGATGATCTTGAGCGTTTCGAGGTTCAGCGGCACATCAGGCAGCAGGAACACCGGCAGACTGTCAGGCAGTTTGCCCATGTCGCCCACAGTGCGAATGTCGAGGCCGAGGAAGATCGCCACTCCGGTCAACACGACGATGGCAACCAGCGGCGACGGCACGGCCTTGGTGATGTAGGGAAAGCCGTAGATGATGCCGAGACCTGCCGCCGTCATGGCATAAACGTGCCACGTCACATTGGTCAGCTCGGGCAACTGCGCCATGAAGATCAGGATGGCCAGCGCATTGACGAAGCCGGTGATGACCGAGCGAGAGACAAAGCGCATCAATGCGCCCAGCTTGAGCCACCCCGCGAGAATTTGCAGTACGCCGGTCAACACGGTGGCAGCCAGCAGATATTGCAGGCCGTGGTCTTTGACCAAGGTCACCATCAGCAGCGCCATTGCACCTGTGGCCGCAGACACCATGCCAGGGCGACCACCGGCAAAGGCAATGATCGCGGCAATGCTGAATGAGGCGTAAAGACCGACCTTCGGATCAACGCCCGCAATGATCGAGAAGGCGATTGCCTCGGGGATGAGCGCTAGCGCGACGACGATGCCCGCTAGTAAGTCGTTTCGGACATTGGAAAGCCAGTCCTGGCGTAAGGATTTCATCATTCTTCTATTCCGTTGTGGTTGCCAGCCAGTGGTGGCAGTTGGGGCGAACGCAAGCGCGTCTTCCCGGCCAGCGGAATAGAGAACGAACCCCGAGTAATCCAGGGCCAGCAAGACGCAGTGAATCGGACGTGCAGCCTCGTGCGAGCGTGGTGTGTATTGAAGCTGGCTCGCAGCGAGAAAGAGGCTTACACGGGTAGGAACTCCGATAGTTGGCTTGCTGATTCTTTGGGAAAAGGCATTTTACCTTCTTTGCGGCGGCGCAACAATAATAATGTCAGTCTGAGCTATACCCTATCCTGATGTCAGGAGAAGCCACCCAGCAACGTCAGAATAGAGTTAACTTTTGTGTTTCTTGACACCTGCGGCGAAAGGTCATAGATTTCTTCCTGACACTTTCGTATTTGGAGGTATCTTGCAGGGTCAACGCATCGGCTACGTCCGGGTCAGCAGCTTCGACCAGAACCCGGAGCGGCAACTGGAGCATGTCGAAGTCGGCAGGGTGTTCACCGACAAGGCGTCGGGCAAGGACACCCAGCGGCCCGAGCTTGATTCGCTGCTGGCCTTCGTGCGCGAAGGCGACACCGTGGTGGTTCACAGCATGGATCGCTTGGCGCGCAACCTCGATGACTTGCGCCGCCTCGTACAAAAGCTGACCAAGCGCGGCGTGCGCATCGAGTTCGTCAAGGAAAGCCTGACCTTCACCGGCGAGGATTCACCGATGGCGAACCTGATGCTGTCGGTCATGGGGGCATTCGCCGAATTCGAGCGGGCCTTGATCCGTGAGCGGCAGCGCGAAGGCATCGCGCTCGCTAAGCAACGCGGAGCCTACCGAGGCCGAAAGAAGTCTCTGAGCGGTGAACAGATTGCTGAACTGAAACGGCGCGTCACGGCGGGCGAGCAAAAAGCGAAGCTGGCCCGTGAATTTGGTGTCAGCCGGGAGACCCTGTATCAATACTTGAAATTGGATCAATAAATATGCCTCGTCGTTCCATACTGTCCGCCGCCGAGCGGGAAAGCCTGTTGGCGTTGCCGGACACCAAGGACGACCTAATTCGACATTACACGTTCAGCGATACCGATCTCTCCATCATCCGCCAGCGGCGCGGGCCTGCGAATCGCTTGGGCTTTGCCGTGCAGCTCTGCTACCTGCGCTTTCCCGGAATCTTCCTTGGTGTCGATCAGGCGCCGTCTTTGCCCCTACTGAAACTGGTCGCCGACCAGCTCAAGGTCGGCGTCGAAAGCTGGGACGACTACGGGCAGCGGGAGCAGACCCGGCGCGAGCACCTGGTCGAGCTGCAAACGGTGTTTGGCTTCCAGCCGTTCACCATGAGCCACTACCGGCAGGCCGTGCACACGCTGACCGACCTGGCCATGCAAACCGACAAAGGCATCGTGCTGGCTAGCACCTTGGTTGAGCATCTGCGGCGACAGTCGATCATCCTGCCCGCGCTCAACGCCATCGAGCGCGCTAGCGCCGAGGCCATCACTCGCGCCAACCGGCGCATCTATGATGCCTTGGCCGAACCACTGTCGGACACGCATCGCCGCCGCCTCGACGATCTGCTCAGGCGCCGGGACAACGGCAAGACGACCTGGCTGGCCTGGCTGCGCCAGTCGCCGGTTAAACCGAACTCGCGGCACATGCTGGAACACATCGAACGCCTCAAGGCGTGGCAGGCGCTCGATCTGCCTTCCGGTATCGAGCGGTCGGTGCACCAGAACCGCCTGCTCAAGATCGCCCGTGAGGGTGGCCAGATGACGCCCGCCGACTTAGCCAAGTTCGAGCCGCAACGGCGCTACGCCACCCTCGTGGCGCTGGCCATCGAGGGCATGGCCACGGTCACCGACGAAATCATCGACTTGCACGACCGCATCCTGGGCAAGCTGTTCAACGCCGCCAAGAACAAGCATCAGCAGCAGTTTCAGGCATCCGGCAAGGCGATCAACGCCAAGGTGCGGCTGTTCGGGCGCATCGGCCAGGCGCTGATCGAGGCCAAGCAAGCTGGCCGCGATCCGTTCGCCGCCATCGAGGCCGTCATGTCCTGGGATGCCTTCGCCGAAAGCGTCACCGAGGCGCAGAAGCTCGCTCAGCCCGATGACTTCGATTTCCTGCACCGCATCGGCGAAAGTTACGCCACCTTGCGCCGCTACGCGCCGGAATTCCTTGCCGTGCTCAAGCTGCGGGCCGCACCCGCCGCCAAGAACGTGCTCGATGCCATCGAGGTACTGCGTGGCATGAACACCGACAACGCCCGCAAAGTGCCTGCCGATGCCCCGACCGACTTCATCAAGCCGCGCTGGCAGAAGCTGGTGATGACTGACGCGGGTATCGACCGGCGCTACTACGAGCTGTGCGCGCTGTCCGAGCTGAAGAACTCGCTGCGCTCGGGCGACATCTGGGTGCAGGGATCGCGCCAGTTCAAGGACTTCGAGGACTACCTGGTGCCGCCCGCGAAGTTCGCCAGCCTCAAGCAGTCCAGCGCATTGCCGCTGGCCGTGGCCACTGACGGCGACCAGTACCTGCACGACCGCCTGACGCTGCTTGAAGCGCAGCTTGCCACGGTCAACCGCATGGCAGCGGCCAACGACCTGCCGAATGCGATCATCACCGAGTCGGGCCTGAAGATCACGCCGCTGGATGCGGCGGTACCCGACACCGCGCAGGCGCTGATCGACCAGACAGCCATGATCCTGCCACACGTCAAGATCACCGAACTGCTGCTCGAAGTCGATGAGTGGACGGGCTTCACCCGCCACTTCACGCACCTGAAATCGGGCGATCTGGCCAAGGACAAAAATCTGCTGTTGACCACCATCCTGGCCGACGCGATCAACCTGGGCCTGACCAAGATGGCCGAGTCCTGCCCCGGCACGACCTACGCCAAGCTCGCCTGGCTACAAGCCTGGCATACCCGCGACGAAACCTATTCGACAGCGCTGGCCGAGTTGGTGAACGCCCAATTCCGGCATCCCTTCGCCGAACACTGGGGCGACGGCACCACGTCATCGTCGGACGGCCAGAACTTCCGAACCGGGAGCAAGGCCGAGAGTACCGGTCACATCAACCCGAAATATGGCAGCAGCCCTGGGCGAACCTTCTACACCCATATATCCGACCAGTACGCGCCGTTCCACACCAAGGTGGTCAATGTCGGCGTGCGCGACTCGACCTATGTACTTGACGGCCTGCTGTACCACGAGTCCGACCTGCGCATCGAGGAACACTACACCGACACGGCAGGCTTCACCGATCACGTCTTTGCCCTGATGCATCTCCTGGGCTTCCGCTTTGCGCCGCGCATCCGTGACCTGGGCGACACCAAGCTGTTCATCCCCAAGGGGGATACCGCCTATGACGCGCTCAAACCGATGATTAGCAGCGACAGGCTGAACATCAAGGCTATTCGTGCCCACTGGGATGAAATTCTGCGGCTGGCGACCTCGATCAAGCAGGGCACGGTGACAGCCTCGCTGATGCTTCGGAAACTCGGCAGCTATCCGCGCCAGAACGGCTTAGCCATCGCCCTGCGCGAGCTGGGGCGCATCGAACGCACGCTGTTCATCCTGGACTGGTTGCAAAGCGTGGAGCTGCGCCGCCGCGTCCACGCTGGACTGAACAAGGGCGAAGCGCGCAACGCGCTGGCCCGCGCCGTATTCTTCAACCGTCTGGGCGAAATCCGCGACCGCAGCTTCGAGCAGCAGCGCTACCGGGCCAGCGGCCTCAACCTGGTGACGGCGGCCGTCGTGTTGTGGAACACGGTCTATCTGGAGCGCGCAGCACATGCGTTGCGTGGCAACGGGCATGCTGTCGATGACGCGCTATTGCAATACCTGTCGCCGCTCGGCTGGGAACACATCAACCTGACCGGCGATTACCTCTGGCGCAGCAGCGCCAAGATCGGCGCGGGCAAGTTCAGGCCGCTACGACCGTTGCAACCGGCTTAGCG
>NZ_BBXH01000041.1:0-24196 GCF_001010305.1 Comamonas sp. E6
AAGACATCACATCAGCTTGCCTTCCCCAAGTTCGGAAAGCTGCTAAGACACAAGATCTCACAGCACGGGAACATTCCCTTACGCGAACTGGCCAACGCTCTGGACACAAGCAACTGGGCATTCGTTAAGGATGTCTTGGATGTCCTGACAAATTTCATGTGCAGTGCTGACATGAAGTTCTACAGCGATCATTTCACTCGTTTCAACGGTAAGCCCAACCTCACCACCAAGATGGTTCAGTACCAGGCGGAAGTGGTTGATGCAGCTGAGAAAATTTGGGTTCGGATGTGCGACCCTGACGATCCATTTCCAACAGTTCACGACTGCTATCTGAAGCTCTATCAGCTTTCGATGCCAGACCTCAGCCTTCAATACAAGCGCATACTTTTTGATGAGGCTCAGGACGCGAACCCCGTCACTAGCCAGATTGTCCTTTCTCAGAGCTGCAAGCTCACCCTCGTGGGCGATGAGCACCAGCAGATTTTCCGATATCGCGGCGCGGTGAACGCCCTCGACCACCCTCTTCTCAGTGATGTTCCACGCTTGTACCTGACCAACAGCTTCCGGTTCGGCCCCAACGTCGCTATCGTTGCGAATGCACTGCTTGAGCTGAAGGGCGAAACTGTTCCTGTGGTTGGCCGTGGACAAGTAGACACGGTTACTTTTCACGTACCTATGGGCACTGAACATCGATGCTTAGTCTCCAGAACAGTGATGGGCGTGCTCGAATCCGCTCTTGCAGCTGCAGCTCGCGGCGAATCAATCTTCTGGGTCGGCGGCATTGAAAACTATAAAGTGCAGGATCTCCTAGATCTGTACCACTTTAGCCGTGGTGAACTTGGAAACGTAAAGAACAAGAAGCTCAAAGCCGACTACAAGGAATATGAGGAATACAAGGAAGCCGCAGAGCAGACCAAGGACCATGAGATGCAGCGGTCTGTGCGAATTCTGGAAACATATGCAGCCGAAGACATCCCTGCAATGATTGATCACCTCAAGAGCCTCACTGTTGAGGAAGAAATGGAGGCCTCAATCACTGTCACCACAGCCCATAGGAGCAAAGGTCTGGAATGGGACACAGTTCAACTGACTGATGACTACCCAGATATCTTCGATCCAGATATGGAGCCAGAGGCTCGTGAAGACGAAATCAATTTGTTGTACGTTGGCTCCTCTCGCGCCATGCGAGTGCTGATCATCAACGGAATCATTGAAATCATCCTCAACCAAGTCGCTCAAAGACGGCGAGCACGGGCAAAAATCGAGATGGAGACAGCATGATTTTTCGCATGCGAAAAAGTGCACCATCATCCACTCTACCGAGGTAGCAATAGCGTAGATATATGGTTTGAGCCTAAAGTGGTGCACTCAGAATAGCTATGGCGCTAGCGCAGCCCTATAAGGGCAGAGGCTGATGCATGCCTAGATAGCCATATCCATACGATCAGTCACAAGAGGAATTGTGACTGATGAAAACCACTGCATTTCAACGTAGCTGCATTCTGATTGCCCTGGCCAACGCGATCTGTATGGGGGTTGGGCAAGCATACGCACAGCAGATCGAAGAGACACCTGTTCGCTTCTACGACCGCAAGAGCGAAGGATGGTTCTGGTATGCGCCAGATCCTGAGGATGAAGAAGAAGAGCCTCCCAAGCCACCACCCAAGCCTCAGGCAGCACCAACACAGTCACCGCCTGCAAAGCCTGCATCTGTTCCTCCAGCAGCTGAGAAAGGGCCAGCACCTTTCTCAGCCGCTTGGGTACGCGAAAACCTCCCCAAGTACAAGGATGCGGCCTGGGACAACCCGACAGTGGAGAACGTTCGCGCATTCATGTATCTCCAGCGATTCGCAATCGATAGGTCGGAGCAGTTTTCAAATGCTACTGAGATGGCCGTTCTGGGTGATCCATATCTGGATGAAATTTCACGGCGGCCTGCAGCGACATTTGCATCTCAAAAGCTAGATGTTGAGGCAGGTAAAGAGAAAAGCGCCCTCATCGACTCTATTGCTCAACGTGCAGGCATCTTTTTCTTTTTTAAAGATGACGAATATAGCAACCTTCAAGCCTCTATTGTGAAGATGCTAGAGGCTCAAGGATTCACTATCGTTCCAATCTCGGTAACTGGACGACCACTCAAAGACAACATATTCCCAAATTTCAAGACAGATAGTGGCCATGCTAAAACTCTAAATATCGTCAATTTTCCAGCAACGTTCTTAGTTTCACCAAGTGGAAAATTTGAGCCAATTGGGCAAGGGGCACTCTCTCTTCCTGAGATGAAGCACAGAATTATTATTGCAGCCAAACGGAATGGCTGGGTTTCTGAAGAAGAGTATAAAAAGACGAAGCCAATCTACACGACAGATAACAACATTGCAGAGAAATTAGATCCCTCAATTTTTGGTAAAGACTTAGAAAGGATTCAGCAAAAGACAAATGGCAAATCCAATTTTGTTGAACCAAGCAAACTGATGGACTACATCAGAACACGCCTGAATACCAAGTAATTAATATCATGAAACTCAAACTATCTGTTGCAGCTGTCGCTCTAGCGCTATCCCCTACTCTTTTAAACGCTGGTGGCCTGCAGTCACAGCTTGATGGCGTCTTCGGCCAGATGACGAATGTGACCCCTCCTGGTGTTTATGAATCACAACGTCGTGGCGTTCTCTCTGGAGGGAGATTCACTACCAAATCAAAGATTTACGATACGAATATGGTTGCGTTCACCCCTCCATCATGGAAAGCCGGATGTGGAGGCGTTGATTTATTTGGTGGATCATTCAGCTTTATTAATGCAGAGCAGTTGGTACAGCTATTGAGAGCGGTTGCAGCCAATGCCAAAGGCTACGCATTCCAATTAGCACTAGACAATGTATTTCCTGATGGGGCGAAATGGATTGAATCCTTCCAGAAGAAGATTCAGGAACTCAACCAGCATCTTGGTAATTCTTGCCAACTTGCGCAAGGGTTTGTTAATGACCTGACTTCCGGCATGGATCTCAAGAACAAAACTGATGCTTCGCTCATGGGTTCTGCCAATGGTCTATTTGAAGACTTCTTTTCTACAAAGCAAGAAACAGGCGGAAAAACACCAATTAAAGAAATCAGGGATCAATCGCCTGAAGTTTATAAAAGAATGACTGGAAATATTCTGTGGAAAACCATGAAACAGAACTATGCCAGCTCTTGGTTTACATACGGCGATACAGAGTTACTAGAAACCATCATGTCTATGACAGGCTCGATTGTTGTTGGCGACATGGTGAATGACAAAACGGGGACTTCTTCCGGCGAGGAAAATACCAACCCGATCATTACACTCCCAGGCGGACTCATTACTCTTAAAGACCTTATCCAAGGTGGAAATCTTGAAATTTATACTTGTAATGGTGATGATCAATGCTACTCCCCTACCACCAAGAGAGTAACCATCAAAGGTATGAGAACCAAGATTGTTGATTTGCTTCACGGAGGGGGCACAACTCCTGGCGTAATCTACAAGTATGCAACCAATAGTGGTGTTCTTTCTGAAACCGAAAAAGCATTCACAACTTCCATGCCTAGTGGTATGGGAGCGATCATAAGAAACCTATCAATAGTTTCTTATGACTCTGCCGTCTTGTTCGCCAATGACTCGGCAGACGCAATTTCATTAGTAATGATGAAGAAAGTTGTCGATGACTTCTTCAGAGTTGCGCTCGCTGTAATTAGCTCTTCTGACTCCGCTAACAAAAAGCAACTACTTGACGAAATTAATATTTCAAAAAGCAAGTTTGACAGTGACTATTCGGCCCTACGCGGTGAATACGGTGACTTATCAAAAATTATTGACCGATATCGCTCAATTCTGGAGATTTCAAGAAAGCAAAAGTATGCACTCTCCACATTAACCTCTGCTCCGAAACCATAAACATCATGATGTCATTCACGATTTACTCAATAGGTGACTCGACGTTCCTAGAGCAAATACTTATTGGCATTGCAATGATCACAGGGGCAGGTGATCTAGAAAAGGCTGTCATGATTGGGATGCTGTTCGGCGTTCTAATAATCTGTGTCAAGTCGCTATTGCAAGGTGCTAAGCAAATCGAATTTCAGCAAGTTTTAGTTTGCTGGGTTTGCTACATGTGCTTCTTTGGACCAGCTACAGTCGTGACAATTGAAGATGCATACGATGGAAATGTGCGTGTAGTTGCCAACGTCCCACTAGGAATTGGATTCACAGGAGGTGTAATATCCAATGTCGGCTACACGGTGACCGATCTATTCACGACCGGATTTAGCATAATCGCACCGAGTATTACAAGAACGGAATTTGCAGAATCATTAAAACTGCTCAATGACACCCGACGAAATCTTGATAAATCGGGAATTTATGTAGCAATGAATGATGCCATGGGTGGCGGTTCTGTGGATATTAGAAAGAGCTGGGACAACTATATCCGCGAATGTACTCTTACCAAAATTGACTTAGGATTAATGTCCGTCGAATCGATGATGACGGGTAAAGTGACGGAGGTTCTTCCCTTCATGTCTTCACTGTACGGAACAAGAATTTATTTAAATCCTGGGGAAATAGATGGAGAAGAATATACCTGCTCTGAAGGCTGGTTTTATCTAAGCGCTTCATTAGACTCCATATCAGATATGCGTGTTCAACAGGCTATCTCTGCAGCAATCGGCTTGAACAGACCAGATGTTGGACAAGCGACATCGCGCATTCAAGACTCTATCCAGGCTCTAGGGCAAGCGTCTACATCTGCAAACGAGTATCTGAAGGCTTCTATATTGGAGCCACTGTACAACGATGCTGTTGTTGGGAAATACAAGGACATGCTTGACTTCGGATCAGCGGCCATGGTGAACCAAGCAATACAGCAGCGCAATACGCAATGGGCTACTGAGCAATCAATGTTCGTCACGGTAGCTCGGCCAATGATGGCTTTCTTTGAAGGTTTTGTGTACTCGCTGACCCCCATCATGGCCATGCTCATGGTTATGGGAAGCTTCGGCATAAGCATGTTGTCTAAATATTTTCTTACTGTTCTATGGATTCAGCTTTGGATGCCTGTCCTAGCAGTCGTCAACCTCTACATTCATGTGATATCGACAAATAAGATAGCACAACTTAATTTACCAGGCCTTGATTCATTCTATGCCATAAACACAGCTGGTGAAATTCTGCAAAACTGGATTGCGACTGGCGGCATGCTTGCTGCTTCCACGCCAATTATTTCTCTCTTCATCGTTACTGGCAGCACGTATGCATTTACGAGCCTTGCTGGTCGTGTGAACGGAAGCGACCACATTAACGAGAAGATGTCGAGTCCTGATGCATTGCAAAGTGGCCCACTTGTTAACATGATGCCGATGCATAGCGGTAATTCCTTCAGTGGAATACAGAAAACTGGCACAGAGAACTTAAATTCAAGTATGAATTTTGGTGATGCCGTTTCAAGCGGGATCTCCTCAGCTTCTGCAATTCAACAGTCGAAGTCTGATGCATTCAAACAAGAGGTTTCGCGCGGCGTTACAGAAGGCGGTAGCGCTCAACAACAGTTCCAGAGAATGCAATCCTTAGGGCGCTCAGTCTCATCGATGGGCACTAACCAGAGCCAAATGATCGATAGCAAAGCTAGGGACATTGGTAAGCAATATGGACTAAGTGAGTCAACGGTCGATGCAATTAAAGGTGCTCTTACTCTATCTGCAATGGGTGGTGCAGGTGCCAAGGGTACAGGCCTTCAAGGCGCATTAAGTGCAGCACTCTCTGCAGATAAATCTAATACTGCGAGCGAAGGAGGGAGATTGGATAGTGTCATGAAGGCTGTACAAGGGGTAACATTCTCGGCGTCCGATTCTCAAGCCTTGACCACAGGACTCACCCATCAGGCGGTAGATTCAGGTAGTAACTCCTTCACAAAATCATGGTCTGATAGCTCTTCAAGGCAAGTTGCCCAATCTGCGCAAGAAAGTATTGCTGCAACTGAAAGTCTTACCTCTCTCCAAAGTATGCAAAGTTCATTGGGACAGCAAACCAGTTCAGATATGAAGACTCTTGGCGGTGCAATAACCGCATCTCCTGAAGCAGAGAGCAGGTTGAACAATGCCATGCAAAATGCACCTCAAGCGGTAAGGCAAGAAGCAATTGCATTGGAAAATAGATTTGCGAATAGCTACAACATGGACAGAAATGTAGCTCGCAATGCAGCTCAACTTCAAGCGCTGACAAACTCGAGCAATTATGCAAATGGGAATGGCAGCGCTGGATTAGCTGAAGGCATGCGTATCATCGGTCAAGCTACAGGTAGGAGTCTTGATTTCTCAGGTGATCCGAACAGAAATTCAGGACTGAAAGATCAAGCGCCTACAGGTGTCAATACCGATGAGATCAGATCAAGAGTAGCCGGTGCCCCTGACTTTAATGACGGGCAGTTGTCTTCTGTCACAACTCAGGCTCAGAGACAACCTGGTGGTCCAAGTTCCGTCCTTGCAGATCATCAAAGAAGAACCGGCACATTGGCTAAAGATGCAAACCGTGCTCTTAAAGGAGTCGCCAATGATCAAAGCGACTTTATTAAAGATCAAATTATAAATAAATCAAGCTCCACAGGTTTTGCGCAACGGGATATGGGAACACTCGATCAGGTTAAGGATCTGAGCAATTCTTTCATGGAGTTTGGTAAGAACACCGCCGCCAATATAAAGTCATCAAATGATCAGAACGACCAGATACTTTCAGATCCAAAGGGTGAAGGTATCAAACAATTCCAGCAAGATTTCAATAATCGCAGTACAGGTGAAAGAGCGGTCGGCTTTCTCGGAAATACTTTGTTGGGCGTCTCTGCCAAGGCGACTAATGCGTTCAACGAATGGCGAACTGGGAAGTCCAACTTCTCAGATCACACCAAGAATATGACCATTGAGGAAACGGGTGCATTCATGGCCCAAGGCCTCGCACAAGCGTATTCAGGGGGTGCTACGACTGCAGCAAGATTCATGGACGATCATAAGTCGGAGATGAAAGGTCTTACGAAACGCTTTGCTCAAGAGAAGCACGGTTTACCAGGATATCAGGCGGAGATTTTCGCCTCTGCAAAATTCAATGATCAAGCTGGACTTGATTCCGGTTACAAAGGGCTTCGTGAAAGCTTAGCCCAAAGGGATTCATCAGGAGAAATTCTCAGAAATTCGAGCGGCGAAGCTATCTTGTCGGAAAAGGACAACCGATTCGCACTTAGCATGTACAAGGATATATACAATGCCGGTGTGCATCAAGGTTCGAAGGAAGGGCAATCGGGTCCTATTCTTAAAGATGTGAAAGCCTGGAACGCAACTCAGAATACTCCCGGTAAGTAATTTTCAATAAAAAAACCGCTTCTGTTCTAGAAGCGGTTTTTTTTATTGACCTGGGAAAATCCTTTTCCGTAAGTGTGGATTTGCGACCACGGGGTCTAGCAAGTCTAGCTCGCTGGAAGTAACACCACCTTTCATAGTTGCAAATATTCCTCGCATTATTGCGAATCCGAATAATGCCAAGAACCCGCCAATGAAGTAAGAGGCACCGACCCACATCAGAACCGTGGCGATCATCGACTTGTTGATGAACTGCAACAACAAGAAAACCAGATACAAAGCAGATGCACCCAGCGCGTAGATGCTCAGCAGGGGCGCAACAGGTAGCGTCAGCAAGGCGATTCCGGGGACATACACCAAGAAGATCTTGTTGAAATTCAGCATTGGTTCCTCTCTCTCTTCATGTACATCTAATTTACTACAGCTTCTAAAAATGCAAGCTCGGGAGCCGCCTTGCAGAACTTCATTACATGAATCTGACCTCAAACAGTCACTTGCCCATATAGGGCCATCTGTGCTTATAATGAACTCACAGCCACCTCACGCTGCTTGCTCAGCTCAACTGGCTGCTACTGCCGAAGTGCAGTCCCTCAAGGCCTAGTGCCACACATCACCTGCATTGCAGGTTCTCTCTGCCGAAAAGGCTTCCCTACTGGGTAGGGATCAATCTGTGGCCTTGCTGCCACCAGCTTTGCATCGTTGGCCATGTCGCCTTCCTTGCTGCTTTCTCCTGCGCATCTTTTACATCTGAGATCTCGATTCAGCCGAATCGCGCCTTTCATCGCCTCGGGTACGGGCAACTGTGTACCTTCGTAACAAAACGTCTATCCCAAAAAAGACTAACTGTTGCATTACAAGGATTTGACATTCTGATACGATTTTACAGTATCGGAAAATGAACTTCTAAACGCATTTTGGATAACCCGCATTCATGCCCCAGTCTCTGCACTTGTGCCGACCGACCTCCTCCCTGCCCAGTCGTCGCCATATCCTTTCACTTCTGACTTTTTCCCTGGCCAGCTCAGCTGGTGGTGTTCTCGCGTCCACCAACACTACTTCCGTTGCTGAATCGTTGCGAGGGTCGTTGTTTGAGCAACAGGGAAACAGCACAGGCACTGACCCTCTGTTGCTCTACACGATTGCTCTCGTTGAATCCGGTTTTGGGCGTGGCAAGGGAAACATCAGCCCCTGGCCATGGACTCTGCGCTCTACCCAATCCCATTACGCCAAGACCAAAGCAGAAGCAGAAAAGAAGCTGGCGGAATGGATTGAAGCTTATGGACGCAAGATCGATATTGGGATGTGCCAAACGAATTTGTTCTGGCATGGACACCGCGTCAAGCAAGCTGCCGATTTGCTCGACCCCCCCACGAATCTGCGGGTCGCAAATCAAATTCTCATCGAGTCACTGAAATCGTCACCCGACGACATTGAGCTGGGCATTGGCCGTTATCACAACTGGACTGAGCCTGAACGTGCGCGCAACTACGGCTCACGCGTCTTGGCCATCTACAGAAACTTGAAACGACTGGGTTAATGACATGTTGATGTTTCAGACGAACATAATTCAAGAACTGGATGACCGAGCTGAAGACTTGACGTTTGGGGAATCAGATCCCTCAGTCAAAGAACTGGATGCCTCGCTGTGGGGCATCCTGAGAAAGGTTTCCATCCAGAACCCAGAGCTGGCTGGCAAACTCTTCAACCTGAAAAGCCACACTGTCGAACTCGCCGCCCAGCTGTCCGATGAAGCAATTTCAAACCTTTCATCTGGCACAGTTCTGAGCTTCAAGCTCGTCGCCAACCAACACGAGATCTGCCAGTGGATTGAAGACAGGGACTACAAGCAGACGTTTGAAATCACTGACACCAGCAATTGCACAGATCTCTACTGGGTGCAGTTGGGCGTCCAGGCTCGAAAAGATGTGGAAACAGCTTCACAGACTTTTGGCGTTGGCCTGAACCTGGTTCGTGCGTGCTCTAACGCTACGCTAATTCAGCTTTCCGGTATTTCCACAAATTTCGCAGTGAGCTTTGCTCTTCGTTTCGACGAATCAATCATTGCCGAAATCATTTCCGGGAGGCGAAACCTTCAGTACATCCTGCTGAAAAAAATCCAACAATCGATAACTGCATAAGAGGAAGACATGTCCAAAACCACTCAGATAGCACCTAAAGCGCAGATGGCGTCGCTGACGCAGTTGCTTCTCGCTCGGCAGATGACTAAGGCTGGATTCATTACCAAGATCATCATGATCGAAACCGGCCTTACGCACAAACAGCTGCGCCGCATCTATAGTGGTTTTGAGCAAGATGAAGGTACTGGAGCACGAAAGAACCATGGCACCATGCGGAGCGGCACGACACTGATCCACAACAGCGCGACAAAGATCCAGGCATCTTTGCTCATGCAGCTGTACTACAACCTGGGAGGGGACGATGTGACTATCTCTGTACAGATCCCTGAGCTGGTCAAAGCGTTCCGCCTCTATCACACCCTTCGCAATGAAATTCCAAGCATGAAGAACGGGCGTTGGCCATCTTTCACAATCACGGATGCCTGGTGCTTGGCCTCTGAACTTCGTAGTGAAATGGCCTCTCTTTCTGTGTGCAATTCCTGCAAATGCTCATATTTCACCAGCGTCAATCAGCGCACATACATTGAATGTCCGTTTTGCCATGATGCTACTCGGCTCCCGATGAATGAATCAGCAAAGATGATTGCAGCCTGATCAACTCATCAATAAGAAAGAGCGCTAGATTTTCTAGCGCTCTTTTTTATTGTTCTGCTCCATCACAAGCAGCATCATTCCAGCAGTCTTTGCGCCATCTCCATGGGGCTACTTGATTTGGTTGACTCCAAACCCCAACTGCCTGCTTCTTAGCAACTGACTCCGCCTCATAAACACGCGTGTCGCGCACATACTTTGGATTGGCTCTATTCGCCCACGCAAGGCCAGCATGTACCATTTTCAAGTTAACAGACTGACCATCAACAGTGATGGTACATACACCCCTTTTATAACGATCAAACTCATAACAATGTGCATTGACGATCTTCCCATGCACCAATGACTTCAAATAGTCTGTAGCCTTTTGACTGAGCGGTTGCCCAGGGCGCTTCTGCCCATGCATAGACTCTGGAGCATCAATATCACTCAGTCGTATCTTCATCCGCGAATTATCTGAGCGAAGCAGTACAACTGTATCCCCATCATCAACGTAGATGACTTTCCCTGTTTCAGACCAAGCTTCTGCATTTGCCAGCAGTGGCAAAAGAGCAAATGCAAGACCAGCAAATACACTGATCTTCTTCATCACATTGAACCTAGTAAGGCGTCTCGGCGGCTTGTATTTACTCTCACTCTCTCCACGGTTCTATCTGATGGAGGTTTATTAGATTCCGCAGTTGAATCCACATTATTCACAGCTGGACCTGCTTCACCATTCTTTTCCGATCCCAAAGATCTGGGTACAGCTAATGGTTCACCAGTTACTAAGGCTGAAAGGTTCAACGATTGAAGCCCAAGCATCGCCAAAGTGCGCAATCTTTCCCCTCTGTCGCGTTGATTGACTTTCACCAAGTCCCCGTAAAGCTCGGGATGCGAGAACTTGGAAACTTTAATATTTGATAGTTTCCCATCCCAATCATTTTGATCTGCTTTAGACACTATCAACTCCTTTTAACCCAGCATCCAGAAGCCACGAGCGTTCGCCAGCTCGGGATTCGCACTCATGATGATGTGTGCCTTTGGAAAAATCCGCTTGGCAGCTTCTTTATAAAAGGTTGCGCCGCCACCAGCCAAAAGAATAACGTCAGCATCCAGTCCTTCTTCTCGCATTGACTTCTTCATTGAAGTAAGCGCGAGGTCTGGAATCTTCTTTATGGCCTCTTCAACATAGCTCTTGATAGGAACCATTTTCCCATACAAAGGGATTTCATTCTTACCAGAGACAATGGCAGATTCGAGCTTTTCAACACTCAGTTGGCCTCCGAACTCTTCTTTGATTCGGCTTGCCGCATCATCCAAAAGTACAGACATCGCTTTAAGTGATGTACCGGATGAGTTATAGCGCATTTCACCTGCAGCGATAGATACCCAATCAACTGAGAAGAATCCAGGATCAATCACTACTGTTCGGCCCTGATTGATGACAGCTTCGATTTCATCTTCCTGCACGCTTTCGCTGATGTCCATATAGGCTCCAGCTGGCTGAGGAACAACAACAACTTTTTTTACTTCAATCGTTGTTTGATTTGCAATTTGATGAGAGCCCGTCAGCTTATCTTTCAGCCTTTTTCGGGTGTTTTCATCCTTAAACTGATCTACTGGCAGACCTGTCACAAGCACGTCAATCACTGGTTGCTCAGTCAGCGCCAGTGCTGCATAGAACAATGCCTTATATTGATTCGTGCTGGGATAGTCTGCGTGCAATTCCCGCTCCCAACCTTGGATACGTCCAGGTTCAACACAAGCAGCCCATTGCTCATTGTTCACCAGGACCTGTACGAAGTCGGAACCGTGACCGCCTCCAATTTTTTGAGGCATCAGCGACAGAGGGGCAGCCCCCACTGGTCGAACTAATGTCGTCATATCCGATTCACGATGGCCAAAGGCCAGCTTGAAATTCGAGTAGCCAATATCCATACCTAGGATAAATTCAGAATTTTCCGCTGCTTCAGTACCTTTTTTCGCCATGTTCCCTCCTGTTGATACGACTTCAAAACGACTTGTAACGCTTGGCATCATAGCATCACAGATGCATAAAATGGAACTATCAACGGAAAATTTTCTTCTCTAAGTCGCTTTGAAGTCCAAGAGATTCCCAGAGGATAACGGCCTGTATCTCTGATCCCCTCCTTCGAGGCTCGAAGCCTTCGCGTCTGAGAAGCGCTCAAGGCCCTGATGGTATTGCGGGATTGTTTCTTAGCTTCCCATAGAAGAAGGGGGCAATGGTGTACCCGTCCTCTAAAGATCGCGTAGATTTGCTCAGATGCTTATAGATGTTCAACTCAAAGCATTCAAACAATCTTTGTTTGACTTCCTCACTCCCCATAGAATATGGAGAACAGAGAAGATTTCCCACAATTTGATTGTTCGTGCAAAGCTGAACATCCCAGCCACTTGGCACGTTTTCTAGGACCTTCTTGGTGAGCTACTAGAAGGCCTTAGAGGGGAAGTTTTCTTGCATCGGCCCTCTTCTATGGGAATTAACTCTCCCAGCCCATAGAAGATAGTATCTTGGGAAGGGACACATTTTTTTCCCAACAACCTCTATGCCCTCTTTCAACTCACTGCCGCCCAGCGCTCAAATCGCACACCTCCGTACTGAGCTTGAGAAGCCCTGGGAGCATCGCGTAGACATCGACTTTGAAGCCGCAGCCAGGACCTTCATGCGCAGCACTGCGGAAGGCGTGGAAGCGCAGCTGCTCCTTCTTGCTCTTGAAGCAGATGTGATTGCGGCCAACTTCCATCAAACTTCTCTCACTGCGCGAAAGGAAATGCCCAAGGAGCAGCAAACTTACTTGGGTTGTCGTGTCCGTATAAAAGATAGCTCTTTAGAGATATCTTGGCATCGTAATAACGTAATACCTAAAGAAAAATCCAAATCTAGTATTCGAGTTCTATCGAAGCATATAAAAAAGGGAAAGTCTGACTCCTACGACATGTCTGCATTCCAGCGTGAACCGGCCTGGGTGCAAGCTGTTGTCGCTGACGCCGAGAAGACATTTGCAAAATTGCGGACTCGTGCGAAGATACTCACGAAGTTTAGAAAAGCTTTGAGAGAGTATGAATCCTTGTCCAGCTAACCAGGGGATCACATGAGCCGACACAATCTAATCTATGGTGCTTCTGAAAGGACTAACCCTACTCTGTCACCTACAAAGATTGCGAGCAGGGTTAAGCCTTCTAATGCTACGCGTGCAATTTCTCAAGCCGCCCAACGCTCCTGTGAACTTCGCGGTGAAATTGAACACAAGAGTTTTGAGAAACACATAGGCAAATTTCAGACACATGAATCCATCAATAACACGAACTCTGCACATAAAGCAGTTTTTTGGGCTACATGCTTCATGCTCGCTATCGTCGCCTGGGTGCTGAATAGCTAATCGTACTTTCAGAACCAAGTTACAGACATATATTTAATGCCAGTTCAAGCTGATAAGTTTCCGACATCTATCGAGGATGCTGTCGCATTCACGAAGTTAGAGCCACCCAAAGATTATCCTGAACTAGAAATCTATGATAGATATTTAAATCAGCTGCGTATTGATTACTGTGGTGTTGCCCTGATTATTCTTGAAGGGCTTCTCAAAGGGATAAGCTCAGATTCAATTGAAGATACAGAGCGCAAAATCGATATAGCTCTTGAAGACCTAAGTGAGTTAGCACCAGTACAGTGGGTACTTGAAAGAAAAAGCAAGAAGAATCTACGAGATGGTTCATGCTCCTACCAACTAATTCGACTTGAACTCTTCATCAATCCCAATGGCGCTTTCGCAATTTATGACCAGAATAAAATGGTATGGCTTGAACAGGCGTCAAAATATGGCAAAGCATTCTCCAAACCTCGATAAGTAAGTTTCGATAAACGATGCCTTGAATTGTTCTTCGCAGTTACCTCCGGGATCTCTCAGAAATACATAAGGAAGATCCATGTCCGCTGTGATCTTTTATTCTAAGAAACTATTGTCATATGAGTACAAATCGTGTCTGCTCCTCTTGCTTTTCCGACAAAGACTTGCGTAGCTGGATACGTGAGAACAATGGTCCTCGCGGATGCAACGCATGTCGTAAATATGACTCCCCTACCGTGGGTTTTGACGTTCTTGTGGATTACATTGAGGAGCGCCTAAGGCGCTACTATGGCAGAGCAGTTGACCAGCTTCCATATTGCTCAGCTGAAGGTGGCTACTTAGGTCCACATTGGGATTCTTGGGACATGCTCGACAAGATTGGCCTAGATTTTCCAAGAGACTATACAGGCAGCCTGCGCTCGGATATTGCGAGTTCCATGACTGACGAGCCATGGACTGATAAGGACGTTGCCACACTTGATCTTGATGATGCACTGTGGAGCAGCTGGGAATCATTTTGCTCGACAGTGAAACACAAACGAAGGTTTTTCTTTCATGCTACTGGTACCGATGCTAGAGACTCCTACACGCCAGCATCGCTACTTAATAAGATTGCTCGCTCGATTGATTTTCACGAGTTGATTACAGAGCTACCAGTAGATATTCGTCTTTGGCGCGCAAGAACAGGCATACCCAAACGCAAACGTGTGACAGCGACCGATTTTGGGCCTTGTCCGGCCCAATTTGCGCTTCAGAGCAATCGCCTGAATCCATCTGGTATTCCGATGTTTTACCTTGCGTCTTCCACAACGACAGCATTAAAGGAAACACGCGAAGAAATAGGAAAGGTGGGACTATGGCGCTCGACCCGCCCAATTCGAGTACTGGATCTGCGATCCTTGCCGGATATTCCTGGAATATTCTCTGATGAACCGCCAGAACTAGCCCAAACTTTGAGCTTCTTGCACGACTTCACGAACGACATCATGAAGCCCGTACAGCGGACCGAGAAAGTACAAATTGACTATCTCCCCTCGCAAGTCGTCACCGAATACTTTCGTGACTATGAATTCGAAGACGGTGCACTGGATGGTGTTGCATACCGTAGTACCGTACATCGACGCGGCTGGAATGTTGCCCTCTTCCTGGGACCAGAAGATCTCGGACTTGCAAATCGTGAGTGGGGCGTGACGCCTACTCCTGCTTTCGAGTTCGAAAAATCGGTTTGGGCAACTTCCGCTTAGGCGTTATGCCGGAACACAGGGTAGATGAATGGGCAGCGGGGATGTGGTGTTGGTCATCAACGGGCATCATTCCGCTACGTGATGACCTAACTGCCTGCCTGATCAGCAGCTGCAATCGCCCCAAAGTTACCGTTTCCAGGTATGGGATAGCGTCTTTCAACGCTCGACATGTGAGGCCGGGGCAGCTCTTGCGGACATCTGCCCTCCAGTTCACAGAACCAGAACTGACCAAACTTTTCCCAATTGAAGGTGTAGGACCGCGCTAGCTGGATGTCTACAGGCTTCTTTCTGCTTCCAACCTGGACAGTGAAGTGCCCACCCTGGAAAGTATGACCATTCGATGTGTCATAAGTCCAGCACTTGCCTCCCTTTACTCTTGGATTGACGAAGAGTTTGTGATCGTGCATCACCAATGCGACTCCGCGCGTTGCGATACCTTGGGCAACATACTGCTCCAGTACCTGCAGATCCTCATAGACATCTTTCATAAATATGTCATGAGCACCGCGTTTATCACCTGAAGCGGCTATCTTGCGATAGCACTTCAGCTCTATGGCAATCTTCATCTCGCCGCTTGAGGACGCGCCGTGAACAAGGATATCGATATTGTTTGAGCCTGCGCCCATGTTGACGCCTGGCTCCAGCTCAATTTCTGCGCGTTCATCTGGGTGTTGGAGTGCCATAGGTAAGAGCTGCTTCAACACAAAGGCATATTGAAGCTGCATTGAAGCTTCTTTGTTGATGGGTATAAGGGTGCTGCCAACCTTTCGAGCGAAGACAGCCCAAGCTGCCGAAATGGTTGACCGAAGGCGGCTGTCAAATGATGTGTCTGTGATGAATGCGTGCATGCCCGCACTGTATCCGACCGAATCTAGCTTGCCCCAAGCCATGTGACCACTGTTCAGTCTTAATCCACAGGCAGCATCGCGCTGGGCGCTGTCGCTTGGCACAAAAAAGCCCGCAAGTGCGGGCAAAGATGGCAAGCGTTGAAATCAATCAGCTCTGATCACGCCTTGAGAGGTTCTGCAGCTCAAAGCTCACACCGGAATATGAGTACCGAATCTCAGTATCAAAGCGCACACGCTGGAGCATGAAATGTATCGACCGTACAGCCTGCCGGCCCACATGCCGCTTGAGCGCCCTATGTAGAATCTGGTCTGAAAGCACAGCCGCGCAGTCTTGTTCGCTCATGGTTTCAGAGCCTCGAAGAGCGCTCTCCACAATCACGGCTTCCATCACCATCAGTGCTTTGTAGTTCACAACACCACCACGGTGGCACACCAGCTCGGCCAGCTCCAGATAGTCCAGCCGCCGTGGCCAAGCTATCGCTGGCTGTTTCCACAACGCCTTAGACCGCGCCTGCCAAGCAAGAATGCCTCGCACGAATGATGTGCTCGCCAGTCGAAGCGCACGGAATGTACGACCGCGAGAACTTGAAGTGCTCTGCATAGTTCAATGCCCTTCAAACTCTGCTCTGGACACGATTGTCAGATCTCCAGCGAAATCACCACTGCCCACGCCTGACCCGATCAGGATCTGCGACTTGTCCCAGCTCCACACCTTGCCTGTGTACTTGGGACATTCACCCCCAAAGGTCGGCAGCTGTCCGAAGTCAACCTTTGAACGCACCTGGTAGTCCATAGTGCGCAATTCGGTGAGCAATTCATGAAGATTTTTTGCCGTGAGCTGAATCATCACCATCCCCTTGTTGATCTGCCAAAAATCTACTGCTGGCACTTCATCAACCAGGAATGCGGACTTGTCCAGTTTGGGCAAATCAGCAGTGAAGGTTGCAATGGCGGCGCTCCTAGAGTCTGGATTCCTCAACAGACCGTCAATAGGTGCCCATGTCCAACACCAAAAAGCCTCTCATCGTCGCTGTGCCATTGGCCATCGCCAGTTGGCCCTGGTGGACCAATCTGCTGCTGGCTGTACTGGCCTACTATCTCTTTGCCTACCTGGCTGAACCGCCCCAACTCATGATCCCTTCCAGTAATGAAGCCCCAGCCAGTGGATACATGGGCATCTTCAGGGGCAGCATCTGGTCCATCGTTTGCAAAATCGGCCAATACGGACTCCCAGTGCTACTAGCCGTTGCCGCTGTCATCGACATCGGGCGAATTTTCTGCACAGACAAACCTTGACTCTCAAACACAAGCATTCAAGCTGGACCGAACCTAACGCGGTTGCACAATTTGCCGGGAGTTTGTCATCTATAGTTGAGACTGATGAAGTAAGCCTTATGGGGCGTTTCTAAGAATTACGAGGAGTGCTAGATTGATCTTATATAAGTACATGAGCGCGGATTCAGCCAAAGCAATACTTGCAGGCCGATCAATTGGGTTTTCTAATCCCCATACATTTAATGACCCTTTTGAGTTGACAGCGGCTTATCCACCGCAGGTTGATCTTCCTATTCCTTCTTTTTTCGATAGTGTTCAATCGTGGGCCAAGCAGTCCATCTGGTCTGAGAATCACGGGGTTCTGTGTCTAACGCGAAATCCATTGAATCCTTTAATGTGGGCACACTACGGCAATGAACATCGCGGTGTAGTGCTAGGCATAGATGTAGAGAAATCTGGTTTTCTTGATTCTCAACGTTGTATTGTTCCCGCACAATACGGCAATATCATCTATACACATACGCGGCCAACGCACTCCATGCTACCGTTTAAAGGGATGCCAATTCTAGTTGGCCACACGCATCACTATCCAGCTGGCCACGAAGAGAAGTTGCAACGTACATTTCTCCAAAAGCCTGCCTGCTGGGCTTACGAAGAAGAGGTTAGGATAGTGAAGTGCTTATCGGACAGAGATGAGAATGGCACTAATCCAAGCGGCACTTTTAAAGAAATCCCAGCGGGGAATAAAACTCTCTTCTGCTACGAACTCCCAGAAGAATCGATTAAGGAGATATATTTTGGAATGAGACATCCCTTGCTTCAATCTTCCAGTGCTGTGCCAGATGTATTACAGGAATATCTCGGACTTTATCCTAACCTAACAGCCTACGGTTGCCGTTTATCTCCTACCACTTGGGATATTGATTCATTTGATGTTTCGATGCCGGTGGCAGATCAATGAGATAACCTGCTTAAGGCTCTGGTGCACAGTTGGCTCAGGATGAACGCTGATCGCCTTCAGAACGACAACTCATCTGCATTGAAAATTCTCTGGTTATTGTTGGCCGCTCTTGTCCTGGTGGCCTTTTCTGCCCCGTAGTGGCCATTTGCAACGGGGCTTCTGTTCGCCTCAACGGTGGGGTTGCATTTTTGAGGTAGCTCTTAGGCTTAAAGAGTCATCCACTCAAAAAGGCATGGGCATGCCCATCACCACCATCAAAACCACCCAGGTCATATCCCAAGACCAGTTCGTCAACGGCGCTCGTGATGCAGTGCTCGATGCTCTCGACACCTACGTGCGTGGACTCACTGGCCATCCCAAGACCCTTGGGGCCACTGACGCCGAGTTGCCAGCTTTATTCGAAGGGATCGACAAGCACGCCCGCCTGGTTCATGCGCGTCTTGTCGGTGCGGAAGTCCTCTCCCCCACCCCTAACGGGTTGCAGGTCGAAGCCGACTAGAAAGCCACACCATCCATGAATGCGCGAGAACAACTCATAGCCATCGCTGACTGGCTCGGTGATGAAGAAGAGTCCCTGTCATTTGGCCTGCGCAACGCCTTCGATGCCCTGCGCTTGTATGACTATGCCCTGGCTCGACCGGAGCTGATATGCGGTTACGTGATGGAATGGCCCGAAGCGGACCGTATCGCCGCGCTCGGCTATGACCCCATTGCCACGGTCGAAGCCATCCAGGGCCGCGATGTCAATGAGACAGGAGCCACTCAAGCCTGCGCAGTGCTGGCACGCGCGCGCGACCTGCTCGACTCAGTTGCCTTTGTAGCCACTGAAGGGGACACCTCGCAGTTGCTCGTTGACATCGACGACATCCTCACTCCAGAAGTACAGGAGAGCATGACATGACAATCACATCTGAACTTGACCTTCTCAATCGCCAGCTCGCCCTGGCCCAGGCCAAGCACACCGCAGCCGTCGCATGCCTTCGTGCAGCTGAACGCAAGGAAGATCTTGCCGATGAAAAAGTCAACGGTATCAAAGCCCAGATCGCGGCGCTGACAATCCAAAGCTGGGGCGACAAGCCCGATATCGCTGTGCTTCTGCAGCCCCGCTGCTCTTACGTCTACTACAACTATCTGTCGGCCCTGGCCAGCGATATGGGCCTGTCAGTGAATGGCGAATGGATCGACACAAAGCAGACCGCGCTATCCATTGCCATGTCGCGCCATAAAGCCGGTGCCATTGAGCTTGTGGCCAGCGGCATCCGATTGTTTTCCCCGTACATACGTAAAGCCAAAGGCGGATGGGTCAAATTCGGCGTGTCTTGCCATGAAAGCGATTGCGCATGGGAACTGTGGTACTCCCCGGCGCGCGGCAACTGCCAGCTCGTGAAGCAAGTGCTCTGCAGCGCAGTCGAACGCATAGAGCTTGGCACTCTGGAGCTGGCCCTGGGTCACATCGAACAGCACCTTTGGGCTGACAACACCTTGGATATAGAAGCCCATCAAGTCATCAACGTTCCTGCTCTTGAGGAATCCATGGCACATTGATGCCCTGATCGTGGCAATTCGACTCTGACCTGAAGAGACAATTTCAGCTGGCCGTCCCTGTGACGGCCAGTCCTTTTTTGTATGCGTTCTGCACATGCACATCGCATGTGCTTTCTGATCTAGTTCCACTTATGGAGTACGTATGACCACTTTTTTCGATGTCCAAAAAACATGGCCCCAGAAGCCTGTAGAGGCCAAACCATCTCAGCAGGAGGATTCACTTATCACTTACGTCAAAGCTGGGTCAGCATTCGTGCCCGAAATCGGTAAATGTTATGAAGTGCATTTCGGTGAGCTAGAAGTAGAAGGGGAAAAGGGCTTTGTTGTAGCGCGTATACAAGCCAACGGGCTTGGTGCCAATGATTGGATCGACCTCGACACAAATGAACAGCTTGCTCGAAATATTGGCCGATTCGTAGTTAAAGCTTTCAAAGAGATTTCGTGCTCTGACCACAATGCTGCGTGCTCGGGTTCCTAGCATGGCTCTCAAGCTGCATCGCTAAACCGCGAGATGAAAAGTAAAAAGCGCCCTTGGGGCGCTTTTTTGATGGTTTTAACCCACTCGTTTGTAGCGGTAGCCTTCACCCTCCATGCAGAGCTTTTTAAGCCCTGGTTGCTCACCAATTGGAGTCTGTTGAACCTTGATCTGATACTCGCACTTGGCAAGTGCCGACTGCGTAGCATGTGACGATGCGCCCTCTTTGACGTAAGCGTATCGGGGTTGAGACGCACATGCGGACAGTAAAGCTGCGGCCCCTAAGGTGATGACTAATGATTTCATGTCTCTGCTGTTGCTTTTGAAGGCCCCTTAAGGGGATGAACCTTGAGATTACCTCAATTCACTAGAGTTCATATGTCAACGTCAACCATTATGCAAAGCCTGCTCAGCAGGCCTACTATGAAATTCGCCGTACTGCAGCAAGCAGACATAAACGATCAAGGACTTATAGCTTCTGCATGTTCTTGAAATCGTTGGTTGCCGACTTGCACCATTTCTGCAACGGTTTGGATCATCAGCCATGCCATTTCATGGTCAGGGCCATGAGCAATGTAGCTTTTTCCTTGCGGATTTTTTTTCCACAGCTCAAGGCAGGCAAACATGGTGGCATGTGCACCTGCTCTAGAGGACATGCGATAGTACATCTGGTACTCGGTCATCAGTTGAGCGGTTTCAGCGACATTGAAAATCGAATAACCAGTCTTGGTTGTATCTCTTGCCTTGGCTTTTTCAAGAAGCTTTATCTCTTCTGCACCCAGGATTACTCCTGGTTCATTTGAAAGAAGGGTTGCATGCTTACTCTCTTCGAAGTCGTCATTCAATTGGAATTTTTCAACAACTGAAGTATCTTTCCAATATGCGCACGCCCAGAATAGCCACTCAAGTCCAGCACGAAATGGAGCATGCTGTGCACTATCAAGGCCCATTTTCGCCAAAGCAACTGTTGCCTTAAAACATTCAAGTGCTCTCAGCCAGCAGCAGTAACCTACGTGTACAGTTTTATCCTGCGGCTTTAATTCAAGGTAATTCCGCAGTAATCTTTCTGCAATGCTGAACTGCTCCTCAACCAAGCTGCAAGCTTCCATGTATTCCTTTGTTGCAGGCGGTGAGAAAGCAGCTAATGAAGGCGATAGATATCCAAAATCCTTATAAGCCATATGTGGGTGATTCATGCATGTCCCTTGATAAAATTCATCTGCTTCATGTGCAAGGGTATCAGCTACTTCAATGGCCCCTTTAGCCAGAACTATTCCGTGCGGACCTGGACTAACCCTAATTTCATCGGTACATCCGGTCAGCTTGCATTTTTGGAACCCCGTGTAAGCTCAATCCCAAAGCAGCTAACCCAAGTTCCATATGACCTCAACCCTATCCCGCTTTGTCTCCAGCCTGCCACCCAAGCACCAGAAGATGTATGCCCCCATCCATCCTCTGCCTGATGCGGCATGAATCCATGCTGGTAGTTTGCTCCACTCCCTTGAAGAACTTGGCCGCGTTCGCGCTCTGCTGGCGCTGATCACATGAGAGCCGCAACAGTCAGTGTCGGCTGCCCCGAGCCATTGAGAATTGACCAACAACTGTCCTTTTTTTTTGTATGTGGCAAACTATGAGCATGGCAAAAGCATCCACTTCCTCCAAAGCGAAAGCGGGCACGAGCCGCGCTGGCGGTAGCGTCGTGGTTCAATCCGCTGAAAACGCTCACAAAGCTGATGTAGTCGCGCTCAGTTTCGAGAAGAAGATGGCCGCCGCACGGAAGGCATCCGTCAACAGCCCTCTAGGCTTCGTTGTGCCCAAACTGACTGGCCAGGAGGCCTTGCACTTCATGCGCAGCGTCGGCGGCTTTGCCCTGTCTAGCAAAAATAGATCATCCAAGCCCAAACGCTGATGGGCCAAATCCTTATTGCTTATCACGGTTGCGACGCAACGGTGCGGGACAACCTCGTGGGCGGATTTACGAAGCCTTTGCCTTCGTCAAATCCTTATGACTGGCTCTATGACGGGATGTACTTTTTCGAAGGTGACTCTGCCCGCGCCTTGAAGCTTGCCAAAGCATCAAGCACCCGTCCTCAGCACAAGCTCACACGCAACCCTATAGCTACGCCTGCTGTTGTCGGGGCAATTATTGAGATTGATCGCTTGTTTGACCTGACCACCCAAAGCGGGATTGAGAACTTCTCCCTTGCGGCAAAACTCATGGTCAAGGCCTATGAAGTCAATGGCGAAGATCCACCCAAGAATCAGCCTGCCTTTGAGGGAGACACTGAAAACCTGCACCGAGCCTTCGACCGGGAAGCGTGCAAGATGGTTCATGCTTTGCGCAACCACGCAAATACTGAGGCGATTGCCCTGGCCGCGCAGATTTCTGAAGCGCTGGGCCTGAATGTGAGTGGATCATCACGGTTAACTCAGCAACAAATGAAGGAGCTTGAAATAGCCTCACTGCAGATAGTCAACACTGCACCATTTCAAGCTTCTCGGGGTGCGTTTGAGCAAGGCAAGCAAGTTGACCCATCGAGCGCGATATTCGATGACACACACCTTCAGCTCGCAGTCCATGATCTTTCATGCATCAAGGGCTGGTTCCTGCGTCCTGGTGACAAGCTACTGACCCCGGAAGAGTTCAGGGCTGCCGAGGACGCCATGAGCGCGGCCAAAGCGCATCGAACTGCCCAGAAACCTCGAAAACGTGCCCCCTGATAGATCCATGCGTTCCCTTCTTACTTTTGCTCTCGCCCTCTTTGTCTTCTACACAGGCCTTAACCTCGCTGCGCGGCTGCAGGTCCACGAGCAGGCCAAGCTTATCGATAAAAGCGGCCAAGTCTTCGAGGGCCGCATGAGCCGCGATATCCTGACCGGGGACTATCGAATCGACTCTCCGTCGAGCGTTGGCGAGGTCAGGATCATCCCGAAAGAACAAATTGGCGGACTGGTCTATATCGAAAGCGAAGGCTTGCCCTGGCAGTCCACGGTCACTTTGTACGGAACAATCGTTTTGATGCTGTTGCTCTTCGGATATGACATTTTCAGGAGCATGCGAAAGGGCGAGCGCCCTACCGCTCGGGTCTAGAACCAGGTGCTCCCGTCCCGAACGACCTGCCCAGGGCAGGTTTTTTTACGCTATCACTGGCGCTGCCTAATTTCATGTCCTGGTCAGGGTTGCAATTTATGAGGCACCCTTAAAGTGGATTTCAACTGGTTGGCTGAAGCCACGTTGTGACAACCATTAAGCAAGAATCGAACAACACATCAAGGAATATGAGGGAGCCGCTATGAACTTCAAAGCAAAATTTCACGCCTATCGTCTCTTTGGACTGCACACATGCAGTTCGCTCTGGCCTCTCCTCTTCATTTTCACTGTTGGCTTGTTCTACGGTACCGCAGCAGCTGATGTGTTCTTCGAGTCCACCAGTACCATCCGTTATTCCGCAATCATCATCGGTTCCTTCTTCGCCTATTTCGGCTCACCAACTTTGATTGGCTTCATCCATGCTGCCAAATTACGTCGCATGTACGGACAGGACGTGAGCGATGCTATGACGGCAAAGTTTGCACATCTGAAGGATGGCGATACTGTAGATTTCACACTTGCTGAAGTCATCGACGGCGTTTCTCGCGCGCGGCGCACAGCTCGATAGAACAAGAAATAGATCGACTTTGTGATGACCTACCGGGAGACGCTTGAACTCAGCACCGCGTCTCAGGACTGAGCAATCCAGCGCCGCTTCAATAAACCTGCCAAGTGCAGGTTTTTTTTTGCACCCCGAGGCTGAGCCTGCCCGTCCTGAGACTACTGGAGAGGGTTGCATTTTCTGAACTACCTGGAGACTAGAAGCGTATTCACTTCCTGAAAGAACTCCATGGGACAAGCGAAGGCCAAGAACT
>NZ_BBXH01000042.1:0-23366 GCF_001010305.1 Comamonas sp. E6
GCCATCAGCTGCTGCACCTTGGCAGAGCCCAGAGCCTGCAGCAATTGAGACAGCTGTGTCTTGGTGCGAACACCATCCAAGAACTGGACCTTGTCCGCCTCGATGGCATCCGCCAGATTGCGCATGGTGCCTGCGTAGGCCTTGCTGCCGCGCGCTGCGTCCTCGGCCGCATTGGCCATGCGTGCCCGGCGGGCGGTATTGGTCTTGCGGTCGGCCCCAAGCTGCTCGTCGGCGCCTTGGTCCAAGGCTTCCGCCATCGCGCGCAAGCGCTCTACCGTGGTCTGGCTCTTGTCATCCTCGAAAGCGTCGCGGCGCTGGTTGGCCAGATCCTGAGCCTGGGCTGTATCGCCGGCCACCAGCTTCTGGAACGCCTCAGCCGCTTCACGGGTACGGAACTGAAAGCCCGGTACCGCGCCATTGCCCCGATAGCTGCTGTAGCTGCCGCCCAGGCGCTTGGCGCTGCTGTTGAGGGTGTCGTAAGCATCGCGCTCAACGCGCTCGGCCAGCTGCACCACAAACAGGTCATGCCCATGTTTGGTGTGTTTGGTGGCGATGATCTCGCCGGCCGTGGTGTTGCCGGCGCTTTGCACCGTGACCCGGGCCCGGCGCTTTTCTGCCTCGCGTTGGTCCTTTGTCTGCGCGGCCTCCAGGGCATCAAACTGCTGGCGCTGCTCGGGGGTCAGGCGCAGATAGGCCGCTTGGCTGGTTTCCCCTTGATCGACCCAATGGCTCATGAAGCCGCGGAAGTCCTGCAAGGTCTTGGGGTTGGCCAGCGCATCAGCCTCGGCCGCACGCTTGGCCTTGAATTCGTCGCGCAGCGCCTTGATTTCAGCAGCCCGGGCGGCTAGGTCTTCGGCCGTGGTGTTGCCCACCAGCTCGCGCAGCGCCTGGGCCTTGTCGGCCTTGTTCTTGGCAATGGAGTCCGCCGACAGGAAATAGCTGCTTGGCCCATAGCTGCGGCCCAGCGCGTAGGTATCCAGCATCTTTTGATAGGCAGCCAGGACAATGGCGTCCTTCTTCTCGGTCCCCATCCGATAGGCAAACGCCGGGCCACCTGCGCGCAGCAGCTTGTCCTTTGTCAGCTGCTGCAGCTCAGACAGAACTGCATCCCTGCTGGCTTCCAAGTCAGCAAACGTGCTCTTGTAATCATCCAGCGCCAGCGTGCCAGCGCTTATGCCGTCCTCGATCTTGTTATGACGATCAAGGAAAGAACTTGCGGCGGTCGCTGGTGCTGGCTCCTTGGCTGCCTTTGCTACTTTGGCGGATGCCGCAGCGCGCATCGCACCTATGCCTTTGGTCAACTCCGGGTTTTCGGCGCGCACTTCATCAACCAGCGAGCGAATACGGGCCTTGGCCTGCTCCAAGGTTTCATCCCTGTCCTTGAGAGTCGGCACTAGCTCCACCTTGTCATCGGTCACAGGCGAGCCATCCGCCATCTTGAAAGTCAGGCTGCTGGGGTAGCCGTCACGGTCATAGCTGACACGGGTGATGATGGCGCTCTTGCCATAGGGCATGTTGTCGCCGCTCTTGAAGCTCAGGAACTTGAGCAGCGTTGCCTTGAGATCAGCGGCCTTTTTGTCGGCCTTCTCCTGAATCTTGGCGGTCACTGCATCCTGGTCAGCCTTCACCTGCTCCGGAGTGCGCGCGGCCAGCACGGCCTTGCTCGCGCGATCCGCGTTGTCACCGACCCAGCTATCAAAGCGCTCCATGGCCTTGTCCAGCGCGCTATTGCGGGCATTGGCCTGCTTGCTGTTGAGGTTGCCGCGCCCAGCAACAAACCCACTGTAAGCGCCTGCTCGCACACTCATCAGGGATCGGTACTGCTTCAGGTAGTCAGCGCGCAGGCTTTCTGTAGCTGCTGCCAAGGCATCGCGCTGGGCATCGCTGGTGGCGAGCTTTTCAGCAGCTGCACGCGCCGACTCCATGAACTGTTCAAAGGCCTGCTTGTCTCCATCGGCGCGACTGCGGCCCGAGTGGGAAATGCCGCTGTAGCTTTGCACAGCTTCGGACATAGGAAAGTCGCCACTATCAGGCTGCTCCTGCACAGAAGCGGCATTCGCGCTTGGCGAAGCCTTCACCGCTGCAAGAGCCTGCTCCACCGGTGCATCCAGCACAATGGCCTTGACCTGCTTGCCTTCCTCGGCTGCCGCGACTGCCTGGTGGTGGCCGTCAATGATGTGGCCATCACTCGACACGATCACCGCGCGGTCGCCGGTCGCGCTCTTGGCTGCCTCCACCTTGGACGGCGAATATTCAGCCTGGGTAGGCTTGAGCTGGGCCGCGTCCACGGTCGTGGTTTCGTGGGCAATGCCCTGGGCATTCAGGTGCTTGACCAGGCCGCCATGGTTGGCCGTAGGCACCTGGGGCATCTCGGCGCGTGGAATGCCCAGCGTGCCGGTCTCTGCCGCGAACGGCTTTTCATCGCCCACGGGCTGCGCTGCAGGCTTCGCCGGCGCTTCTCCGGAGACAGCAGCAGGCGCCGCGCTCGCTACGCTTTCTGCAGCATCTTGCACTTTACTGGCAGACGCTACAAGCGGCTGCACCAGAGAATCCATCAGCTTGTCGCGGATCTTCTCGCCAATATCCGGCCATGCCCGCGTGTGCAGGTTCTTGCGTGCAATGGGGTTCAGCCCGGGCGCGGTGGCCGTCACGGCCTGGCGCTCTACCGTGGTCATGCGCGTCCAGCGCTCGCTGGCATCGAGCTGTCGCTGGCGCTGCGCTTCACGCTCTGCATTGCCTTCGCGCGCAATCTGTGCCGCCTTGCCTACGGCTGCCTGGGCTGTGCCGGCTGCTTCCGAAACT
Source organism: Comamonas sp. E6 (assembly GCF_001010305.1). Taxonomy (NCBI): domain Bacteria; kingdom Pseudomonadati; phylum Pseudomonadota; class Betaproteobacteria; order Burkholderiales; family Comamonadaceae; genus Comamonas; species Comamonas sp. E6. Next base: position 2,803 of record NZ_BBXH01000042.1, read on the forward strand.
TCCGCTTGAGCTTTCGCAAGGCTCGCGCTCTGATCTTGCGCTCCAGGGTTCGCAGCTGGGGAGGTGCCATTGCCTACCCCTTGCCCTGCATCTTGGCCAGCTTGCGCTGCTCCTGCTTGCGCAGGTTGCGCGCTGCCTTGCTGGGTTTGATCGGCTTGAGAGACATTGCCATTTGCTCCTGATTCAATAGCTATCAGCGGCTTTTGCGCAAGCGCTTGGAGTGCTTTTTCCAGTTTCTTGGTGCGCTTGTGGCTGGGCCCGTAATGGGCAATGGCCTGCTGCAGCTCCTGCTCGCTCATGTCGGGAATCTGCTTGGCCAGGATCTGGTTGATGCCCGTCAGCTGCACGGGTGCTGGCGCGCCTGCAGTCGAAGCGCCGCGCCCCTGACCGCCGGCGGCCTGCAGCTCCAGGCGGGTGAGCTGGGTCTGCAGCGCATTGCGCTGGGCAGCCCTATTGCCATCCCAGCCCTGTGTCGCGCCCTGCTGATTCATGAAGGCGATGCGGCTCTTGAGCTCGTCCATCTGGGCCTGCAGCGATACCTCACCGGTATCCGGATCCACACCGGCGGGCACCTGTGGCGCGGCCTGCTGCTGTTCCAGCACTGGCGCAGCCTGGGGCTGCAGCACAGGGGAAGCGCCTGAATCCACCGCCATGGCCGCCGCCTTGGACAGCGCGCCGGCCTTCGGATTCAGTCCCATGCGTTGACTCAGCGGCGCCTGGGGCTGCCCCTCGCCCACCAGGCTCAGATTGCCCGTATCCCATTGGCGCGGCGGCTGCTCGTTGGACAGCGGCTGCAGTCCGGTTTCGACCTCAATGCGGCCGGAATCCAGTTGGGGCGGCATCATCACGCCGGCTTTGTCACGCAGCGCGTCGTGATCCAGCACGGGGGGCACGGCCGCCGGCTGCGTGCTTTGCAGGCTCAGACCACCGGTATCAAACTCGCGCTCAAAGGGAATTTCCTTGCCGACAGCCTCGGGAGCCGCGCCCGGCAGGGTTTCATAATCCAGATTTGGAGCATTGGCCGGGGATGCAACCGCAGTACCTGACTCAGCAGCCTCGGCCGGCGCGGCGCCTTCACTGGTCGTCCAAGCCTGTGCTTCTGGCTGCTGCGCGGCGGCTGCCACCGCAACTCCAGTTGCGTCTTCAGCAGTTTTCAGGGCATTCGCTGCCGCCTCGTCCCAGCCCCTTACCCACTGCGCCTTGGCTACGACGCTCTTGATCGAATCAGGCGGAGTGCGCGCCTCACCAGAGGCAAAGGCAGCTGCTCCCTCGCCATGCCGGCGTGTCGCACCCTTGTGAGCCATACCCTCCACCGCGCCGAAGCCGCCTCCCATCGGAGCTGAGGCCAGGCCTTCCAGTGCCGCCTGTCCGGCAACACCCTGCCAAGTTGGCACATCGAAGCCTTCGCCCTGCAAGGCCGTGTTGGACGCATGCCGCTCCTGACCGCCTTGCAGCATTTCCATCGGGGCTTCTTTGGCCGCGCCCGCAACTGCAGAGCGCACGACTCCCGGGGCCACCTTCTCAGCAGCCTCGGCTGCCAATCGCTGTCCAGCCAGTCGCCGGACAGCGCTCTCAGCACCGGTGCCACCTGCTGCCGCGCCCAGCACACCGCCCAGAGCAATACTTCCCGCATTGGGTCCTGCGTACGCCTGGGCAGCATCGGCGCGCTTGGCGGCTTCCGCCTCAGTCGCACCCGCATCGAGGTGCTTCTGCTTCACACTGTCATGAATCTGCCCCTTGATGCCGCCGACACCTTGGGCGGCGCCCAGTCCCACCTGAGCCGCGCGCGCGGCAATGGCAGGCACAGCACCACCACCAGTCAGCAGGCCGGCCGCCAGCGTGGGGGCAGAAGTGCCCAAGGCATTCAGCGTGGTATCAAGTGGCGCGTCGGCAAAGCTGCCGGCATAGGCTTTCACCTCTTCCCAGGTGCTGCCCGAGTCCTCTGCCGCCTTGATCTTCTCGGCACGCTCCTGCTTCTTGGCTTTGGCGTAGGGAGAGGAAAGATCGGTCAGCGCATCCGTGGCCTTACCCAGCGCGCGCGATGCGACGTTGTCCGCGCCCGCCACATCCGTGAGCATCTTGACGCCCTGGGTGATCCCCGATCCCAAAGCAACGGCCGAGTCTCCAGCGCTGCGCAGCAAGCCAGGGGCTTGCGGTGGGCCTGATATAGCGCCGCGCTCCCAATCAGGCGAGGCCTCCGAGGCCGTTGCGTTGCTGGAGAGGGTGCCTTTTTCCCAGTCTGTTTGTGTCATCCCCCAATGACACCTCACCCCTGGCTGCAGGTCGAACCCTAGCGGGGTGGGTAATATCCCATACAAACTGAAGACGCAAAGGAGGGATCAATGGTTCGGGACTTGTTGCATCGGGCAGCGTTTGAGAACAAGGGGGAAACCCAGGTTCGAGTTATGGCTCAGAGGCAGGATGCCATCGGGCGCGAGGCGGTTGCCTGGCTCGAAGAGCAGAAAGCACTACGAGAAGCTGAAGCTGCAAAACTACGTGATGCCCGAGAAGAAGAGACGCTTCAGCTTGCCAGGCAGGCCAATGACATTGCCGAACGCTCAGCCGCAAGCGCCGAAAAGTCAATGAAGGCGGCGCGCATCTCGATCGCGATCGCCGTCATCTCCGCACTCATTGCGGGCGCGAGCTTGATCCTGACTTGATGTACATCCTCGCGCAAGCAGGTCAACGCCGCGCGCGATGTGATCCTGTAGCCACAGTAGATACTCACGATCTGCCAGCTTGCCTGTATTGACTCGCTTGGCTTCATTCATCGCCCGCACGGCGACCAAAACAGCGACAACAGTGGCAGCCAGATTGAGGACAAAAACCAGCTCGATAAGGTAAGTGCTCATGAGTCAATGACACCTCATGCCAGGTGAAGGCGTCGAACCCTAGCAGGTGGGATAGAGGCATAGGCGCAGTGCGTTCGCATCTTTTGCTGCAAAAGATGGGCATGAAAAAGCCCGCCAAAGCGGGCCCATACTCAATGCGACATGGTTTATGTCAGCCGTTTATCTCCAAGATCACATCCGAGTGTTCGCGCATGCTTTCCTTCACGCCATGGCCAAGCGTCACCAAGAAAAGCTGTGCGCCCTCTCTTCTAGCAAATTTCATGGCAGGAACGAAGTCGCTATCACCAGTGACCAACACAATGATTCCTGCTAGGCCTTTGAGCGTCAACGCGGCGATATCCATACCGAGTCGCATATCAACACCTTTTTGGGTGATGTTCGGCTGGAGTTGATCTGCATCGATAGTGATCTGCGCTTCCTTGGATCCAAGCGCCTTTTGACGAACGCGCCACCCATTGAAGGAAAGCTCACCCATGCGCAAAGCGAAGAAAGGTGCACGGGCAAGATCGGTATAAAGGGCGGTCATTCGACCAACGAGATCCTGCTTACCGAAGTCCATCTGACCGCCCTGCAGCGGACGAGTCACCACATCTTCAAGTGGCTTGGAATCGTAGTAATAGACACGATGCAACTCATGCCCTGCAAGGCATTCGTGTCCTCTGATATGGGCTACTAAGTTCGTGATCTCTGCTGCTGTCGCAGGCTTTTGGCTGCTGCCGAGCTTTCTCTTGACAAATCCACCGTCAATAAGGATCGCGTACTTCATAGTCTCCCAAAAAAGATTGGCCGCCTGACGGGTCGAAGTGCAAAGACTTCTGTTATATGTCACCCGAGAGGCAGCCGTTTTTTATGGCGCATGCTTAGCAATTTGCTAAGAGCGTGGTCTGATTGTACACATTAATAAAAAAATGCACACAACTCTTGTAGAAGTTGTACCCCAAGAAGGAAGACCTATCGTTGTACATGGGACCACCCTCTGTTTCACTACAAGTTGCACGCCACGGCATCCGCTCCTTCGATTCACATCGATCGACAGATAGTTTGCAAGTTCAATGAAATCAAACTGCTCTGCTACAGTGCCTTTGCAGGAGGGAACATGCAGACAACTACAGCCACACAGGCAACGCCAAGACCGCTCATATTTGCCCGTCACCTGATCGGCATGGGGATCGTTGCGCTGGCCAACCCGCTGATCTACTACAGCGATAACCCAACTCGCGCCTGGCTTGAGACTTGGCTGCACCCCATCGTATTCGCACTAGTTGCATTCGGCCTGTATGCGTTGTTCCTCACCAAGCGCGCCAAACAGGCATGGCCCAAGAGCTTTTTCATCCTCGCTTGGGTGCTGCTGGCGCTGCTGGTGGCAAGCCCCTGGATCAACACGCCACGCTCCAATCCCAGCACAGTTCAAGCTAGAAATGGCGCACCAACTGCGGAGAAGAGTGCCCAGAGCGTTGATTGGGAAAAAGGGGTGCTAACCCCTCCGTCCAAGCCCTAGCACTACCCTCGCGGCACCCACTGCTTGCCATCCCATACAGCTTGTCGTCCGGCCACCGTGGAAACGGTACCGACCGGCCTGGTTGTAGGGTCAGCAAGTTCTGGCTTGATTGCTCCATTTGCTTTCTGAGTATCAGCGCCCATCCGCCTCATTTCCCCAGTTCGCTCATTGACCGCGCCCAGAATGCTTTCGGTCTTGTTGCCCTGGGCATCAGTGCCGCCCTGCAGCGCGACTGCCTTCCAGCTATCCGAATCCTTGCCTGAGTAGGCGCGAATCTGCGCAGCAATCGCGGCCTGTTCCTCGGGAGTCTTAGCGCTCAGATACTGATCTTGCAGCTGGCCGATACGCTCGGCAGCGCGGATCTGCGGCGCGCGCAAGCGTTCATCGTTTGTGATGCGCTGGGCATCCAGCTGGTTGCGCTGGGCACCCAGAGCCAGCTGGCCCAGCCCCAGACCGATCTGCCCTTGTGCACGGCGGTCTGCTCCAGCCTCGGCCATGGCTGCGCGGCGCAGACCGGCATTGACTTCATTGGTACGCATCTGAAAATCAGGCACTTTGCCCTGGGCGGCCAAGTCGGCGCGGCTTGCGTCCAAAAAGTTCTGCGCTGCCGGGTTGTTGGCCGCACCTTTGCCGCCCCAGCGCTGGGTGTTCATGATCGAGCTGGCCGATGTCTCCAGATTCTTGAGCCGCTGGCGCGCCGCCCAGTCATTGCCGCTATGCGCCACGGCTGGGGCACGCAGGCCAAATCCACCCTCCTCGGTGGAACCTCCGGCAGCAGCCTGAGCTGCATTGGAAGCTGCAAGGTTGTCGGCCGCAGCCAAATTCCGCGCATTGGGCTTGCCCGTGAATCCAGCCGGGAAGCCCATACCACTGGCTTGGTCGCTGTACTGTCCGCGCCCATGGTTGTACACACCCTCCGGCAATTCACCGCTGGCGCTGGCAGCCGTCGCGGCCTGAGCAGCGCGCGGCGCGCTGCCTACCGTGTTCGTCAGGCCTGGTTGGATCGCGGCTGCCGCAACAGGAGCCGCAGCTGGCTTGGTGCTTGCTGCAGGGGCAGTTCCAGGCGTGGTGGCTGGTGAAGCCGGTTGCTGCGCTGCATGGGCCTCCGAACCGATCAAGCCGCCCGCAAAATTACCGACCGCATTGACCACGGGCGAGCCGACCTTATCCGCAAGCTCGACGCCGTACATACCCAAGCCTTGGACAGCAGTACGGGCAGCGGTACCGGCGGCTTGCGCATAGTTGCCAGAGCCCCACTGGTCGCGCATTTCCTGTGCACGATCCTGCATGTAGAGCTCAGAAGGTCCAGGCGAACGGGTGGCGACAGCGGGAGCCGCGACGGGCGGTGCTGGATTGACTTGGGGCCCCTGGGTTGCATCAGATGCACCGGCAATCGAGGCAACGGGAGCTGCAGCAGGTTGAGCAGCAGGAGCAGGCTGCACTTGTGCCTGCGTTTGCCGGCCAGGCTGCTGCCCGATGGCATCTGGAACTTTGGCAATCTGGCCGCTGCTTCCGAACTGGTCGCGCCCGAAGCCTGCACCTGAGTAGACCGGCACCCCTGCGCTTGGGCTGGCCTGCGGAAAGGTATTCGTTGGCGATGCCTGGCCGCCGCTCGAGCGCTGCAACTGATCCTCCGGCGCGCCGCCGTTGGCAAAGAACACCTCGGGCTTGAGTCCCAACTGTGGCGCAGCCTGGGTTTGTGGCGCGCTGGCCTTTGGGGAATTCAGACCGAACGATGCTTGCACTGGGGTATGAGTGGCATCTACCACGCCCTGAAGTGCTTGCTTACCGCCCATGGCATGCACAGTATCGGGCGGCAGCACGAATTCGCCCGGCTTGAACATGCCAGGAATGCTGTCGGGCGCCTGGTTCTGGGCTTGGGCTCTGGCTTTGTCCAGCTTCGCGCCCTGGTCTGCGGGGATGGGTTTGGACAGTCCGAACATGCGGTACCTTAAAAAATGTAGGTCGCGTTGACCTGGGGAACATCGTGGCGAGTGGCGCGGCGCAGATCCGCATCAGGCCGCGCGCCAAAGTAGCCGGTAAAGGCCGCCTCGGCCGTGGCCGCGCGCTGCGGGTCAAACCCGTCGCTATCAGGCTGACTGAAAGCCCGGTGCAGTGCCCAATACACCAGATGCTGGTGGCTGGCCGCGTGGATTTCCGGCTTGTCGGTATCGTTGGCCAGGGGTTTGAGCGGCAGGCGGTAGGCCTCCAGCGTCAGCACCCCAGCCTCGCGCGGCGTGGGCACCAGGCGCAGCGCGCCCTCGGTCTGGATGGCATACATCGCATCGCAATCCAGGCGCACACGCCAGTCGGGGTGGTGTCGATCCAGCCATTCGCGCGTCACCAGATCCACGGCTTTGCCGCGATGGGCCGCCGCGCTCGGCTGCCAGTGCAGATGCGCGATTTCATAAACCTTGGCGTGGAGCTGATACGAGGCCTGACCCGCATTCACCACAATGGTGGTCACCGCTGGCGTGCTGTCATCGAGCAGCAGACGGCCGCGCACGGCTGCCTCGTCCTGGGCTTCATTGAGCCAGCGCGTTACGGTTTCGTCTTCCCACAGATAGGGCTCCAGCTTGTCGGTGGAGTCATCGCGGAAAGAGGCAATCAGGTCCTCAAGGTTCATCAGCGCACCCCGAACTGGTGAATCAGGCCGTTGACGGTGATACGCATGTCGTCCACTTTGACCTTGGCGTCAAAGGCGTGGTCGTACTTCTTGGCGTACTCGGTCAGCGCTGTTTTGTTCATGCCTTGCACGGTGATCAACATGGCTTCGCGCTGGTCGTCCACTTCCTTGGCCTTGTCGTCCAGGGCTTGCTGCTCAAGCGCTGCAATCTCTTGCTCAGTGAGCTCAGGCTTCTGCGCATTGGATGGGTCGCTGCTTTGATCTGCAGTCAGCACCGCGCCCTGCTCCAGGCCTTCAGTGCCGTTTTGCACTTGGCCCAACTGCTGCTGTTGCTGCTGCTCGGGCACCACGGGCTTGAGGTCTGCCGTGCGTTTGAATTCCACAAACTTGAGCAGAGGCTTGGCGATGGCCTCGCTCACCAGGCGCTCCTCTTCGGGCTGCCAGATGTGACCGGTAGCGCGGTCGCGGTAGATTTTGCGGCCGGTATAGGTAATGCGTACAAAGTTCATGATGCTGGGGAGTGTTTAGATGGACGAATGCGGGCGCTACCCGAAGGCAGGCCCGCATCCTGGGAGCGCTCTTTACAGGGCGCCGGTGGAGATGACCTGCAGCACCACATCGACGCGGGCCGCCTTGGCGTTGGCCGCGCCCGAAGTGGTCAGCACCAGATAGGCATCCTTGGGCAGGGTCACAGGCGCCTTGGTGGATGTGTTGCGCAGGCGCGCGGCGGCGGCCAGATCCAGAGCCGCGCCGAAGTAGGTCGCATCCTGGGGCATCTTGGCGTCGTCCACAGCATCGACGTATTCAAAGCCCAGGTCGCCCTTGACAGTGGCAGTCAGGCCAGTGGACACGACAGCCAGGGCATCCACCAGCGTGGAGCCGGCAGGGATGATGCCCAGTCGCACCTTGTCACCCACGGCCAGAGGCGCATTGGAGTCAGCGTCCAGCGCGCCGCCGTTGGCGCCGGTCTTGAGAATGAAATGCAGGGCATTGAGGTTGCCCCAGGGAGTCACACCGAGCTGGTTGCAGTGCTTTTGAGAGTTGGTCACGGTGGCCATGGTCGGCTCCTAGATTGAAACGAGAGGAATCACACCATCCAGTCAGGCAAAACGCCGCACAGTGGCCGCGCCCTGCTCTGCCGGATTACTGGCGCGCGCCGATGATGGGCACTGCGGTATCGAGGGCGATCACACCGTGGTCGGTGTAATGCTTGGTGCCATTGCCTTGGTCAACGGCCCAGCGCACCTTGGATGTGCCCTGGATGGCGCCAATCAGCAGCTCCATCTTGTCGTCGTGGTCGAATTCCTTCTCCTTCCAGAAGAAGGGCATGCCACCGTGGCGGCTGGATGCAAACGCCTGGGCCAGAGCCTGGCCGCCCAGCAGCAGCGCGCGATCCACGGCATGGGTCGTGCCGAAGCTGGCCGGCACGATGCAGGAGCTTTCCTGATCGCTGATGTTGCTGGCGCAGTACTTGATGGTGTCACCCGCATAGAAGCGGATGGGGCGCGGCTGCTTGCAGATCAGAATGCCGTTCCACAGACCCACTTCGCCCAGGAACAGAGGATGACGCTCGGCCTGGCTGGCGCGGGTAAGTGCGTTGGCCTGGAATGCGCGGAAATCCTTGTCCTGCGAGAACTGGTGATATTGAGCGGGGCTCACCATCAGCATGCGCAGAGGAGAATCGTCGGCGGCTTGGTCTCCGGGCAGACGGATCGCAGGGGGCGGCAGCGCGATGGACTCCACCAGCGTGCGGCACGCATCCACAATGGTCATCGTCAGCGCGTCAGAGGACTGAATATCCATCTCGCCCGCATTGACGCTGAAGCCGCGAATCGCATCGCCATCGGCAATGTAGTGGCGGTTCTTGGTGGGAGCCAGCACGGGATTGACCGCAATGGCCTCAAAGTCCGCGTGCTCTTCGGTGGGGATGGCCCACTCGATGTTGTTGTGGAAGCCGCGCGCGCCGGCCAGGTGCATCAGCGATCCCTGGTCCTGGTAGCGATCCATCAGGCCTTGGGCGATGGGACGGCCGATCTTGCGAAACTCGACGGGAGAGCGCAGGTCGGTCATGGTGTCGCCCACATCCACAGGGAAACGCGCCTGGTTGACGCGCACACGGGCCTTGTCCAGCGACACGCCCGTGCCCTTGCCCTCGGCCATGCGGGCACCCATGATGGGGTACGCGCCTACGGGCTGCACAAAGTGGAATTCCACCTCATCGCCCTTGCCGCGCGACAGGTCAACGGTACGCACGATGGGCATATCGTTGGTGGTCTGCTTGCGCAGCGTCGCAGCTGCCGAGCCCTCGCCCTTGGGCATGGTGCCCACCATCTGGTTGAGCTTGGAGTTGCGCTGCATGGACTGCGCGAACAGTCCGGCAGCTTGTACGAACTGCGCATTGGACGAGCCTGCGCCTACACTGGTCTTGGACATATCAAGTCCTCCTGCTATGGGACAAGGGCGCTCTCATCACGAGATGGCCCGGGAAATGGTTTGTGGCTCGCCTGACGGCTACACCACGCTATTCATCAGACTGGTCTGGCGGTCGCGGGGCAGGCTGCTCATGTACTCCAACAGAGCGGCCGGATCGCTGGCCAGCGCAACTGCGCGTTCTGCCTCCGTGCCTGCGGGCGCCGCTCCGGGCAGACTCGACAGGCTCACGGGGGGTTCGGTCTTGGCATCGGCCAGGGCCTTGGCCACTGCTGCGGCCGTAGGATCACCAGCAGCCGCGCCTGCCGCGCCCGCATGGAACTGCTTGAACTGGCCGAGCAGGTCAATCACATCCTGGGCGGTACCCGCTTGCAGGGTGCGGTCAATGGCGGCTTGCATGTATCCAGGCTGACCAGACTTCCAGCTGGCGAACTCCTTGGATTCAGCGACTTCAAAGGCATCCTTGTGCGCGTCCAGAATCTTCTGGGCGTGCAACTGCTCTGCCGTCACGGCCTGCTCACGGGCTTGCGCCTCGCGTTGGGGTGCCAATGCAGCCTCCACTCGCGCGGCGACTTGATCGGCAACCAGCTTGTTAATGCCGGCTGCAATGTCTTCTTCGGAAAAGCTCCCGAACAGAGAGGCGTCAGCGCCACCGTCCACCAGGCTCTTGGCCGCTGCCAGGTTCTGGTCGGCCTGGGTCGGTGCCTTCCCGGCATCCGCACGGGCTTGGGCTTCGGCCTGGCCTTGCTGCAGATTGGCAGCCTGTGCGGCCGTCATCTGCTCCAGCTGGGCGCGCAGTTGGTCGCGCTCGGCAATGGCCGAATCGCGTGCGGTGCGTGCCTCTGTCAGCTTTTCATAGGGGATGGTGTAGCCTCCGGACTTGCTGGCAATGGGCGCGCCTTCGTGCTCTTCCTGAGCCGATGCGTTTGCGACAGTGCCTGGTGTGGTGGCTGTGTTGGCGGCTTCAGCGCCGGCGACAGCTTCGGTCGCTGCCTGGGTGCTCTCGGCATTTGCCGGGGCGGCCGTGCCTTCGGGTGCAGAAACGCCAGAAGACCCGGAAGCATCCGCATCCAGATCCAATTCGCCTGCAAAGGCTGCTGCCAAGAGTTTTTGAGCTTCGTTCACTCTGTTGTGCTCCGTTCCCAGCTATCCGGCTGGGCCTGTTGGTGGGGCACACCGATTCGAGGATCAGGCCAGGGCCGAAGCCCTGACCATCACACTCTCCAGCGGTGGGAATGGGCCGACTCATCACGAGTGGGCTGTATCTATTCGCTTTCGCGCTTCGATGGATGAAGTATGCGGCGGCCTGCCGCGCGCTGCGAACTCTAGTGGGGTCTCAATGATTTATAAGAAAGTCCTATGAGCATGCCCATGTTGGCCAATGACATCAACTGACCCAAGCCAACAAGCTCAAACTCGGATCTAGGCTTTAAAGGTGGACTGACCTCGATCAGTCGCCACTCATTCAATGACCTCAATAGGCACGGAAATATCCGTCATCTCCAGTCCAGGAATTGCACCACGAGGGCTTGCATTAATTCGTATGTAACTTCTATCTCCTATCACTCCACCACTGTTAACTGTTACATCAATCCTAGATTTTCCTCGGCCAGTAGCTTGACTAAATGCAAGAAAACTTGGCGGAGAGTAAATAGCCCAGTTCACTATCAACGGAGTGCTCGTAGACGTTGCTCCACCCAATCCGCCAGAATCAATATCAAACTGCAAGGTCTGACCTTTCTTGATTTTCAATAAATTTTCTGGAGCAACAGGATCTAGCTTTTCCGATCCATCTTCATTTTTGGATACCTTCTGAACGGTCAACTTTGGCAAAGAGAAATCAGTTTTCAAACCCTCTTTATCCTTAGGCTTGACTTCATACTTGAACAATTTCGTTGAAGCTATTGGAATCAGCCCTGGCGCTGAATATCCGTATCTCCCGGAGTATTCATCTACATAAAGACTTATGATCGAATTTGATTTATCAACCTTAGAAGTAGCAGGAAATTTAAAAATAGCCCACACAGTAGAAGTGAACGGTCCCACCGTCGTCGGATCTTTATCCCACAGATCACCAAAATAGCCATCCCCCGTTGCATGACCAAAATCAAATTTAACAGATGAATTATCAATTTGAGCAGCTTTAATCTCAACAGCGGAATAGCTATAACTTACTGAAAAATCAGCACTCACACTCCCCTCGCCACCCGGCCCCTTATCCGATGCAGATGCCTTTATACCAGCGCCAATTTTGAAGGATGTAGATTTATTCCTAAGCGTCGTCAGTGGCGCAAATTCTTCAATAATTCCATCCGAGGCGACTCCGTTCGTCACTTTTTTCAAATGAAAGCGCAGAGACTCTTTATTATTAAAATAGGCACACTCAATCCACCTAGTACATAAGACAGAGGTTGGATTTGAGCCGATTTTTGCTCTCACCAAATAATACTCGAAAGAATCAACCCCATTGAGCCTATAGACGTCAAAGTTGGCAGAGCCCGTATGGACCACTTCTTTCTTACTGCTAAATCTCTTAACAAGTCCATCAGATTTAGTGATGTATGACGAAGTGCCGAGATTCGTCCATACAGCGCCTGGGTTAGCTCCACCCTTGGAAGTATCTGCTGGCGAACTTTCGCTTAACCCCTTCAATGCCACAGTAGTTTTATGCTCTGAATACTTGGAATTCAGTTCTGAAAGACATAACTGAAGATTGGACTCCAATTCGTTCGCATCCACACCTGATACAGCACAATTCCAAGGCGTAGACTCCAGCTCACTGTCCAGTATTTTTGCAACAACAACGAGTGTCTCTGAATCTATTTCAGCGGGTTCAGCCGCTGCTACTTCTTCTTGGTTTATTGAGCCATCTAGCAACATTGCGTCAGATTCAGAATATGAAATATTTATAGCTGAGCTTTGATTCAAATTCCAAGGACTCATAGAATGAGGCATCACAACAGCATATCCAGCCTTGTAATATTTAAAAATATCACACTTGTTTTTATGTGAAGAATCGCCATTTTCAATTCTGAATACTGGATGATTGTCCTGAAATGGAATTTCAACCTCTCCATTGCAATTCAATTCATTAGAATTTGATACTTCACTCTGTGAGGAGGTGGTGGATGAATCGCCTCCGCCACACCCATTTAGAGATGCAAGGATTAATAAAGAAGTAAATATAGAACTGAATTTATTCATAAAAGTAGAACGCCATAGAGTCCTGCCACTTTAATCCGCCGCCCCCCTGGAATTATTTCAAATCAGACTGACACTCATTTTGAAGAATTGCCAAAATTGTCGGCAACGCTGAACGTTTCCACCCCCTGCATTCCAGTCCTCCCAACAGCGGGCACAGGCGGAAATGTCGGGCTGGTATTGGCTTGGCCAGCCGCAACTTCCTGCAGCATCTCAGGGCTTGGCGCCGCGCCACCGGGTAACAACTGCATACGCTGACCAGAACCTGCCAGCACACCACTGGGGAAATTCGGGTCATCGCCGCCAGGGTTGGGCGCCTTGTAGCCTGCGCCCTTCATGATTTCGTCCGCGATGGGCGCGATCATCGGCATCTGAGCCACCTGGGCACCGCCCTGCATGGCGCTGTACGCTGCCTGCACGCCTACCTGCACCTGCTGGGCCGCCAGCAGCTTCTCGCGCGCCGCCACTTCGCGCTCGCGCAGGTCCAGCTCGCGCACCTTGAGGTCGCGCTGCAGCTCCTGCTCGATCTGCTTGCGCAGCTGCTCGGGATCGGTCTGCTGGGTCGCTTCCTTGATCACCTTGATGATTTCTTCCTTGCGCGGCAGGTCCATCAGATCCAGCATGAACGGCATCACCACCTGCTGCATCTCAGGCGGAAAGGCCTTGACGGCTTCGGATAGCGCCGCGAGCTGCTGGGCGCGGAAACTGGATGACGATGGCACATCCGACAAGGCCACCTTGAGCCGCGTGCGCTGCACATCGTTGGACAGATAGCGCAGCCCGCCCTCTTCCACCACTTCATTGAGCACCACGGTGCGGGGTGGATTGATGGTGTCGCCCTCGATCACGATCACCTCGCGTTCCTCTCCCAGGTCCTCGATCTCCAGTGCCAGGATCAGCTCGCCCACCATGGCGCGCCCTTCCTTGAAGTTGTCCATCAGGTCAGCAATGCTGATCTGCGACTGCTCCACCTGGGTCTGTTCCTGCACTCCGCTGGTCGCTGTGCCCTGCTGCCCCTGAAAAGCCGCCGTGATGGATCCAACACGCTGCAATGACGCGCGGCTGTCGGCCATCATCTGCAGCTGCTGGTTGTTGAGCTGAAAGTCGCGCTTGACCTCAAAGCGCGCGCCTGTCTGGGACATGGCTGTGGGGTCCAGCACAATATCCGCGTCCGGTCGGGCAATCTGGCGCCGGAATTGCTCGTCCGTCATCGCCACCGCTCCCTTGGTGCGTTCGGTGCGGGTGCTGGCCATGCCCCAGCGCAGCTTGGCAATGGAACTATTGAGGTTGTCCTGCGGAAAGATCATGTCGCGCACCAGGCCGAACGGTACGCGCGTCATATCCTCACGGTAACCCCAGAACGGCACATATGGGAAATGCGGGTGCGGATAGGGGCTGGCGCTGTCATGCAGCATGTGCGGCCCCATCCAGTAGGAACGGCGCATGCGTGCCACCGTGGCGCGCTCCAGCTTGCCCTGGCCTGCAGCCACCGCGGCCCGATGGGCTGGGTTCGCTGCATCAAACTCGACCACCCGGCCGCCGCGCATCTTGAGCAGCACCACATTCACCCAGCGGCGGTACCAGAGCTCACCCAGGCACACCTCGTCCGACTCGTGGCGGTACCAGGCCTGCTCGCGCGTGGTCCAGGCGCGATTGGCATCGGCAGCCGAGAGCAACCCGGTCGATACACCACCCTCGGTGACATAGCCGCCGTAGCCACCCAGGCCACTGACGGTCTGCGCCTGCATGATCAGCTGCGCCATGTTCTCAAAGGCGCGCGCGGTGCGCTCCTTGCTGATGAAGCGCTCGCGCAACAGCCAGCGCGCATCGGACAGATCCTTTTCAGAGGAGCGCATATCCCAATGGATTTCATTGCGGTGGATGTAGTGGCAGCGGGTCTTGTACTCGAGCGGGTTGCTGCTGCGCGCCACCTCGACCCAGCCCAGGCCCACGGCCGCCTGGGGCTTGAATGCCTCGCTCATGGCCGCGTCTGCCTTGGAAAAGCGCTCGGCCTGGTTGAGCCGGTAGTTCAGCGCGTCGGCCACATCCTTGCCTGTGGGGTCGCCGTCCGGGGTCACTCGCCAGTCTGTGCGCGTCTTGGCCTCAAACCCGCAGATAGCCGCAATGGCCGGGCCAATCACGTTCTCTTTGGCCGGCGGTACGCCGGTGGCCTGCAGTCGCTTGAGCAGTTCGGTGCTCAGCTGGTTGCCATCGGCATAGTCGGCCTCCTTGTCGGCTGCCGCGCGCCAGGGTGGCTGATCAATGCATTCCTGCACGATCTTGGCGTATTCCAGCACGGTCATGGGCTCACCCAGATCCGCGTTTTGAGGGGGCTTGATGTATTGCATGGTTGCTCTCACGCGCGCCAATCGGGCGCTTCAGGTTCTTCGTAGCTGGAATGGCTGGAGCCGTAGCTGTCATCGCTCGGGATGTACAGCCCGGTTTCCTTCGCCTGGGCCCACTGCCGGTGCGCGTCCGCGCCTTCGGTGCATCCATTGGCCTTGTCTGGCTCATTGATGAACTTGGCCAAGGCAGTGCTGTATTTCTTCTTGTAGCCGCGCAGGCGCTCGACCCCAAAGGCGCAGCGCTCCTTGTCGTACCAGGCGCCCTTCATGTGCTTGCGCAGGGTGTTGATGCCGGTCTGCAGCTCTGTGATGCGCGGCACGATGACAAAGCTCTGACCTGGCATCAGCGCCTGCAGCTGCTCCTGGGTGGACTTGTTGTAATCGCCCAGACGCTTGTGCGCCGCGTCGTGTGGCAGGTAGTGCTTGCCGAACACATAGCCCAGACCCTGCAGGTGGCGCACGTAATGGCGCAGATCCTCGTCGTGCTCTTCGTAGTAGTCGATGAACCGGTCTTCGCCGCGCAGGGACTGGGCAAACCAGATAGCGCAGCCATCGCTCGCGCCAATGTCCCAGAAGGTGTACACAGGCAAATCCAGCACTGGTACCTTGCAGATGCCGCCGCGCTTGGTGACAACCTGCAGCACCTTGGTGAGATAGTGGCCTTCCGTGGACTGCTGGAATGCTTCGGCTGGAGTGCTTGGGTACTCCTGCCACATGCGTTCTTCGCGCCCTGCGAAGTCGGCAGCCTGGGTGGCCACATACCAGGCGCGCTGGTCCAGGTCGATGGTGCAACCGGCCTCTTGCTCGATACGCTCAAAGTATTCATGCTGCTCTGGCGTGATTTCCACCAGGGAGCTGTCCATGCGGTAGTTCGGCTCTTGCCACCAGGCGTAGAAGTGGAAACGGTAGTCGCGCACGGTCAGCTTGACGTGCGTGTAATGCAGCGTTTCGGCGCGGCTCGATAGCTCGTAGAACTCGCCGTTGGCACCCTCTGCAGTGCTCTCGATCACCAGAATGCCGTTAGTAGGAACTGCCGGGATTGAACCCGTCATCACTTCCTTGGCTTTCTCGGGATACTTCGCGCAGATCTTGCCGAACTCCGAGATATGCAGGCGGTGGATGGTGCCCGATCGCATGGATGTAGCCACACGCACCGAGCTATTGTTGTGCGCAAAAAGCAGCTCCGTCGCGCTGTCGCGCTTCAGAGGAAAGCGCTCGCGGATCTCATCGGGCAGGTTGTTATACGCATAGCGCACCTTGTCCCGAAAGATCACCTCAGCGGCTTCGCGGTCCTGGGCGATGATGCCGCAGCGCTGGTCAGCGTTGAAAAGCGCATGGTCCAGCCAAAGGATGGCAATCAGGGTTGTGAAACCCAGCTGACGCGCCTTGAGAATGATGTTGCGATGCCAAAGACGTTTCAGGAACCGCTTCTGAGCGCGATTGGGCTTGAAGGGCACCGAATACGCATCATCGTCCCCGTCGCCCTTGATCATGATCTTGTAGAGGCACCCCGAAAAGATGCGCCACTCAGGATCAGCCAGGCAGCGCTCCAGCTCCTCTGGGTTGCTCGGGATCTGATTCAGGGGGGTGGTGTGCACCAGGCCGGCCATGCTCAATCGTCCTCGTCATCCTGCGCGGACTGATTGGGATCGACTGGCAATGACGAAGGCGCTGCCTGCTGAGCCGGGCGCTCCGGATCCTCTGCAATCGGCGTGAAGCCGTTGTTGCTATTCGATGCCACGCGCATCAGCAAGGCCTTGAGCGGGTCGGTCTTCTGCTCGTTGTCGCGCTCGTACAGGCCAAGGTGCTTGAACAGCTTTTCCATGGCTGCGGCCTTGTCATGCACCTGGATCTCTATGCCGTGCTTGCCGTGCTTGGCGCCCGCATAGAGGGACAGTGCCGCCGGCGACAGGGTTCTGGTGTCCTTGAGCACCACGCGACTTTGCCCGTCACCAAAGCACTCAGGGCAGGTTGGGTGCGGTGGCTTGAGAGGGGTGTAGCCAATGCCGCCTTGGTGCTCGAAGGCCTCTAGGTCATTGCCAGAAGAAACCCACTGCTCAACGTCATAGTTCATTTCCGCCACAGTGCGCTGCCACTTGTGGCCCTCGCCATGACAGTGGCGGCAGCAGCCGATCTTGACCTCCACCAGCTCCCGGGCGTCTGCCGTTGCGATGTACCAGGCTTCTGTGACCACTCGGTCTGCGGTGATCTGGGTGCGCTTCTGCTGCTCTTGCCTTGCTATCGAAATTGCAGCTTGAACACTAACATTTACCAACAGGCGGCCCGCTTGCTCGTTAGCGGTGGCCTTGCTGTAGCCCGCGCGGATGGCTGCCTGAGTGGCATTGCAATCGACTAGGTACTCATCGACAAAGCGCTGCTGCTTGACGGTCAGGCGGCTGTGGTGCGCGTCCCGCATGGGCGCGGCTTTGCCTGCTGACTTCCTTTTGCCTGCAGGCTGCTTGGGGGACTTCGATTTTTTAGGGGGTTCTCCGGGCCTCTTACCCGCTGGAATGGGTGCCATGCCCAGGATGCTGCTGGGCATGGCTTTGGGTGTCGAACCCTAAAAGGGTTGCCTGTACTTTGACTTGGGGTCCCATGTTGATAAGCCCAACATCGTTGGTTGAGCCAACAGACAGAAGTTGCGTCAAACATGACCAGACGTATTTCAGAGTCCTGGTTGGAACTTGCAATCTGCGTGAACATACAACTCACATCATTTTGTTACAGGGCATAATTTGGTGGTGCTCTCGGCTCAGAGCCAAAGCTGACAGTACTCGCTTATTAGTGGAGAAGATGGAGACCGCCTTAAGCCGAGCAGCTATCGATTTAGAAATTTCAACCGATGAATGAGGTCCTATGGGATTGATCGCACTTGCTTGCTCTAAATGCTCAGCCAATCTCGAGGTTGACGAAGGCGCTTCAACATACACGTGCAAGTACTGCCACACCAAGCATGAGCGCGACTACTCCAACGGAGCAACGCCCACTCCTGGATCTCTTGAGGTCATGGCAGACCGAGCTCTTGTAAATTCGGAGTTTGGAAAGGCCATGCAGTTCATTGAGCAAGGGCTGGCCATTGATCCTCATCATCCCGGCCTTTTGAACTTGGAAGTCAAGGCGCGCCAAGGACTTGCCTCATTGGCTGACGACTACCTGGAGCAAACCAATGAGGAGCTCAGGCAGATCGAGAACCGCGGGGAAGCAGAAAATTACAGCCTTCAAGCGCAATTTATTCTCAATGAGTTGCAAGCCAACAAAAAGGTTTACGGCTCAAATTCTGCACTTACCGGAGCCACGCCCGCAAACGTGGACCTCGCATTGCAGTACATCAATCGATCGCTAGAATTATTTCCTGATACCCCCGCCTATCTCAATCTCAAGGCTCTATTGTTGTGGGAGGGTAAAGGCTCTAAGGAAGAAGCAGGTGCTCTTCTTGAAAAGGCTGCAGCCCTTAATCCTCGTGACATCAACATTCAAAATAACCTGAGCGCACTGAAGTCATCTCCATGCTTTATCGCAACGGCGGCGTATGGCACCCCATTTGCTCAGGAGATTGATGTTCTGAGAATCTGGCGAGATAAGTACTTGGCGAAATCCATGTGGGGACGCAGCTTTGTAGCAGCCTACTACCGCACAAGTCCGCCAGTCGCTGCCTTCATTTCCAAGCGTCCAAAACTTAAGGGTCTCACACGCCTACTTCTTACGCCCTTAGTTAGGCAACTAGCCAAAAAGCACTCAAGCAATCAACATTGATCGAACGATACAGGTATTCGTCAATGATTGCGTGCAGGTAGCACGATACCGAACATCCCCCGAACCGAACGCTAGATTTCGGTTCGGGCGATGCAGGCTTCAAGCCACTCTATATCTCCAGTACCTGTTGACCAGCGTTGGCCAGCTGTTTTTGAAATAGCAATTTATACCGACGCTCCGAGTCATGCAGAGCTCGGGAAATCTCCGCCATCCTTAACTCCACCTCCTGCACGCGCTCCAGCGCAGAAGCCTCCAGCGCTTTGCCTGCCAACATGGGCGCCAGCTGCCGCGCCTCTGCCGGTACCAGCGTCATAACCTCGTCGCCCTTTTCGATCTTGTAAACCCCGTTTGGCATGACCGTGCACGAGACAGCCTGTGCGGCCACATGCTGGTGCAGCGGCCGGTAGCACTGCTTCAGCGGGCTGATCATGCCCTCGCCTCGCAGCACCTTGATACGGTCATCCACCGTGGTGGGCTTGAGCCCCGTCATGGACACAATGCGCTCGCGTGTGGGCTCTCCGCCGGCGTCGTGAATCTGCCTGATTGCCTCAAACACCAGCATGAGCGTCGGCGTTTCCTCCGTGGTCCCAAGGTCCACGCCGCCATCACGGGCGCGGTGTGTCGATGTTCCAGAGGTTTGCTTTGCTTGTGTGGAATTCATTGATGCTCCAGGGTAAATGGTTCGATACGCTTATCAGGCCCACAGGGGCAGCTTCTTGGGCCATAGCCCAGCCTTCAGGATTTGCTCGCGGGTGAAGCGGGCGGCTTCGATGCCGTACTCGCGGTGAGCCTGGCGCCCTCCGCTCTCCAGCAGTCGGTAGTTGTCGTAGGCCACATGGCAGCCCTCGATGCCAGGACGGCTGCAGCAGAGCGGGAAGCCAGTGCGGTCGTCTGTCTTCAGGCCTAGGCCCTTGCCGTAGTTGAGATGAGCATGCTGGCTGTAGCCGCTGATGCCGCACCAAAAGCAAGGCAGTTCTGCCACCAGACGGCGGTAGGGCTCGCTTTCGATGGCGTGCTCTTTCATCACCACGATGCCTGTCGTGCCAGCGCCGGGCGCCATGGTCACGTTCCCAGGCACCAGGCTGGCCGTTGCAAGGGCGCTCTCGATCTGGCGGGCGGCGCGTTCGGCAAGGCGCCGATCACGGCTTCCAGCCTGGTAGAGCTCGCAGTGGTGGCTCTCGTCCCGCTCATCACGGAGCCCAGCGCCAGCCCAGCTGCCACGAGACTTGAAGCCCTTGCCGGGATTGAGAGGCTTTCGGCGCATCAGTACCATGCACGCCCCCAGTCCTCTACAGGCACCAGAAAGCCGTAGTCGTTAAACACGTAGACGGTGCGAGCGCCCGCCTGCACTCGGTTGCAGCAGCGGTTCTCCATCCACCGCTCAATGAGGTAGCGCCCGTCCGCCAGGCGCTCATATTCCGGCCACACCAGCCGCGTGATGCGTGAG
Organism: Comamonas sp. E6; assembly: GCF_001010305.1. Taxonomy (NCBI): domain Bacteria; kingdom Pseudomonadati; phylum Pseudomonadota; class Betaproteobacteria; order Burkholderiales; family Comamonadaceae; genus Comamonas; species Comamonas sp. E6. The sequence goes on from NZ_BBXH01000042.1 coordinate 22,955, forward strand.
GCGCTTGGCGGCTTGCGCTGGCCAGCCAGCGGCACGACCTTGCCAAAGAAGGCGGGGTTCAAAGGCTGGATCATTTGACCAACCTCACTTCCAGGCCCAGCAGAGCCTTCATCAGGTGGCGCTTGAGCTTGAATTCGGGGGTCAGCACACCCTTCACGTCCTCGATCACCTCCACGCCCTTTTCCACATAGACGAAATCGGCCACGTAGCGAATGGCCTTCTTGACGCGGCTCGCGTCGGAGTACTTCACGGCGGGCACCAGCTCATAGGCCACTTGGCGGCGCAGCTCGGTGATTTCCCCTGCGCGCAGCTGCATGCACAGATGCCCCCAGCGACGGGCCTCGGCTCGGCTGTCGAACTTCACACCATCGGGGGTGACGGTCTTCTTGTTGCCGTACTTGGCTCCACCGGC
>NZ_BBXH01000043.1:0-20412 GCF_001010305.1 Comamonas sp. E6
TGGAAGCCTACGACACTTTGGTTGAGATTGGTTACGCCAGGGCGGCCGGTAAGAGGGTGATAGTGATTACGTCACCGGCACTTCATAGGCCACCGCTTAACGATGCTTGGAGTCGTAGGTTCTGGTTTGCTATCCGGGCTGCGGATCGGCACATTGAATTGCCAGACCACCCTGGCAGCACGTCAAAGGAGCATTGGCAATTGGCTCATGCACAAGCAGCAATGCTGGTTGCGGAGTGGTATCCAAGCACCATGGTCTCTACCACCTAAAGCTTTGTCCATACCCAGGCTGCGAAGGCTTTTGAACATTACCAAACAGGGGCTGCACAATTGAAAGCAGTCAGGTAAAAAGCGTCAGCAACCAAGCTCTCTTATCAAAAATACTCAATCAAAGAATATCGGTAAGAAAAATTCCATTTATCTCGAACTTAAAATTCAGGTAAAAAAGAGAGTTTAAATGATACCTGTCAGCATCGCATATCTGACAGCTTGTGCTCTGGTTCTGACCTGCATTTTTCCGTAAATATTTTTTACATGTGTTGCCACGGTCAAAGGGCTGATTTCTAAGTAGGACGAGATCTCTTGAGTTGTTTTTCCTTGAGCTATCAACTTCAATATATCTATTTCTCTTTCAGTCAGTGACTCAAATTTTTTATGCGTGAAGATTTTTTCTCCCTGCATAGCTGCATTGAATATTTTTGGAATGATTTTTTTCGCCACCCGGGGAGATATCGCAGCTCCACCATTGGCTACTTCCAGCACGGCCTGCAAATAGCTTCCAAACCACGAATTCTTCACCAAGTATCCAACAGCGCCTCTCTTAAGAGCATCCATGGCCGCATCGTCGCTTTCACTTGCAGAAATTGCGATGCATAGCACGTCAGGCCTTTTTAGCTGGATGGACTCCAGCAGCTCAGCTCCTTGGCCTTCGCCAATAGACAGGTCGATGAGGAGTACGTCGAACTCTTGTGAAAAGACGTTCTTGCGAGCCTCTTTGTAGCTGGAAGCCTGCCCTACCAGAAGAGTGCGCGGGTCACGCATGAGCTCCTGCGCGATCACGTTCCTGATGTGCCTGTCATCATCGACCAGAAAGACTCGCACAGGTTGGCTCTGCTGACCTTTCATGTCAGACGGCCACATACCACCGAAAGCAATAGACGCGCCTTCAGCTCTGCCGACGTCGGACCGCGAACTCATAGATGCGTCGGATAGATACATGTGACACCCCAGCAAGTAGATAGATTGGTTGGCAGTCACGCGAAAAATAAAATCTCCTTTTTTTAAAATCCACTAAAAGTAAATAAAGAAATACCTAGTTTATATTTTTACAAATTAAAACTCAAATATATGGTATTGGTTGAAGTATATGCATGAAAAATAGATGTAAACCCTTTGTTATTGAAAGAATGGATATGAAAATTAAACAGAAATATAGATTACTTTTTTTAACACTGTAAGAATTTTCCCATGGATGCTATTTATTCAATAGCGCACCATGCACAAAAAACAATAACGCAATCAATTTTTTATTGAATTTATTTTGTTAAGAAAATATTTCTAAATAGGGTATTACTGTTTCTCAGTCATTTTCTGAAACTGCCACTACCGAACGCTTGTTTTGGAACGTAACCAAGCACTCCAGAACTTGTTGACGGTTAACAGGGGACTTTGCATATCTGCAAATGGTCTTTTGCTCACACACACTCTCTCTCTTTCACTTGTCTGAAAACTCGCTATTCAAAGGAACGATCATGAAAAAGTCTGTGATTGCTATGGCGGTTATTGCGTTGGCTGGTGTTGCATCTGCTGCTGTGAGCAGCTCAAGCATTGCAGCCACAAACACGACGTCGAGCGCATCGTCTGCCACGATGTCGGGTGCGGCCAGCTCGGGCAACGGAAGTGCGCTGAGCATGAATAGTGCAACCTCCGGTGCAACGTCGAATGCAAACGCTGCTGGTGGCGCTATCGGCGCAGGCGGTTTTGGCATCGGTGGGGCAGCTGTCGGTGGTAGCGCAACTACCTTCGGTAATGTGAAGAGCCTTTCCGCCACTTCCGGCAACGGTGTTGCGGGCGGCGTAGCGGCTACCAATGCCAATGCGGGCTCGGCTGCTGCTGCCGGCTATAACGCAGGACCCGTCAACGGCACTGCCTTCGGCGGCGCCTCTTCTCAGACCGCGAATGTTGCTGCAACTGGCGCCGGCCCTGGCGGCGGCTTGGCTTACGTCCACAACAATGCGGGCACCACCTCTGGCTACAACGCCACATCGGGAGCCGTTTCCTCACCTTGGGGCTCGCTGACCAATACCACATCGAATGCAGGCTCTGTGGGTACCGTCCATCAGAATGCCGGTTCCTGGGGTAACGCCGGCTACTTCTCCAACGGTGGTGGCACCTCCGGTACTGCTGGTGCAGGCTCAACGGCCAATGCCAACTAAGGCAGCTATCCCAAGATAGTTGTGTTTGTCCCGGGTCTGGCTGCCTGGCCGGGCTCGGGCAACGTAGGAGCAAAGCATGAAATTCTCAATAGCTCTGTTAAGTCTTTGCGTTCCTTTGTGCAGCTATGCGCAAAGTGCCGACAGCAGCGCGCAAAGCTCCTCTAGCTCCTCTTCCGTGGGGGCGCAACAGAATCAGTCGATCACCATTGTCAATCCGGTTGCATCTCCGGCGGAGAGCCGATCAACGGCCATGATGGAAAGCCGATCCACGTCTACCTCCGACCAGAACATCACAACGAGCGGAACGACTACCCAGAACCTGAACAGCACTGTGTCCGGGACGTCCAAGAACATTGTGGAGTACAGCGGTACCTACACCCTGAAGAACGTTCCCAGCGTGGGCGGCCCCAATCTCACGACCAGCAATGACACCTGCATGGGCAGCAGCAGCGGCAGTGCCAACGGCCCCGGCTTTGGCGTGAGCTTCGGTACAACCTGGACGGACGAGCATTGCAAGCGCCTGAAAATGAGCCGTGAGCTCTGGAACAAGGGCATGAAGGCAGCCTCGCTGGCAATGGACTGCATGGATCCCGCCGCTCGCGTGGCACTGGAGATCACGGGTTCGAAATGCCCGCAATCCATGACCGCAGATGAGCGTCGGAACAACTACGGGCCGGATGCTTCGGCACAGGGTAGCCCAACTCCTGCTGCGCCCCCTTCAGAGGCTCAGTCGAGTTTTGCACCGGAAGTCACTCAACCAGCGGCTGTCACCTCTGTGATGGAAGATCCACGTACAGCACAGCTGTACCCCAATTAGTGGGTGTGATTCCTAATCTAGGAGGCCGCTATGGGCAAGACTCTAGCTCTTTTAGCGATTGCACTATGCAGCGCTTCGTCTTTGGCTGCACCCGACTCCAGGGCCATCAATGAACCGTTGAGCATTCAACGCCAGATCTTCGGAAGTGGCGAGCAAGGTGCAGCAGGCTCGCAGCAAGCAGAGCCGGTGGGCGACTATGGCGTCTGGCATGTGCCGCAGTACCTGCCTGGCTATCCGACCGCAGCAACGATATGGCCCCGCGCTATCCCTGTGAAATGCAAGGACAGGCAGTGCGAAGGCTATGTGATTACCCCGCAGATGGGGCCAGGTGAGTACCTGTTCTTCGTGCCTACAAGCGAATAGACTGGTCAAAGGCATAACAGGACGGCAGCACTCCTTTGGTGCTGACAGCAACTCACCTAACAAGGGCGGCTTCGTGCCGCCCTTGTTGATTGCATACTCACATCCCCTGATGAGTCGCATGCACAAGCCAGGCTTCAAACTGCAGGCGAACCAGCAGGACAAGCGCAGCGTGATCCCGATCGAGATGCACGACATTGATCAGTGGCTGGGGGGACAGTGCGGGAGGCGGGGCAACTCCTTAGATTGGCACCTGTGAATGTGTTTGATGCCGATCCAGCCTAGTTTTGGGTGCCAGGCTGTTATCGGTCATCAGCGTGCCCTCGGCGAGTTCGATCGAAGGTCCGCTCAAACAGAGAGTGGAGGCGTTCGCAGTCGGTAGCCCGCGCCGCCGCTGCGAAGCAGTGGGATGGGCGCGAGCTTTTAAACGAATGCGAACCCAGACGGTTCCCTGAATCGCGACAAAGGGGCCGATATGGCCATTTTCACTTCAGATGCATAAATGGCGCCCGAGGATCGTGTTGGCCTCGTTCAAGGCCGTGTGGAAGCTAAGGCCGGCATCGGTCACCATGAACTCGCTTCTGGCGCCACCAAGCGACAGGGAGCGCGTGAAGCCGCAGACCGATATGGGCTCCCCAATATCGAAGGGAACCCTCCAGACCTTCCCTTGCGTAGGGCGATTGCCAAGCTCGCCCATGTGGGGATTGGTCACATTGGCGAATGCGATCAGGTCTGGTGTATGGGTTGGTGCGATCACCGAGATAAGGCGCGCGAGCTCCGTGGCCGTGAGCTTGCCTTCGGCGAAGGCGATGAAGAGCTTGGCGTGGACCTCTGGTTTGCTGAAATCGTTGGCTAGCGAGATTGCCAGTACGACACGTTGTCCGAGATCCTCCATCTCCTTGCTGCTTTCGGCCGCCTTCGAGAACATCCGGTACTTCTCAATTTCTGGCAACCCATCCAGCGTTCGAATAAAGCGCGCAAGCTTCTCGGCCTCGATTCGATCACGAAGGCCTCTGACGCTCTCAGCTACTTCGAGCGCAGCCTTAATGCCGGGTAGAACTTCAAGCACCTTTCTGTCGACGGCCTTGCTCAATACGTCCGAGGTGCCCGACAATATTTTTGTAAGTTGGCCTGTAACCGTCACTGCGATCTCCATTGATTGTCATTGGACAAGTATCGCCTTTGTCTGCCCGCCGAGAAGAAGGGCGATAACTTTTATCTCAGCATCGTGCGGAGATTGCGCTACCAAGCGGTCGCCGACTCCGGCGACACGAAGACCGAGAAGGGTCGTTTACGGACTTAGGTTTTACCGAGGCTCGCGTAAGGCTTTGCGCCAATCCCATGGCGCGATGGGTTCGGCATCTCGCCAAAGTCCAACCTTTCGAGCCTTGGCCTCTTGCTCTGCAAACTCGTATTGCCCGCGCTCCTGCGGTGACTGCTCGCGGGCATAGGCGCGATACCACCAGGCCATTCCTTGTGTGATCATGGCCAAGCCCGCATCGAGTGTGCGCGGCCCGGTTGGCGCTGATGCAGGAGCAACCCAGACCGTGCAGACCTGTCGCTTGTACCGGTCTGTCTTGGTGCAGCGCAGCTCTGCCTCTTTCTGAAATGTCAGCTCGGCCAGTGCTTGGCGGGCACGCTCACCGAACGGTTGCTTGCGCTCAGGGGCGTCAATGCCCTGCAGCCTTACTTTGACCTGTTCATATTGGCCGGGCTCGCCACATCGGGCGGTCAGGGTGTCGCCGTCTGAGATGCCGACGACAAGGCAGAGAAGCGAAATGGCGATCATTTGGCACCATAGAGGCAACGGGCATCTCGCCCGAGTGCAAGGTTGCAAGGTTGCAAGGATTTCAGCACCGGCGTTCACGGGTCCTAACGGTGGAAAAACCTACACTGAAACCTATACCAGTTGGTAAAGTGCAAGCGTGCTTCATTAGGTTTCGTTGTGCTAAAATTTTTAGATGCACTAAATTGTTTTTCCTAGTGAAGACAACGATTTGCGGCAGATTTTGCAATGAAATCATGCAGTTATCAGTGTGCGGGTGTCGTTCAATGGTAGGACTCTTGCTTCCCAAGCAAATAACGTGGGTTCGATTCCCATCGCCCGCTCCAAACCGAGCCTAAGTCATTGATTTATAATGACTCCTTCGGTTTGAATGTGCCAGTTTCGTAAGCACTACTACGAGAGTGTTCTACGAGATGGATCAGATCTATCGCCGTCCAAGCGGCATCTATGCGGTTCGGATGTACGTGCCCAAGCGTCTCCAATCGATCGTCGGCAAGACCGAGCTTCACTTTTCTACCGGAAGTCGAAAGCCCGTAGTCTCCAAGATCATTGCTGCGGACATTAGAGCGAGATGGCACAGAACCTTGCATCAGCTCTCATTCATGGATTCGGAAAAAATTAAAGAAGCTCTACCGGAGCTTTTATCTACGGGCTATATCAAACTGCCCGAATTAGCAAGTCTTCTGGGTTCCGATATCACGGAAATATCCCGGATGATGTGCGATAGAAACTACCCTTTTTATATTCACTCAGAAAGGCTTGAAGGCTGGATCATAGATGACCTTGAACAGGATATAGGGCTAGGGTACTATGGGGAGGAGGTTGAGGTTGCCATAGTTCCTCAGATGTTGACCACCAGATTCGGAATAACTAGGCCGACAGGATTTATAAAATTCTATTTTGAAGACGACGTGCGGGAACTTGTATATTCCAATGCTGAATCGCATGGTGCTAGGGTTTTTCAGATTGCAACTAATAGTCGATACTTTGTCGTAAGCGGTGACGATGTGAAGTTTCGCCTGCGTGATGCATGGGTTAGGCGAACGGATGCTCAGCACTTTCGGTTTGAGTTACTTGAAAAAGTCAGAAAAATTGAAGCGGTCATTGGTGTCAAGAAAAGAGATGAAGGACCGAAGGTCGAAACTGTAGTTGTAGACGAATCTATTCGGTTGTCGAAATTAATAGAGCAATATTTCTCCGTGAAGGTGGCTAGCTCTTCCTGGAAGTTTGATCAGCAAGATAGGCGTAGAAAGCAAGCCGATATCTTGCTGGGGTTAATTGGTGATGTTCCGTCTAAAGGTATTTCAAGAAATGACCTGCGGTTGTTTAAGTCTCAATTGGAGCATATCCCATACCGTCGGGATTTGCTGCCTAAGAAGCTTGATCTACGTGAAGCATCGATTAAAGAGTTGATGGATATAGCAAAAGCCAAGAAGTTAAAATGTATAACATCTAATGAGCAGAAGAAAATATTGGATGGTGCGTGTTCAATATTTAAATGGGCACTCAATGAAGGTCTCTTAGAAAAGAATCCTGCGGCCGGATTGTCAGAGGAAATTGTCGTCAAGCGCAAACGAGCTCAAGATGAACGCTGTGCACTGACTGATGAAATGCTGCTTCAGGTTTTTGGGCTCGAATGGTTTCGTGATGGTAAGGGGCATAGAACTGCAGCAGGCCGTTATCATAGCTATTCCCCTCATTATTATTGGTTGCCAGTGATTGGCCTATTCTCTGGTGCTCGCTTGAATGAGATATGTCAACTTGCTCTGAGCGATATTGTCGATATCAATGGGGTGTGGTGCTTTCATGTGACGAATGAGGATGATGATGGTAACAAGGTTGATGACAAGGATTTGAAAACCAGTAACGCTAAGCGCTTGATTCCAGTTCACCCCGAGCTGCTTCGCCTAGGGTTGAAGGATTACTGTGATGCGTTGATGAGTGCGGGCTATGAGAGGCTTTTCCCTGAGCTTAAATTTCATGCGGTGAAGGGGTACAGCAAGGATGCTGGAAAATGGTTTAATGACAGAGTGATGCTTGGGAAATTGAATATACCTCGTGATGGAAAATATACATTTCACTCTCTGAGACATAATTTCGCGGCCGCCTTGTCAAAAACTGGCATTGTTTCATCTATGAAGGCCGACTTAATGGGGCATGAGCGTAGTGATTTGATTTCGGAAGTTCGATATGAAAAAGCTGCGTCTGTTAATGACCTGAAACCATATATTGATTTGATGCGGTTTGAGATTCCTGTGATTTGTGAGTTCAATGTAGCTGAAGGAATGATGGCATTAAAGGATGCATTGAGAAGAAAGATCGACAAAAAATGAAAATCGGCCGTATCGGCCGCTTTTTTATCTTTTCTTGTAGGAGACGGGGCCTCGCATTTTAATACTTCTCATCTCAGTAAGTGCTTGGTCCCGCTGTAGCTTTGCAGCATCGCATAGATTCTCGATAGACTTCTTTAGAATCTCCGATTGTTTCCAGTCAGGACTGTTTTTGTTATCAATAAAATTGATATTGCATGTGTCAGAGCGCTGTCTAATGAAATTAATGAGTAGTAACTCGTATGCGGTCAACATAGGCTGCTTCATGTAATTTTGCACATGTTCGAGAATGGCTCTGAACTCGCCATCAATTGAATCTTTGATCATTAGCTCGACTAAAGTCATTGGGTCGAGGTCAAAAAGATCGCAAACTAGGAAGATTTTGCTCTTGGGCAACTTTTCAACTCCAGAGCGCACTGCAGAAAATTGATTGGATCTATTGAATTCAAGCAACTCGGCAGCCTCTTTGACTTTTAGGCCGCTCTTCATAAAACCAATATTGATGTATTCGTGACTTTTCATTTTTCACTCCGTTGAATGAGTGAATCATAAACGTGCTTTACGTCATATTGGATAGGAACTTTATCAGTTAGTTCTTCATTAATATTGGAAAGTAAGTTCAAACTGTATTCTGAAAGTTTGAAGCTCTGCCCAGGTAGAAATATTTCCTATTGATTTCTGTGGTCTGACTAACAACTAAACGCTCGTTCGTGTATTTAGTCAGACAGGATTTGATGATGAAAAAATATGTTGGATATTTGCGTGTGAGTACGCAGAGGCAGGGGCAGAGCGGTTTGGGGCTGGAGGCTCAGCGAACCGCCGTGCAGACTTTTGTGAGCGCGAGGGGCGGTCTCTATGTTGATGAGTTTCAGGAGGTCGAGTCTGGGCGCAAGGGAATGAAGCAGCGCGTTGAGCTTGAGCGAGCTCTGGCGCATTGCCGTCAACATAACTGCGATTTGGTGATCGGTAAGCTTGATCGGCTTGCTCGTGATGTGCGCTTCTTCCTTGAAGTCATAGACACCAGCAAGGTCACGATCTGTTTTGCCGACCTGCCGGATGTGAACCCGGTGACGCCCGAAGGTCGCATGGTGTTGGTCAGCATGGCCAATTTTGCGGAGTTTGAAGGGCGGCGTATCAGTCAGCGCACCAAGGCAGCGTTGGCAGCAGCAAAGGCAAGAGGTGTCGTGCTTGGCGGTGCTGGTGGTGCGAATCTGTCGGCCTTGAACAGCTCACGCCAAGATGCTGCAACTGCGTTTGCTGCCAGATTCAGGAGCGTGATTGCCGGGTTTCAGGCGCAGGGCATGAGCCAGCGAAAAATGGTGGTAGAGCTGAATGGGCTGGGATTATCAGCTCCAAGAGGCGGGCGGTGGTCGCTGCGGCAATTACAGATTTTGCTGAGTAGGCTTGCTAATCCAGGTTCGATTGTTGAATGTAAGGACAGCATTACATTGCAGCCATAATCATCCTATTAGAGATACGGGGATGGCATGGACAAGAAGCAGCTCAGCGAAGCCGATATTTGTGCGAAATTCATCAGCCCAGCTGTGGTGAAAGCTGGATGGAGCGAGGTCGATCAGATCTATCGTGAATACACTATCGCTCCAGGCCGTATTGTTGTTCGTGGTCAAAAAGCGCAGCGCGATAAGCAGTCGGCGCTCCGGGCTGATTACTTGCTGTGTTATCAGTTTGGACAGCCTCTCGCCATCGTTGAGGCCAAGGATAACTGCCATACGGTGGGCGCAGGCATACAGCAGGCCACTGAATACGCCGAACGTATGGGCGTGCCCTTTGCCTTTGCCAGCAATGGCGACGGCTTTGTATTCCGGGATGCCAGCTTGCTCTTCAACGGGCAGTTGCTCACCAATCTCACTATGGACGAGTTCCCGTCGCCTGCGCGTCTGTGGGCGCTCTACCAGCAGTGGAAGGGGTGGACGCCAGCGCAAACGACCGTCAACGGTTTTGCCTACCATCAAGGCGATAGCAACCGAGTGCCGCGCTACTATCAGTTGCATGCCATCAATCGCGCTCTGGAGGCCATTGCCGCCGGGCAGAATCGCGTGTTGCTGGTCATGGCCACGGGTACCGGCAAAACCTATACAGCCTTCCAGATCATCTGGCGCCTGCTCAAGAGCGGTGCCAAGAAGCGCATTCTGTTTCTGGCTGACCGCAACATCCTTGTTGACCAGACCATGGTCGGTGACTTCAAGCCCTTCAAGGGCGCGATGGCCAAGCTCAGCCCGCATGCCAAGGGCATAGAGCGTGTTGAAGCTGACGGCACCACCACGGTGGAAGAACTGGAGCTAGCTCTCACCAAGGGAAAGAAGCTGACGGGTGGCAAGCAAGTCAACAAATCCTATGAGGTTTACCTGGGCCTCTACCAGGCAGTCACGGGCAGGAAAGGCGCAGATGACGTGTTTCGCCAGTTCAGCCCGGACTTTTTCGATCTCATCATCATTGACGAGTGCCACCGCGGTAGCGCCAATGAGGATTCGGCCTGGCGTGACATCCTTGATTACTTCGGTAGCGCCACCCAAGTAGGGTTGACGGCCACCCCGAAGGAGACCGAAGACGCATCCAACATCCACTACTTCGGCGAGCCGGTCTATACCTACACCCTCAAGCAAGGCATTGAAGACGGCTTTCTCGCGCCCTACAAAGTGGTGCGCGTCGATCTGGATCGTGACACCTTTGGCTGGCGTCCACCCAAAGGCATGCTGGACGATGAAGGCAATCTCATCGAAGACCGCATCTACACTGCAGCGGACATGAATCGCAACCTGGTGCTGGGTCTGCGCGACAGGGTGGTGGCAGACAAGATCACCCAGTATCTCAAGGGCACAGACCGCAATGCCAAGACCATTGTGTTCTGTGAGGACGTGGACCACGCCCAGCGCATGACTGCCGTGCTGGCTGAGGCGAACAAGGATATTTGTGCGACGCGCCATAAATATGTGATGCAGATCACGGGTGATAACGAGGTTGGCAAGCGCGAGCTGGACAACTTCATCGACCCGGATAGCGATGACCCGGTGATTGCAGTCACCAGCAAGCTGATGAGTACGGGTGTCGATGCCCAGACCTGCAAGCTCGTGGTGCTGGACCAGAACATCAAGTCCATGACGCTATTCAAGCAAATCATCGGGCGCGGCACGCGCCTCAATGAAGAGCATGGCAAGCAGTTCTTCACCATTCTTGACTTCAAGCGCGCGACCGAGTTGTTTGCAGACAAGGACTTTGATGGTGAGCCTGTCCAGATCTACAAACCCACCGGCGACGATGACGTAGTTCCCCCGGAGCCAACAGACCCCGTGCAAGGTGACGGTGCTGTGCTGGACGGCGATAACATGCTGCCGGGCTTTGGTGATGAGGGCAACGCAGGTGATCAGACGCCGACTGGCGGCAACACCAAAGACCCCGCAGGTGTATATGGTGGTGGAGCAGGTGGTGCTGGTGGAGACAAGCCTCGCAAATACGAAATTGCCAACCGCGTCACCGTCTCCATTGCCCGCGAGCGTGTGCAGTACCTGGATGCCAACGGCAAACTGGTGACCGAAAGCCTGCGTGACTTCACCCGTATCAACTTGGCCAAGCAATACGAATCGCTCGACGCCTTCTTGCAGGCCTGGGGTAGTGCTGCCCGTAAAGAGGTGCTGGTGCAAGAGCTGCAGCACCACGGCGTGCTGCTCGATGTGCTGACCGAAGAGCTGGCGCAGGAAAAAGGCGATGGCACCGCACTGGCCGATGCCGACCCCTTTGATGTGCTGCTGCATGTGGCCTACGATCAGCCCCTGCTCACCCGCAGCGAGCGTGCCAAGCGGGCGAAGAAAAAGCTGGCGGACGATGGCGTGTATGCCAAATATGGCGACACCGCTCGCAAAGTTCTGGAAGCCTTGATCGACAAATACGCCGACGAGGGCATTTTTGCCATAGAAAATAGCGACATTCTCAAAGTGCAGCCCTTTAACCAGATGGGCAGTACCGTTGAGCTGATGAAAAGCTTTGGTGGAAAAGGCCCGCAGGGCTACCAAACAGCCTTGACTCAGCTGGCCCAGGCGATTTACCAGCCGCCGGCTGCGTAAATATCCCAAAACATAGCTGCCAGTGCTTGCTCTGCAAGCGCTGGCATTGCTTTTGATTGCACCATGCCTCACCTGATTGACAATAGAACTGCGCTGCACTTCATCAAGCATTACCAGCGCTTGCTGCTGGAGGTTGTTGCACACCCCAGTTTTCCCAAGCCTGAAACCGGTGACGTGGACTATCTGGTGCTGCTTAAGGAGGCTCGCGACTGGATGCTAGAGCACCCGCAGGTGTTAGAAGATGCGCTGGCCGCACTACGCAAGACTAAAAAGCCACTGCCAAGCGATGTGGAGCAGGCCGTGCACAGCATGCGTTTGGGGCGTTGGGTGTATTTGCGCGATACCGCGCACTACAGCATCTTGCTGCCTTTGACTGCCAATGAGTGCGCCCAAGCCTACGCCGTCAAATCCCTCACCACTCGGCTGCGCGACATGACGGGCTGCAGCGGCCTGGTGCTGCAGACAGCCCTGATGAACTACGCCGGCGGCATTGCTACCGATGGCCTCGTGGGCACGGTGGCCTATCTTGGCCCCGGCTACCGCGAAAGCTATGGTGAATACTTGGCGCAGGCGCGCACGCAAGGCCAGTTCTACCAGCAGCAGCTACCCGCCGTTGAGACTGCCTGCGTGCCACCCCCGCCCGCTGCACCCAGCGCTGAGGCACCTGCCCGCAAAACAGTGCGCGCCCGTAAAGCCGTGAAGAAATCCTAAAAGCATAGCTGCTCACGATTGAGTGATAGGCGCTAGAAGCCGTTTTTATCTAGATTGAATTTTCCCTAATGTCCAACCTCTCCAGCACCATCAAATCCATCCAAGACACCATGCGCCAGGACAGTGGCGTGGATGGCGACGCGCAGCGCCTGTCTCAGCTCACCTGGCTGCTGTTCCTCAAAGTGTTTGATGCGCTGGAAGAAGAGCTGGAATTCACCCAGGACCACTACCAAAGCCCCATTCCTGAAGCGCTGCGCTGGCGCAACTGGGCGGGCGATGAAGAAGGCATGACGGGCGATGCACTGCTGGACTTTGTGGACAACCAGCTCATCCCCACCTTGGGCAACCTGCCCGGCAGCATCGAACAAAACCCGCGTGCCTATGTGCTGCGCAGCGTGTTTGATGACACCTACAACTACATGAAAAGCGGCCATCTGCTGCGCCAGGTCATCAACAAGCTGGCGGTGATTGACTTCAACCGCCAGGCAGAGCGTCACCAGTTCAACGATCTGTACGAAAAGCTGCTCAAAGACCTGCAGGCTGCCGGCAATGCGGGTGAGTTCTACACGCCCCGCGCCGTCACCCAGTTCATGACCGACATCCTCAACCCGCAGTTGGGCGAAACCGTCATGGACCCCGCCACCGGCACCGGCGGTTTTTTGGTCTGCGCCATTGAGCATTTGCGTAAGCAAGCGCAAACGCCTGAGCAGCAAGCCCTGCTGCAAACCGCCGTGCGCGGTGTGGAGAAAAAGCCGCTGCCCCACAGCCTGTGCGTCACCAACCTCATGCTGCACGGCATTGAGGTGCCCAGCCAGATCAGAAACGACAACACCCTGAGCCGCCCGCTGCGCGACTATGGCAAAGCCGATCAGGTGGACATCATCCTCACCAACCCACCCTTTGGCGGCACGGAAGAACCCGGTATTGAGGACGGCTTTCCCGCCGACCTGCGCAGCCGCGAGACGGCAGATTTGTTCATGATCCTCATCATGAAGCTGCTCAAAGACGGTGGCCGCGCCGCCGTGGTGCTGCCCGATGGCTTTTTGTTTGGCGAAGGCAGCAAAAGCCGCATCAAGGAAAAGCTGCTCACCGAGTGCAATCTGCACACCATCGTGCGCCTGCCCAATGGCGTGTTCAACCCCTACACCGGCATCAAGACCAACCTGTTGTTCTTCACCAAGGGCCAGCCTACCGAGCATGTCTGGTACTACGAACACCGCTACCCCACGGGCGTGAAGAACTACAACAAGACCAAACCCATTCGCATTGAAGAGTTTGAGGTGGAAAAAGCCTGGTGGGGCAGCGCCGCTGATGGCTACGTCAGCCGGGTGGAAAACGAGCAGGCATGGAAAGTCAGCCTGGACACCCTGCGCGCCGCCAACTGGAACCTGGACCAGAAAAACCCCCATGTGGGCGAACAGATCAGCCACGACCCGGACGAGCTGCTGGCCGACTACGCCCGCCTGCAAACCGAAGCCCAGACGCTGCGCGATGAACTCAAGCACATCCTGGCCCAGTCGCTGGGCGGAGCTATTGCAGCCAAAACGGCCACTGGCGCTTAAGGAATAAGCGCATGTTGCTATCAAATATGGAATTATTGGCTACCGCCCCCGGCGGCGTTGCCAAACTGCGTGAACTGATTTTGACGCTGGCCGTGCAAGGCAAACTGGTGCCGCAAGACCCTGCGGATGAACCGGCCAGCGTGCTGCTGCAAAAGATTCGGGCGGAGAAAGACCGGCTGATTGCCGCCAAAATATTGAAGCGCGAAAAGAATGAACCTGCGCTATCTGACGAAGAACTACCATTTGAGTTGCCTGCTTCTTGGAGTTGGGTAGCACTTGGCGAGGTCATCGACATTGTGCGCGGCATTACTTTTCCGGCCAATCAAAAAACCAAAGAGGCTGCCGCTGGTCGAATTGCTTGTCTGCGCACATCGAATGTGCAGCAGACCATTGAATGGGATGACCTGCTTTTTGTGGATCGTTCATTCATGGGACGCGAGGACCAGCTTATCCAGCATCACGACATCGTGATGTCTATGGCAAACAGTCGTGAACTGGTCGGCAAGGTTGCGCTCATCGAACATATTCCTCATGCTGAAGCGACGTTTGGTGGTTTTCTCGGAGTTTTACGTCCTAGAAAAATTGATCCACGCTATGCAATGGCGGTTTTGCGAACCCCATACGCGCGGTCGTTGTTGATCGACAGCTCTAGCCAAACGACAAACATTGCCAATATTTCGTTAACAAAGCTGCGCCCTTTACAGTTTCCTCTGCCGCCAGCGACCGAACAACTCCGTATCGTCGCCCGCGTCGAAGAATTGATGCGCCTGTGCGACGCGCTGGAGGCCAAGGGCCAACTGGAGGCCATGCAACACGCCCAATTGGTCAGCACGCTGCTGGGTACGCTGACCGCCAGCGCCACGCCCGAAGAACTGGCCGACAACTGGCAGCGTGTAGCCCAGCACTATGACCTGCTGCTGGACCGCCCCGAGGCCATTGACGCGCTGGAGCAAACGCTTTTGCAACTGGCAGTGCGCGGCGTGCTGGTGCCCCAAGACCCAGCCGATGAACCAGCCAGCGTGCTGCTGCAAAAGATTCGCGCTGAAAAAGACCGCCTGATCGCCGCAGGCCAGATCAAGCGTGGCAAACCTTTGGCACCGATTACGGATGAGGAAAAGCCGTTTGCGTTGCCGGTGGGGTGGGAGTGGGCGCGTTTTGGACAGATTGCCAGCATCGCATCTAACCTTGTCTCCCCAGCACTGCATCTCAACAAGCGCCAAGTAGCTCCTGACTGTATCGAGAAGGGTACAGGCCGGTTGCTGCAAAAGCGGACTGTAGCGCAAGCAGAGATCGTTAGTCCCAATCATTTTTTTAAGCCAGGGCAGATCCTATATTCCAAAATTCGTCCTTCGCTTTCGAAAGCTGTGCTTGTCGATTTCGAAGGGCTTTGCAGTGCGGATATGTATCCGATTGAGTCGATGTTGAACTCAGATTTCTTGCTTATGTACATACTCAGTCGCCCGTTTTTGAATCAGGTGAGCATCGCGGAGAACCGGGTGAAGATGCCAAAGCTGAATCAGGAGGCTTTGGTGGCATTTACTGTGTCACTTCCTCCCCTCGCCGAGCAATCCCGCATCGTCGCCCGCGTTACGGAACTGCGCCGCCTGTGTGTCGACCTACGCCAGCGGCTGGCAGAGCGTCAGTCGGTGCAGGCCCGTTTGGCCGAGGCTTTGGTACAGGCGGCAGCGTGACAAGATCGCGAAGCTAAGTCTCCCCACATTTGCCCAAAAAGGCGATATGTGCGCGTGAAGGTGGAGGGTACCTGCGGAGTCCCAATTTAGAAGAAAGAGCCACGATGGGAAGCATGAGCGAGGGAGCTGGCATGGTGGTGATGCAGCCATTGCCAGAGGAGAGATCGTCACAGGCCCGCGCCGCAGTCTGCACCTTGCGTAGTTGGCTGGGCGATCTGGCGCTGAACATTCCACACTACCAGCGCCCCTACAAATGGAGCATGGCGCAGGTACAGCAATTGCTGCGTGATATTGAGCAGCAGGCTCAGGCGACGGCGCAGGATCAAGGGGCCAGCAGCTATCGCATGGGCACGGTGGTGGTGCATGTGGAGCAGGCAGAGGAGCGCGGTGAAGGCGGTGAGGACGTAGAAGCGGGGCAGCTGTCGGGGCAGCCCGTCTCACCGCGGCGCGTACTGCACCATATCGTGGACGGGCAGCAGCGCACGGTGACCTTGCTGCTGGTGCTGCATGCCTTGCGTGCAGAGTCCAAATTGGTTCCAGAGGAGCAGCGCGAGCCCTGGCAGAAGGAGTTACTGGCGCTGGAGCTGTTTGAGCCCAAATTTCCCAGCCCCTTGTCGCACCAACTGGTACAGGCCAATTACCAAGCCATTGCCCGTCATATTCGACAGGCGCAGTGGGGGCAAGCGCAAGTCTCGTTTTTGCTGGAGCGCTGCGAGGTGGTGCGTGTGGAGCTGTACAGCCTGACGGAGGCGTTTCAGTTCTTTGACGCGCAGAACGGACGTGGCAAGCCGCTGTGCGTGCATGATTTGCTCAAGGCTTTTCACCTGCGGGCGCTGCGCCCAGCCGAGCTGGCGTTGCAGGGGCAGGCTGTGCAGGCATGGGAGCAATGCTCGCAATCTGACCTGGAGCGGCTGTTTGCCCGTTTCCTGTTTCAAACCCGCCAGCGCAGTCGTGGGCGCGATGCTGAGTATTTTGGCAAGCGGCATGTGGGAGTGTTCAAAGGCATCAGTCTGGAGAGCAGTGCGGCTGCACCCATGAGCCGTGCGTGGCGCATGCTGGACGATGCTGTGCATTTGCTGGAGAGCCATACGGGCACGCGCGGGCGGGTGTGGCCCTGCCAACTGGATGCGCCAGTGGTCAATGGGTTGCGCTTTTTTGACTGGGTGCAGCACTACTGGGGCATGGGCTTTCATCACAAGCAAGAAGCGGGGAAGCTGCCGCCCTGGGCCCAAAAGTTTGAGCACGCGCTGGCAGAGGATGCGCGTGGCATCTTGCTGACGCTGGGGCGCTATGCAGGGCGTGACCGTAAGGGCGACTCGCATGTGCGCGCCGTGTTTGACGCGCTGCTGATGTACTACGTAGACAAATTTGGCGAGCAGGGGCTGTCGCAGGCTGTAGAGCTGGCGTTTGTCTGGGTATATGCGCGCTTGCTCAACCGTCGGGTGATGGCGGGTAGCATGGATAAATTTGCAAGTGAGGGCGGAGTCAACCCGTTTGCTGTGCTGCGCGACGCAATCACACCACAGGATTTTTTGAATATCGCCTTACCTTCTGCCTTTTACGAGCATGGCAGACCGCCATCACAGGGTTTGGAGGCGCTGCAGCGCTGGATGGAAAAGCTGGGCTATTGGCGGCAAGATGGCACTGAAGGAAGAGCATGAACAACAAGCATGAGCCTCAACTGCTGACTGTGCAGCAGGTGCTGGCAGAAGGGCTGTATTCCATTCCCGTGTATCAGCGCAACTATGCCTGGGGGGCGAGAGAGATCGGCCAACTGATTGCTGACGTGAACGACTATGCCCAGCGCAATGCGCAGAATCTGGTGCATGACTACTACATTGGCACCTTGGTGGTGTATGCGCGGCGCACTGAACAGCATCAGCACTGGGAGGTGGTGGACGGCCAGCAGCGATTGACGACGCTGAGCCTGCTGGTGTCGGTGCTGCGTGCCATGCACCCTGAGCTGGGAGGCGCTATGGCACATATGCCTTTGCAGTTTGAGTGCCGAGAAGCTTCGAGCCAGGCGCTGAAGGCAGTATTTGCGCAACCTTTGCAGGCGGCAGTACAGGCCAAAGGCAAGCCAGATGGTGATGATGCCAGCGGTGCCAGCAGCATTTGGGAGGGGTGGGCCATTATCGAAGGCTTGTTGCGTGAGCTGTCGGAAGCGCATCGCAAGGTGTTTGCTCAATTCCTGCTGGAGCGCGTTCAATTGCTGCGGGTGGATCTGCCCCCACGAACCGACCTGAATCATTACTTCGAGGTGATGAACAACCGCGGCGAGCAATTGGCCAAGCACGAGGTGCTGAAGGCGCGCTTGCTGGGGGCGCTGCAGCAACATGGTGAGCACACGGCAATGAAAGTGCTGCATACGGTGTGGGATGCCTGCGCTGTGATGGACAGGTCAGTGCAGTCTGGGTTCGTGCCGGACTTGCGCAAGCGCTTGTTTGCTGCTGACGGCAGATTGCTGCTTGTGAAAAATGCACAAGCCTTGCTGGCATGCTTTGACGGTCTTGCTGAGACGACTGCTGCTCCTAAGTCATTGATGCAACTGATAGTTGAAGGGCCCCGCAGTGTTGCAGGCGGGCAGAAGGTCTCCAGCAAGTCACTGGACGATGAGGAAGAAGAGGAGAGCAAAGCCCAGTTCGGCCCGGTGATCAATTTCCCCAACTTCTTGCTGCAAGTGCTGGCCATGATGCCGGGCGAGGAATTTGCGAACACACCGCTAGACGACAAGCACCAGCTGACGGCGTTTGAGCCATTGCTGCGTGGGGATGCGGGGCAGATTCAGGAGTTCGGCTTCAGGCTGTTGCGCTGCCGGTTTTTGCTGGACCAGCATGTGATCAAGAGCGGTGTTGACAGCCAGAGTCACGAGGAGCACTGGCAACTGCAGCGCTGCCGGTTCAGGAATGAGAAGGCGGTACTGCAGTGGGTCAATGCCTTCGACGATGCTGCTCAGGACTATGCGGAGCGCTTGCGAATGCTGCAGGCTGCGCTGCATGTGTCGTACATGCTGCCCACGCGCAAGCACTGGTTGCAAGGAGTGCTTCGCTGGCTGTACCGGCAGGACGCGGCGACAGCTGTTGATGCTGAAGCGTTTTTGCTGGCACTGGAAGGACTGGCCAAGGCCTTTGTGCTGGAGGAGGGTGCTGGCGAGGCTGAGCCTGTGACCTATGAGGCGCTAGTGCGCCGTTCAACACAGTTTTTTAAACCCCATCTACCGGATAGTGAACTGGTCAAGGCGCTGCCAAACAAGTTGACGTATGGGCGGGCCAGGTTGGTGGACTTCAATTTCTTGGACTATTTGCTCTGGCTGCAGGCCAAGCATGAGGACAAGCCGGGAGAGCAGGACTGGCGCGATTTTGCTTTCACCAGCACTCGCCGCTCAGTGGAGCACCTGCACCCGCAGACGGAGCTGTTTACGGGCAATGCGTGGGATGACGACCATCTGCATGCTCTAGGTAATCTGTGCCTGGTCAGTCATACGATGAACTCCCGCCTCGGCAACTCAGGGCCGGAGGACAAGTTCAAGCAACTGGTGAGCGAAAAGCAGAGTCAGAGCCTGAAGACCTTGGCGATGTACTCGGCGTTCTCGGTTGATGGGGCGTGGATATCAGACGGAGCCATGCTTAGACATCAGCGGGAAATGCTCGGGCTGTTGGAGGCTGCCTTTGCGGCTGACGGCTTGATTAACGGCGCGCCAGCGCCGGTTGAGGCAGTGGAGTGAGTGCAATGACCCGTTTCTCGAGCGTAGGCCGGACGTTGCTGTCGTTGTTGCAGGGAGGCTTTTGATGAGCTATCAGAAGCCTTGGCTTAGTGTGGCGGATCAACTTGCCCAGTTGCAAGCGCGCGGCATGGATATTGGAGACCCGGAGAAGGCCGCCGAGTATCTGGAGCGCATAGGTTACTACCGCTTGTCGGGCTACTGGTATGACATGCGCAAATGGCAGCCAGTGCAGGGTGGTCGTCGTGGTGAGCGTCTGGTGCTTGATCAGTTCAAGCAAGGCACTTGCCTGCGGGATGTTGCTGACCTCTATGTCTTTGACAAGCGACTGCGCATGCTGGCGCTGGATGCATTGGAGCGCATTGAGATCGCGTTGCGCGTGGACTTGTCTCACAGGCTGGGGCAGAAGGGCGCTTTTTCCTATCAGGACGCGACGCTGTTCCACCCCAACTTCGCGCAGGTTCCCAAACGATCCGGGCGGACGCAGCACGAGGACTGGCTGTCCAAGCATGACGAGCTGATTCGTCGCTCGCGCGAGAAGTTCATTGATCACTACCGGACTAAATACGGGCTGCCGCTGGCCATTTGGGTGGCGTGCGAAGTGTGGGATTTCGGCTGTATGTCGGTGCTGTTCTCGGGCTTGGCATCGGCCGAACAGGATCAGATCGCACAGGGCTACGGCCTCCCGGTAGGTAGTGGTCAGGTGTTTGCCAGCTGGTTACGGAGCCTAAATTACCTGCGCAACGTATGCGCGCATCACAGCCGTTTATGGAACCGGAACGTTGTGGATCAGCCCCGACTGCCTAGAAGCGGCACTGTGGCCGTTCTGGACGCTTTCCAGGGGCAACCGCAGCTGATTGCACGACCGTTCTTGCTACTGTGTGTTAATTTCCACGCAAAACTGACCCGCCGGGGATGCGG
>NZ_BBXH01000044.1:0-19625 GCF_001010305.1 Comamonas sp. E6
CATCTACCCGGCGGTTTGTGCTGTCCACCTGAAGTTGAACACGTGGATGCTGCACCATGAAGCGCGCCAACATGTCACCGACTTGGTAGTCCAGCAGCGCCAGCGGACAACTTAGACGCACGATGCCTTGAGGATCCTCGTGGGTACGATCAATGACTTCCTGCGCAAACTCCGCCTCCACCAGCATTGCCTGACAGCGCTGGTAATACTCTTGGCCAATATCCGTCACAGCAAAGCGCCGACTTGAACGCTGCAGCAGTCGCACGCCCAGGGACTCCTCAAACAGAGCAATACGGCGGCTGAGTTTGGACTTGGGCATACCAAGAGCTCGGCCTGCCGGAGCAAAACCACCATAGTCCACTACCTGGACGAAGTAGTACAAATCATTGAGGTCGCGCATGGGTGGTGACGAAGCAGAGAACCACGGCAAATCTGCCGCACATGATGATTCCGCATTGTGGCGCATCATCAAATCCAGCAGACAACATGAACTTACCTAGCAGTTCTGTGAAACGGTCTGCAGTCGCACACAAGTGCGTGGACATCGCTCCAGGCCTGGGCATGGGCGGTGGGTATGTGCTGCGGCTGCTGAATTAGGTTGCGCAGAGCAGATAGCCGGACTCGCGCCCCTGTCTGCCGTTGTGATGCACGACACCCAGCCTGCTCAGCTGGGCCACCACCTGCATGACGGTTCCCACACTGACAGGAGTCCCCCGAAGGTATAGCTGGCGATATATCTCATCTCTGCTGAGAGCGTGGGGAGCAGAACTCAGCAGGACTTGAAGCACGCCAATTCTGGCGACGGTTGGACGCAGACCTGCTGCCCTCAACCGTTGCATTACGCTTACGCTCTTCAACTCTCGGGCCCTTCCGGCAATCGTCTCCAACCTCCTCCCAAGGCTCTGTAAAGCGCGATGCTCGCCTGAAGGCGCTCCTGTCGTATTTGAACTGCCAGGTCTCGGCTCTGATAGGCCACACGCTGCACATCCAGCAAGGTCTGCAGGTTGTCCGCCCCGGCTTTGTAGCGGCTTTCCGCCAGCGAAAGAGCCCTCTGGGCCTGAGCCACTTCCTCCGCCTGAACCAGCGCCTGTCTTTCTGCGCCGTCAACTGCATTCAATGCAGTTTGAACATCATTGAAGGCTTGCAGAATGGCTTTGCGGTAGCCGATCACAAGCTCCTGCTTTTGCGCTGCAGCCAGCTCCCGGTTCGAAGCAAGTCGCCCTGCATCAAAGATCGGAGCCAGAATTCCCGCTGCCAGAGAAGACAGGGGATTCTCCAGCAGCCTGCTGAGCTTTTCGCTCTCGGAGCTCAGGCCCGCGGTCAGCGTCACGCGGGGCAGCATGGCTGCTCTGGCAGCGGCAAGATTCGCATCCGCCGCAAGCAATTGAGCCTCCGCTTTCGCCACATCCGGCCTGCGTGTTATCAGATCCGCGGGCGTACCCTGGCGAACGCCTGGAATCGCCAGATTCGAAAGACTGGTCTCGCTCACAAGATCCATAGTCCATTGCCCTGACAGCAGTGCCAGCACCGCGTGCGCATCTGCAATCTGTTTTCGGAGCAAAGCCACAACACGCTGCTGTGCAGCAACCTGGCCACGCTGCTGAGCCAGTTCCACGGAGGTCGCTGCACCATAACGGGCTCTGGACTCGACCAGCTTCAAGAGCCGCTCGGAAATCTCCAGATTGAGCTGGGCAATCGCGGCGCGCTCGCGCAAGCCCACACACTGGAGCCAGGCCTGGGCGACTGAGGCAGTGACCGTCAACCTCACGGTCTCACGGTCAAACACGCTGGCCTGCCTGTTGGACTCTGCGGCGTCTCTCAAAGCACGCTGGCGCCCCCAGAAGTCCAGCTCGTAGCTACTCGACAGACCCACTCGCCAAGTGCTGGCGTCTCTTTCCATATGACTGTTCATCGCTGCAGATCTTGTGGCCCCGAAATCTGCATTCAAATCAGGCACCAGGGCCGCACGTGCATAAGCTGCCCGGGCATCCGCCTGCTGCACTCTCGCGACGGCAGCCGCCACATCCAGACTTTGATTCCTGGCTTGCTCAACCAGCGCGCTGAGCTCCGGGCTGCCAAAACTGTGCCACCAACTGGCGCTGACTTGTTCGTTTTCTGCTCCCTGCTCCTGCGCCCAGGCATGAGGAATATCGAGAGACATTCCCCGGGTCTCGTCACTGGATTGCGTTGTCGCGCATCCAGCCAGAGCAAGAGCTGCCAGCACTGCGTTCCATTTGTACATGCCTACTCTCCCGCCAATGCTCGCACGGGCTCCAGACGCGCCGCCGTCCTGGCAGGCATGAAGCCAAACACCAGACCGGTGAGCACCGCACAGGCAAATGCCCCCAGCATGGCTTTCATCGAAAAAATCACAGGCACGCCCGAGACAAGAAGTGTCATTCCGATGCCCAGCCCTGCAAGCAGACCGACACCCCCACCCACAATGGTCACCATGCTGGCTTCCGTAAGGAACTGGCGCAGGATGTCACGCTGGCGAGCCCCAACCGCCATGCGAATGCCGATCTCCCTGGTGCGCTCGCGTACCGTCATCAGCATCACGTTCATGACTCCGATGCCTCCGACCACCAGTGAAACTGCCGCAATCAGCCCCAGCATCACGGCCATGCTCTGGCGTGTTGCTGCTTCGGCCTGAATGCGGGCTGCTGCATTGCCGATTCCGAAGTCTTCCCGCCCCCCGTGGCGCGCCAGCAAAAGACCGCGGATGGACTGCTCGGCCTCGTGAACCTGCTCCGAGGAGCTGGCCTCCACGACCACGTAATCGGGCTGCGTCTGCGCCTGATAGACCCTGGCGCGCCCCGACTGATAGGGAATGAAGACCATGTCGTCATAGTCCTGAGCGCCAGAGTCAGCCCCACGCTCGCTCATGACACCGATGACTTCGAACGCCGAGTTCCCGATGATCAGCTGCAGCCCCAGGGGATTGGCCACCTCCGGGAAAAAATGCTGGTGCGCCTTGTGGCCTATCACCACCAGCGGAGCCAGATCGCGGTCTTCCACATCGGTGAAGTAGCGGCCCTGGGCAACGCGCCAATGGTGAACCAGCGGCATCTCCTCGCTGGCCGCAAACACATAGACCTGCTTGTCAGCCTTGCCATAGCGCACCGTGACAGGGTCCCCAATGACGGGCATTACTCTGCGTATCGCCGGCAACTCCCGCATGGCGGCCAGATCGTCTTCGGTGATCTGGCCCGCAGGTCCGCCGCTGGCCGGCGGCTTGCTGCCCATATAGAGAATGGCTGTTCCCATGGTGCCCATCTGCTCGACCACTTTGCGCCGTGCGCCCTCGCCTATGGCCAGCATGACGATCACCGAGGCCACGCCGATCACGATGCCCAGCAAGGTCAGGCTGGTGCGCACCCGGTTCATGCGCATGCCGCGCCAGGCACTGCGTGCAGCTTCGGAAATCTCAGCCACCCAGGATATTGCCGACGTTGCGGTGTTGCGCTGCGGGGTCAATGGAGGAACCTCTGCGCGGCTCTGAATGCCATCGGGAGCACTGTCATTGACGACACGTCCATCGCTGATTTCGATGATACGCCTTGCCTGAGCCGCAACTTCGCGGTCATGCGTGATCACGATGATGGTGTGTCCCGCATCGGCCAGCTCGCGCAGCAAAGCCATCACCTCGGCGCCGCTATGCGAGTCAAGCGCCCCGGTGGGTTCGTCGGCCAAAATGATGTGGCCGCCATTCATCAACGCCCGCGCAATGGACACACGCTGCTGCTGACCGCCCGATAGCTGATTGGGACGATTTCCCAGACGCGACCCCAGCCCCAGGCGCTCGAGCAGGAGCTGGGCTCTTTGCACCCGCTGCTCCTTGGCCAGGCCTGCATAAATCGCAGGCATCTGCACATTCTCCGAGGCACTTTCACTGGGAATCAGGTGATAGCCCTGAAACACGAAGCCGAAGGCTTCACGACGCAACCAGGCCAGGGCGTCCGAGTCCAGCAGGGACACGTCCTTCCCTTGAAACCGATAGCAACCTTCGCTCGGTTTATCAAGGCAGCCCAGGATATTCATCAAGGTGGACTTGCCCGAACCGGAGCTGCCGACGACGGCCACATACTCACCCGCGCGAATATCCAGATCAATGCCGTGCAACACGGTCACCGAGGGCTGGTCGCCCACTCCGCCATAGTGCTTGCGAATGCCGCGCAGCGAAATCAGCGGAACCTGCTCCATCGCACTCACCATTGCAGCCACCGCAGGCCGCCGGGAATCAGGGTTTCGCCGACGATGACCCGCTCGCCTTCGGCCACACCATCGAGCACCTGCACCTGATGGCGACTTCGTACTCCGAGCTTCACGTTTCGCTGCTCGGGCTTCCGCTTGACTGTCAGCACCCGAACGCTCTGCGATTGCTGATCTTTCTCAGACTGAAGAGCGGTCAATGGAACCGTCAAGGCCTGCTCGGCGCTACCGGTCACAAAGACCACCTGGGCCGTCATCTGCGGCAGCAGTTCCGCGTCCTTGTTATCCACGTCGAACAATGCCGTATAGGTCACGGCCTTGGTGGCCGCCGCAGGTGTCGCCGCATTGCCCGCGGCGGGGGCAACGCTGGCCGGCGGCGCAGGCAGCACCTGCCGCACTCGGCCATTCCAGCGCCGCGCCTGTTCCTGACCTGCACTGCCCAGAGTCGTGAAATAAACGGGCATGTCCGCTCTCACACGCCGCACGTCGGCTTCCGACACATCGGTCCAGACCGTCATGGCCGTGAGATCGGCAATGCGCAAAATATTCGGCGTCTGATAGGTCGCATTCAGAGTCTGGCCTTCACGCGCATCGACGGATACCACCGTGCCGGACATCGGCGCATAGATGCGGGTATATCCCAGACGTGCTTCGTCAGCCTTGAGGCTGGCCTGTGTTTGCTGCATCTGAGCCTTGAGATGGTCGATGCGCGCCGCAGCCCCGGCAACCTGGGCCTCGGCAATCTGCACATCCTCCTGCCTTGTGGCCTCTTCGGCGGCCAGTTGCTGCTGTCGTTTCAGCTGCTGACCAGCCAGTTTCAGCTGTGCCTGCTGCTCCGCGATCTGGGCCCGCAAGCTCGCCAGCGATGCTCTTCCTGCATCCACTGTGGCGCGCTGCACGCTGGGGTCGATCTCCACCAGCAATGCACCTTTCTCGACCCTGGCCCCAGGACTGACCAGCAAACGGGTGATCTGCCCTGAAACCTGAGCCCCCACATCCACATAGGTTCTGGGCTGCAAAGTACCGATGGCAGTGACGGTGGACTCCACATCGCCGCGCTGCACCGCAACACTTTGGTACTCGACCCTGGGCCGACTCCCCCACCACAAGGCAATACCTCCGGCACAGACCAGCAGCAGCCCGAGGCTGCCCCAGCGTTTGATTTGTCCCACCGTCATGAACGTTGCACTTTCCAGAAAACAATTCGCAGTCGCTGCTGAAACCCATGGCCACGGCATGAATTGGAGCGATTGAAGATCAGAAGCCTTGCGCGCTTCAAGGGTTCCGTCACCAAAGGCAGCTGACGCCCCCCAGCAGCGCCGTCACGGCGGCTGCCACAGCCAGGTATCGAGCCGACCAGGAAAGCCCCGCGACCGTCGCGAGAGCCCCCAGACCCCAGAAGCCCAGCACGAGCACGCTGCCAACCGATGCACTCCACCCACGCATGGCAGGCAGGCAGACGGCCAGCAAAAGCAATGCTCCCAGCACACGCAGCGCCATACGATGCGCGGTCGGCACCTCGTCCAGAGATGTCAGTTGCGCGTAATGGCGGTCCATGGCAAAAGCGAGCACTGTCATGCCCCCCAACGAAAGAGCAAAGGCCTGCAAGGATGACTGCCACAAGGTCATGACAGGCTCCCTTGCTTTGCTGCACTTGCGTCCGCAGCCACAGGCAGGTCTTTCGACAATTCACGAGCCATTTGCTTTCGCGCAGGCTTCAAGCCCGATGTCTTGCGCATCCAGGCCCAGGCACCAGCCGCCGCCACTCCGACAGCAACGGCAAAAAGTTCCACCCCCGCGCCCTCCCAGTCACCATCGAGAAGGTATGCAGCAAGCTGATCTCCAGTCGTCACGAGATTCAGCAAAGGCAACAGGAGACAAAGCACAGCCAGTGCTGCCATCTGATCACGCCATGCCAGTGGAGGCGACCTCAGCAGCGCATGTATGAGAGCCAGAATCCACAGCGCAAAAAACACCACCAACTCCCATCTGGAGCGTTGCGAAATCTCGACAGGCAGCAAACGATTGGCCCACAAAAATCCCACACAGGCGATGCCCAGTCCCACGATGGCCGCCACATTCGCGGCTTCAATCATTCGGTAGACCGTGGATGTGCTGGAGCCAAACTCCCCCTGATGCTTGCCCCGCCGTTTGACCATGAAGAGAATCGCTCCAGTGGCCATCATGGCGCTTCCGGCCAGCCCGCAAATGAAGTACATCCACTTCAGCGGCAGCCCTCCATAAGTCGCCATATGCAGCCCGCCGATCACCGATTGCGTGAGTGATGCCGCACCGCCATCCACACCTCCTGGCAAGCGCAACTGCTGCAACTCTCCAGTGGCGGCCGAGAACATGGCCATGCCGCTGCTGGGGCTGAGACGCTTGCTCAGATCGTCCGCGTCATTCCATCCATAGATGCCGATGCGTGCAGCCGCATCGCCCGGGTAATCAATCACCACCGCGCGCACCGGTTGCCCGATCAAGGCCTGCCCGCGCAGCACGAAGGACTCCAGATCCGGTACGGACATGGCCTGGCCCGAACGCTGCGGCTTGCCCGGTTCATTCAGCGCCACCTGGAAAGACTTGACGGCTTCGGCACCGGTACCAAAGTAGGCTGCAATACCGGCAGGCATGAAGGTCGAGCAAGATATGGCGATGCCTGTATAGGCGATCATGAACTGGAAAGGCAAAGTCAGCACCGCCACGGCGTTGTGCATGTCCAGCCAGCTTCTCTGCCCTTTGCGGGCACGGAAGGTGAAGAAGTCCTTGAAGATTCGTCTATGGGTAATCACTCCGCTGACCAGCGCCACCAGCATGGCAAGCGCAGCGATGCCCACGATCCAGAGACCGAGCTGACCCGCGTGCAGCTGATAGTGGAAATCCACAAAATGATGACCGCCCAATGTCTGGCGCACCCTGGGAACTTCGGAAGCATCCACGGCATTTCCGGACGCAGGATCCAGCTGGGCCGCCGCATACTGGCCGTCGCCATCGAACCAGTAGACGCGCAAGTCCCCGCCTCCTTTGGCGTCCGCAGGCCACAGCTCCCACATGTCCGCCCCCGGGTGCTGCCTCTGCATATATGCCATGCCCCACTGCAGACGCTGACTCATAGAAGACGCCGTCTCCCGCTCAGAGCCTGCCTGCAGGGCCTCGGCCTGCTCATGCGCATGATGCTCCGGGGTCATCCAGTGGGTGATGGGCTCCTCGAAGACGGCCAGGGTACCCGTCAGAAAAACGGCATACAGCAGCCAGGAGAACCACAGGCCGCACCAGGTATGCAGCCATGCCTGAGCCTGACGGAAGCTGCCTTTGCCCGCGCCCGATTCCTTCTTTGCCGGCTGCATCAGCGTCCTTTCAGCAAGATCAAGGCAGCAGTGGCTGCAAGCATGGCGAGAATCAGAATGAGCAGCACGCCCCAGATCCGACGCGGCGATGCCGGGCTGAAGGCACCAATCACCACAGCCACGTACCACAGCCAACTGGACTGCATGCCACCCACCATGGTCTCGAGTCGGGCTTGACTCATCGCACCACATAAAACCACCCAGGCACTGGAGACGGCATAGCCTCCCAGCACTGCAGCAGCCAGACGCGATCCCAGTCCCCAGTCAGAGCGCAGCCCATCAGATTGCGACATTTCTACACCCCGTCAGAAACGGCCCTTGAGAGACACGGTAACGGTACGCTTTTCGCCGTAGAAGTTGCCGTAGCCCGCATAACCAACCGTGCTGTAGTAGGTCTTGTCGAACAGGTTGCCGACATTCACGGCTACGCTCCAGTCCTTGTTGAACGCATAGGCAGCACGTGCCGACCAGACCGCATAGCCCGGGGAAGTGAAGTTGTAAGGTGTCCAGGCTCCGTCATAACGGCCCGTTGCCGGGTTGTAAGCGCTGATGCCCGAAGCCCGGTAGTTCGAGCTCTGAGCCACCACACCGCCGCCCACGCTCCAGCCGCGCAAATCGCCGCTCAAGCGATAGTCCGCCCAGGCCTTGAACAGATGGCGCGGCGTGACCGTGCTGAACTGCGCGCTGTCCTTGCGTCTGTCTTCGTTGCTGTTGTAGGTATAGCCCACCGCCAGTTGGAGATTGGGGGTGATTCGTCCCGTCATCTCCAGATCGATGCCCTGGCTCAGCTTGAAGCCGTCGCGGAAATAGCAGCAACCGCCGCGCCAATCGGTCTGGGGGTAAGCGGGGTCGTAAACGGCTTCGCCTTTTTTATCGGTACGAAAGAATGCCGCACTGGCGATCAGATGGGGAGTCGGCTCGCTTTTGACGCCCAGCTCGTAGGTACGGCCACGCACAGGATCCAGAGGCGTCCCTGGCAGCGGTGCAGAGAATTTTCCGGCCTGAGACTGATAGATCTCGGCGGTACTGAAATACAGATTGGTGGACTTGGTCAGCTCATGCATCAGCCCCATATAGGGCACAAAGACATTCGACTCCCGGCTGCTGGCTGTGAGAGCTCCGTTCATGTCGTGCTGGGTATTGCGATCCTGCAGCACATAGCGTCCGCCAAGCACCACTGACCAACGCTCCACGGGACGCAAGCGCAGCGAGCCATAGAGGCCGCTTTTTTGCGTCTTGCCCTGCGAGCCGCTGGTCCAGTCACCGAGCGGATAGCCCGGATCCTGCGGTGGAATCCGGTTGAAGACGTCGGCCGGCCCCACTCTGGGCCACAGGCTTCGGTTGGTATTGCTGTTGCGGTGCTGATCCAGACCCAGGATCACATCATGGCGCTGACCCAAGGCATCAAAGCTGCCCTGCAAATTGATGTCGAAGCTGGTTTCACGCTCGCGTGACTTGGCTTGATGAATCCACCAGTCCGCCCCCTGCAGCGTGACGGGATCCGGCGAACTTTCGATCTCCGCGCCATTCACGCCTTCATTGAAGCGGGTGTGTCTGAGCTGGGTCTTGAGCAGCCAGTCGTTGCCCAGCTGCTGCTCGAGCTTGGCAAAGACCGTGGTGTTTTCGCGATTGATCCAGTTCCAGGGGGCGCCAAAGTTGGTATTGCGCGCAAAGCCGATATCGCTGCCGTCCGCATAGCGCGGCAGGCTGGCATTGAAGCCCGTATTTCTATCTTTCTGATAGCTGGCACCCAATGTGGCAACTGTGCTGGACGTCAGGTCCATCTCCAGCGCCCCATACAGCATCTGCCGCTTGAGCTTGGATGGGGCTGCCATTTCCTTGCGGTCATGGTTCACGGCCACGAAACGGCCACGCAGGGTTCCGCTTTCGTTCAGCGCCCCCGTGGTGTCGAGCTCAGCGCGATAGTTGCTCATGGTTCCGCCCGAAAGCAGAACCTGCGTCTGACGCTTGGCCTGGGGCCGCTTGTAGGTGAAGTTCAGAACTCCGCCCGCCTCGCCCGCGCCGAACAGGCCGTCGGCCCCGCGCAGAACGCTGACGCTGTCGAACTGCGCCATGTCCAGACTGCGGCTGCCTGAACGAGAGGAGCTGGCAGCACCGCCATCGAACCGGAAGTTGGTGATGTTCATGCCGCGGGACAGATAGGTGGTGTCCAGCCAGGTCTCTTCGCGCGTGATCCCGGTGGTGTACTTCATCACATCATCGAGCGTGCGCATGGCCTGATCGTCCATGCGCTGGCGCGTCACCACCGTCACCGACTGCGGAACCTCGCGCAAAGACTGCGCCGCCTTGCCGACCTCCACTCCAGCGGCCACATAGGAGTCGCTTGACTCCCCATATACATTGGGAATGGCCTTTTCCTGCACCGTCACTTCCGCAAGTGTCGAGGCTGCGTCCTCTTGTGCATGGCTGACACCGGGCAGCAGGCAGAGCACACTGACGGCTACAGCCGTGGTGTGAAGACGAAATGGCAAAGCCCCGGCTACGGGGCAAAACGAGTGTTCCAGCATGAGCGTACAAAAACAAACCTGAGGGTTCTCTTCAGGCAGGGGAATGCCGAAGTACCAATGACGCTGTGGCTGGAACGGAAAGACCGTATACGGGCTGGCAGCAAAGAAACAGAACGAGAATCAATCTCAATTTCATTTCCGCGCGAATTGTAAAGCCCAGGTAAAAAAATTGCCACTGTTTTGTAAATAGATAGCGCAGCACTTGGCACTGCGCCGTGCCAAGTGCTGCTGATCGCTGCTCATCGCCTGGGTTGACACCATTCACACAAAGGCATCGGGCCCACTCCAGCAAAGCCGCGGGCGGTTTGGCGGTACATCTGCGCTCCCGCAGGGTCAGAGTGAAAGCGTCCCTGGGAAACCTGGAATTTCCATGCCGGACCTTGAGCCACTTCGGGCTTTATGGCGCACTCATTGCATAGACATCGGTCAATGGCCGCAGAAAATCCTGTGTGCAGGTTTTCTCCTGGGACCCAGGCGCAGCCTTGAAGACAAAGAAAAAGCCCCGGCTGCATAAACAGACGGGGCTTTTATATATCTTGGCAGGGGAAGAAGGATTCGAACCTTCGCATGCTGGAATCAAAATCCAGTGCCTTAACCAGCTTGGCGACTCCCCTAAAGAGATAGCGATTATAGCCCGGTTTTCCCCGGGTTTCAAAGAACACCCATTGCCAAACAAAATCACGGTCAGCGAATCAATGCTTTGATCGGAAGCATTCAACACTTGCCAATGCCTTTCGCCGCACCGAATCGACTTGTTTCTGGCCACCCACGTTTTCTGAGTCATGTGCCTGAGGCCCGGGCTTGCGGGCCATGCGGCGGAGCAGTTCGCCCCCCTCTTTGCCGTCTCTTCCTGCAGACCTCCATGCACTCTTGAATCGGGCTCGATGCACGATGCTCTTCCAATGAACTAGGCTACCGAAGTGGCTTTGTTCCCTCCTCAGCACATTGGCAATGGCTCGCCCATGCAGAGCCCTTGCCGTAGCAAGTGCATCGATCAATCAAGCATGACCTTGGCCTCAAGAATGATCGCCCCACAGGGCAGTTTCAGCGGCGACGGTGGCACTGGTGCAGCCCATCAGGTCGGGGATGCCTTGCTCGGCAAACATTGATACATCGGACACAACCACAAAGGCCCCAGGTCGGCCGTGCAGTAGCAAAGGTGCAGCCCCCACCCCTCACAGCGAGAGAGGGGGCGCCGAACAAAGGCAAGCGACCTAAGGGAAGCGAGCTCGGCCGCTCATGGTTAACAACGACTATGGGTTGCGCTGCAGATAGTCCACGGCCAGCGCGGCCAGCGAACGTGCACCGGTGGGAAGTTGCTTCTCGTCGATGTCGAACAGCGGCGAGTGGTTGGGCGCTGCCTTGGTGAAGTCCTGGCCTGCCGGCGGCGCACCCAGGAAGTAGAAGAATCCCGGCACCACTTTCTGGAACTCCGAGAAGTCCTCGGAACCGCTGACCTTGGGAATCACCATGGCCTTGCCGCCCAGGGCCAGCTTGAGCGCGGGCAGCGAAGCCTCGGTCAGTGCAGCCGGATTGGTGGTGACCGGATAGGCCACGGGGCCGAAGCGCACCTTGGCCTTGGCGCCGCTGGAGGCCGCGATCTGCTCGGCTGTGGCCGTGATTCGCTTGTGCGCTTCCTGACGCATGTCTTCGTCAAAGGTGCGCAGCGTGCCCTGCATCTCGACATTGTCGGGAATGATGTTGTAGCGCGTGCCGCCCTGGATGGAACCAATGGTCAGCACGGCCGGCTCCAGGCTGATGTTGAGCTGGCGGCTGACCACTGTCTGCAGGCCCAGCACCACCTGGCTGGCCGCGACGATGGGATCGACCGCACTCCACGGCGACGAGCCATGGCCGCCCCGGCCCTCAACCTGAATGTTCAGGTTGTCCGAGCCCGCCATCAGCGGCCCGCTGCGGTAGCCCACCATGCCCGAGGGAAGATTGGCCGTGATGTGCAGGCCGTAGATGGCCTGCACATCCTTGAGCACGCCGGCCTCCACCATGGCCTTGGCACCGAAACTGGGTACATGGCCATGGGCATCGGCCTCCACCGGAGCGCCTTCCTCGGCCGGCTGGAAGATGAACTTCACCGTGCCCGGCAGCCTGGTGCGCATGCCTGCCAGCGCCTCGGCTGCGCCCATGAGCATGGCCACGTGGGCATCGTGCCCGCAGGCATGCATGACCGAGACCTGCTTGCCCATGTACTGTGACTTGGCCTTGGAGGCAAAGGGCAGGCCCGTCTTCTCGGCCACGGGCAGTGCATCCATATCGGCGCGCAGGGCCACTGTCTTGCCCGGCCGGCCGCCGCGCAGCACCCCCACCACGCCCGTGCCGCCCACGCCGGTCTGCACCTCCATGCCCAGGCGGCGCAGGTGATCGGCCACCAGTTTCGCCGTGCGTTCCTCCTGGCCCGACAGTTCGGGATGCTGGTGAATGTCGCGACGCCACTCCACCATCTTGGGCGCCAGCGGCTCAATGGCGGCATCCAGCGCCGCCAGAGCCTGGGCATCCAGCCCCTGCGCGCTGGCTGCCAGCGGCAGGCCGCAGACCAGCAAGCCGGCCAGCGCAATGCGGCGCAGGCCTGTGCGGGGTGGTTTGGAAAGCTTTGTCTCGGACTGTTTGTGAAGCATCTTCGTGACCCTGAAAAATGGCACAAGCAGTCATGCTAAAAGTGAAGCGCCTGTGACAGACACGGCAAAATCGCCATTCGAGGAGTCAGAAACGCCATGCCCCGGACCTTCGTCATCGAGCTGCCCTGCCTGGAACACAGCGCCACAGGCCACGCCGCGCATCTCGTGGAGATGCTGCGAAGCGCCAACCTCGTTGCCGGCCTGCGCCTGGGCCGGCGCGCACCGCGCTTTGGCTGGCGCTGGGTCGATGGCCGGGGCCGGCCCCTGCCGGCCATGCCGCACACGGCCGAAGGCGCACTGGCCGAAGGTCCGGTACATGCCGTCTTCGCAAGCGCGCTGCACTGCCCGGACATTCCATCCATCCGCGACATCGTCGCCGCGCATCCGGACTTCACGCAGCGCATCGCCACAGCCTTCGACCAGGGCCTGACCGTGTGTACGCTGGGCAGCGGCGCCTGGTTCGCGGCCGCCAGCGGGCGCTGCGAGGGCCGCCGTGTGGCCCTTCCCTGGTATTTCATGGGCGGATTCGGACTGGACTTTGCCGGCATAGAACTTGCCGAGGGCCAACCCTTTGTGGACGACAGGCCCTGGCTCAGCGCCTCCCACGCCGAAGCCCTAGTACCCCTGGCTCTGGCGCTCACGCGCCATGCCTTCGGCGACGACCTGGCCGAGGCGCTGGCCGCCGTTGTGCAGCCCGACCCCCAGCGCGAACGCGCCACGCGCGCCGCCATGCAGGATCGCCGCATTCCCGCCACGCGGACCAGCGTGCTAGCCCATGCCATAGCCTGGCTGGAGACGCGCGTGGAGCAGCCCTATGACCTGCGGTCGCTGGCGGACGCGGTATCGGCCAGCCCGCGCACCCTGCTGCGCCACTTCCAGCAGGAGTTGGGGCACAGCCCGCTCGATCACCTGCACCGCCTGCGCTGCGCACGGGCTCGGGTGCTGCTGGAGATCACGCTGGAGAGCGTGCCCTCCGTGGCGCTGGCCTGCGGATATGAGGATGCCTCGGCGTTCCGGCGGGTGTTCGCCCGGTATGTGGGAATGACGCCCGCGGCCTATCGAAAAAGACATGCATTGAGGGCTCCGAGGAGGCGGTGGCGCGTCGCCGCCAGCGAGATTGTGCGGCCTTGACGGCACCGCAAGCTGGCGTAGATCTCATCTGACTGTCGCGGGCTTGTTCGGCAGGGGTTGCCACGATGCAGCCATCTCTACTTCGCACCGTAGGCCAATGAGGAGATCCCTCTGCATTCACCTCCCCCGCAGGCCGCGTCATTTCTCTTGAGGCCTGTGTCGCTCCCTGCCGGGGACAAACCAGGCCAGCAAGCCTAGTCCAGCGTCACCTTGGCCTCGCGAATGACCTTGCCCCATTTGGCAGTTTCAGCGGCAATGAAGCGATCGCACTCCTCCGGTGTCGAACCTTCTGCAAACGTACCCATGGTCTGCTGCATGCGCTGCGAAATCTCAGGACTGCGAATGATGCGAGCGACTTCGGCGGACATGCGCTGCACGATCTCCTTGGACACTCCTGCCGGTGCAATCATCGCTGCCCAGGTGCTGCCCATCAGGTCGGGGATGCCTTGCTCGGCAAATGTCGGTACATCGGGCAAAACCGCCAGTCGCTTTTCGCTGGCCACGCCAATCAGACGAATGCGACCGGCCTTGGCAGGCTGGATCAGATTGGGCGGAGGATCGAGGAACAGCGGGATCTGACCACCCATGAGGTCGGTCAGTGCCGGTGCGGCCCCCTTGTAGGGCACATGGGTCATATCCGTCTTGGTCAGCAGCTTCATCAACTCGGTTGTCAGATGCGCGCTGGAGCCGCTTCCCGAGGAACCAAAGCTGACCTTGCCAGGATGTGCCTTGGCATAGGCAATCAGCTCCCGCGTGGTCTTGAACGGAGCATTGTTGGATACTGCTGCAACCAGAGGCGAGATCCCCATCAGAGACACGCCGACCAGATCCTTGCCGGGGTTGTAGGGCAGCTTGGGATACAGCGTGGTGTTGGCCGCATAAGCGGCAATCACCACGCCGAACGTGTAGCCATCAGGTGCAGACTTTGCCACCTGATCCACACCGATGAGACTGTTCGCACCAGGCTTGTTTTCGATGACGATGGGCTGGCCCAGCGCTTTCTGCAAACCCACTTGCAGCAGACGTGCCATCTGATCGGTGAAGCCGCCCGCCGTGTAGGGGACGACGATGCGTATGGGCTTGGAGGGCCAGGGGCTCTGGGCCCAGACCGAGGAAGCCAGCATGGCGGCGCCGGCTGCGGCGCTCGATTGAAGAAAGCTGCGGCGAGATGTCGAAGGCATGAATGTCTCTTGGTTCTTGCGAGGATAAAGCGCCGCGCGGCAGCGCGACAGGGAAAGGGAAATACGTCTCAGTATCCGCGGGCCACGTCCACCAGGTTGAGCAAGGGCTCGCCCGCACGCAGGCGGCGCAGATTCTCAAGGCACTGGCGGGCCACGGTGTCGGCTGAAGCCTGAGCCGCGATATGCGGAGTGACAAAGGCCTTGGGGTGCCCCCACACCTTGTTGCCGGGCTGGGGGGGCTCCTCGCGCAGCACGTCCAGCGCGGCGCCGGCCAGATGGCCTTCATCGAGTAGAGCCAGCAGTTCATCCTCGACCACTTGCTCGCCGCGCCCCACATTGATGAAATAGGCGCCGCGCGGCAGCAGGGAGAGCGTGCGGCGGTTCAACAGATCGCGCGTCTCGTGCGTAAGCGGCAAGGCGCAGACCAGAATGTCGCTGCCCGACAGCAGCTGCTGCAGACCCTCGGCACCGCTGTGGGTGGTCAGGCCGGCAATGTTCTTGGCGCTGCGGCTCCAGCCCGCGACAGGATAGCCCACGGCCTGCATGGCAGCAGCCACGAAGCGACCGACCTCGCCCAGACCCAGAATGCCCACGCGGCAGTCGGCGCTGGCGCGCACGGGGCGGCGCAGCCAGTCACCCGCCTGCTGCTGGCGCGCGAACAGATCCAGCTCGCGCGTATGGCGCAGCGCGGTGCCGACCACATACTGAGCGATCTCCACATGCTGCTGCGGATCGACGGTGCGCGCCACGGGCAGGCCAGCCGGCAGATCGGGCACGGCCAGCAGCTTGTCCACACCGGCACTGGGTGCGCACAGCAGCTTGAGTTGCGGATAGGCCGGCAGCACGCCGGGCTTGAGGCTCCAGGCGAGCATGGCTTCGACCTCGGTAGCAGGCGCCTCGTCGCGGTGGGCCCAGACGCGCAGATCGGGTGCCAGCGCACGCAGCGACTCGACGATGGGCGTGCCCATGCTGGGGTGGATGTTGACCAGAATTCCCATGGTTTCCTTCAGTCCTTGTAAGACGGATCGATGCGATCCAGACGGCGCAACAGGCCCGGCCAGGCCAGGCCCGCGCCCTTGCCCTTGGTGACCTGACGCGACTGGTTGACCGCGTCGGCAATGATGGGCTGCGGGATACGCGTCAGCTCGCTGCCGCCCGACTGCGCGAGGATCTGGATGCGGCAGGCCGACTCCAGCGTGTACATGGCCAGCACGGCCTCGGCCACGCTGCGGCCGCAGGTGAGCAGCCCGTGGTTGCGCAGGATGAGGAAGTTGCTCGCACCCAGATCGTCCAACAGACGCGGCTTCTCGTCATCGCGCAGAGCCACGCCCTCGTAGTCGTGGTATGCCAGGCGCACCAGCGGGAAGATGGACTGCTGCGAGATGGGCAACAGTCCATCCTTTTGCGCCGACACGGCCACGCCGTAGCGAGTGTGCGTGTGCAGCACACACTGCACCTCGGGCCGGCCGTCGTGGATGGCGCTGTGGATGACAAAACCGGCGGGGTTGACGTCGTACTCGGTCTCCATCAACGGCTGGCCCTCGTGATCGACCTTGACCAGGCTGGACGCGGTGATCTCGTCGAACAGCATGCCGTACGGATTGATCAGGAACTGGCCGGGCTGTCCCGGCACGCGTGCCGAGATGTGGGTGAAAATCAGGTCGTCCCAGCCGAAGTGGGCGACCAGCCGGTAGGCGGCAGCCAGTTCGACGCGAGTCTGCCATTCCTCGGGCGTCACCTGGCGGCGGACTTCGGACATCGTGGTGTCATGGCTCATGGGATATGTCTCGTGATGGGCATCGTGAAATGGAAGACAGGCTCAGCGCTCCGCAGCGTACTGGTCGCGCAGCTCGCGCTTGAGAACCTTGCCGATGGCACTGCGCGGCAGCTCGGCGATGAAGCGCAGGTCGGCCAGACGCTGGGTCTTGCCGGCTTGCTGGTTGTACCAGCCCATGATCTCCTCGGGCCGGGCCGGCTGGCCCGTGCGCGACACCACATAAGCCACGGGCGTCTCGCCCCATTGCTCGGAGGGCACGCCGACAACGGCCACGTCGTCCACGGCCGGATGGACACGCAACTGAGCCTCCAGGTCGCTGGGATAGATGTTGAAGCCGCCGCTGATGATCATGTCCTTGCGACGGTCGAACAGGGTCAGAAAGCCGTCGGCATCGAAGCGACCCACATCGCCTGTACGGATGAAGCGCTTGCCCGTGGCATCGAACCATTCGGCCTCGCGCGTCTTGGCAGGCTGACCGTGGTAGCCGCTCATCATGCTGACCGAATGGCCCACGACCTCGCCGTCCGCGCCGGGGGCGACCTCGCGGCCCTCCTCGTCGATGAGGCGGATGTCATGGCCCTCGGCGGGCTGGCCCACGGTGTGCAGCTTGTCCGGGTACAGATGGGCTTCGAGGATGCAGGTGCCCCCGCCTTCGGTCATGCCATAGAACTCGGTCAGGCTGCCGGGCCAGCGTGCCACCACATCGGCCTTGAGTTCTGCGCGAAACGGTGCGCTGGTGCAGAACTTGGCCTGAAAGCTCGACAGGTCATGCTCGCCGAATTGCGGCAGCGCCATGATGCGCTGGTACTGAACAGGCACCAGCATGGTGTGGGTGACGCGGTGCTGCTGGGCCAGTTGCAAATAGCGCCCCGCGTCGAACTTGGGCATCAGCACCACGCAGCCGCCGCTGCCCAGCGTGGGGAAGAACACCACCAGCGTGGTGTTGGAGTACAGCGGCGTGGCCAGCAGCGTCGTGCCCTCGGGGCCGTAGCCATAGACACCGCCCCGGTTGATATGGGTCCAGCGCATGCCGTGCGACTGCACGATGCCCTTGGGAGTCCCCGTGGTGCCCGAGGAATAGATGATGTTGAACGGTGCCTCGGGCGCAAGGCTCACGGCAGCGGGCTGCGCGCCTTCGGGCGCCAGCCAGTCCTCGAAGGCACGGCCCGGCGCCACGCCGTCCAGCGAGATGCATTGCAGTCCGGTGTCTGCGGGCACCAGGTCCTGGGCCGCCTTGTCGAGGAACAGATGGCGTGCCTGGGCATCGCGCAACATGGAAGCCAGGCTCTCGGCCGTGGAGGATGGCGCCAGCGGCGCGACCACCACGCCTGCGCGCAGGGCTCCAAGGAATAGCGCGGCATAGCGCACGGAATTCAACGCGCAGATGGCGATGGCCTGGCCGGGCTGCACACCTTCGCGCTGCAAGGCTGCGGCCACGCGGTCCATGAGGGCGTCGAGCTGGGCGTAGCTCAGCGTCTGCTGGTCGTCGCGCAGCGCGGCATGGCCGGGCTGCTGGCACGCATGGCTGCGGATCAGCTCGGCCAGCGTGGTGAAGGGTGCATCGGGCGAAGGCAGGGAAACAGTCATGAGGGGCTCCGTTTCAGGAATTCACGAATCTCAAGCGGACTGCACCTGCGGGCCCCACGGCCCTGCGGGCGCATTGGAGGACAGGCCTATTTGGCAGCCAGGCCCAGGCGGTCGATCAGGACCTTGTCCTTGGCGTAGGCCTCGCGCACCCATTGCGCGTAGTCGGCACCCGAGCGGTACCAGGCGTCCTGGTTGAGCTGCCTGAGCACCTCGACATGGCGCGGATCGTCCATGGCCTTCTTGAAGGCGTCGTGCAGCTTGCGCACCACGGCCGGGTCCATGCCCTTGGGCCCCGCCAGGCCGTAGGGCGAGGTGGAGACCACGCCATAGCCCAGCTCCTTGGCCGTGGGCACGTCGGGCCAGCGCTGGGTGCGCTTTTCACCGAAGGTCATGAGCAGACGCATCTGGCCGCCATTCACATAGGTGTCCCAGCCCGAGGCATCGCTTTGCGCGGCCACATGACCGCCCAGCAGGGCCTGCTGCAGGTCGGCATTGCCCTTGAAAGGCACATGATTGAGAGTGACCTTGGCGTTCTCGGCCAGCTCCTCCATCAGCAGATGCGGCGAGGAACCTATGCCCGTGGAACCGTATTCGATCTTGCCGGGAGTCTTGCGCGCGGCGGCGATGTACTCGTTGAAGCTTTTGTAGGGTGAATCCGAGCGCACCGTGAAACCGAAGGTATAGCCCGAGACGCCGATGATGTAGCTGAAGTCCGTGACCGGGTTCCAGGCGGTCTTTTGCATATGCGCCATGCGCAGCATGGACATGGGGAACTGGGTGATGGTGTAGCCATCTGGCTTGGCAGTGCGCGCCATGGTGCCGGGGCCCAGCGTGCCGCCCGCGCCGGGCTTGTTCTCGACGATGATGGGCTGGCCCAGGTGCTTGCCTGCGATGTCGGCCAGCGTACGCATATGGCGGTCTGTGGGGCCGCCGGCCGGGAACGGCACGATCAGCGTGACCGGTCGCGCGGGATAGTCGCCGGACTGTGCCCAGGCTGATGCGCCGATGCCTGCGGCAGTCACAAAAGCGGCTGTGGCGAGCACCAGGCTGCGTCGGTCAAGGGAAATCTGCATGTCTTGTCTCCTGAATCTCTGAACCAGGTGGGGCCGGGGCACATCCTTGTGTGCCGCTCTGACCATGGCCCGGACAACGTTGTCCGGGCCGTTGACACCGCCCTGTTGCGGGGTGCCATGGCAAGGCTTAGATCGCCTTCACCAGCTCCGGCACTGCCT
>NZ_BBXH01000045.1:0-18675 GCF_001010305.1 Comamonas sp. E6
CTAGGATCCATGCGGCCTCCAAACCGCCCCTTTGTACAAGCTGCGTACTTAATGTCGTAAACACCTCCCAGCCACAGAGACTAGCTCACTTTTTCTTGTTGCTGCGTGGTCTAAATCGACTCGCTTTTTAACTTCTCGTGCGTCCATGCCGAGGAAGTCCCAACAGGACTCAAGGCTAGCCGTAAGATTTGCCCGACGCTAATAGATCCACCTAGGATCGTGCAGGAACTACTCTCATCTCATCAATTCTCAAAAGGGAAGTCAGAAGCATGTCAATGTCTTTGCGCGCTATCGCTCGTAATTTGAGCTAGCACTGGCATTTCCTCCGCATGCTTGGCACGGGTTGATTAATCGTGTCCGACCGACCTCGATCAAAGCAGCCAACCTTATTGCAGCGCAGGAATTAAGATCCCCTCTTCGCTTGGCCACGCACCTGCTTCCACCGCACGCCATACAACTTCACTCACATCGTGCGTGATCGCACTGGAGCCACGTGCAACATTGGCAATCATCAACATAGTCAAGCATGGGTCTTCTTCTGGAGGTACACACAAGCGATATCTTCGACCGGATTCGGTTCTGACAATCCTCCGAGTAAGATCGATCGCACTAAGTGAGGTTGTGACTCGAAATGACCCAGAGTCCAGTTGTGCAGCAATGCGCAGCAATCCAGAGCTAAGTTGCAGGATGCGCCAGTGGTACAG
Source organism: Comamonas sp. E6 (assembly GCF_001010305.1). Lineage (NCBI taxonomy): Bacteria > Pseudomonadati > Pseudomonadota > Betaproteobacteria > Burkholderiales > Comamonadaceae > Comamonas > Comamonas sp. E6. The sequence continues at coordinate 705 of NZ_BBXH01000045.1, forward strand.
GTCAACTTCGGCCTGCGACTCAACACTTGGTGCTTGACGGCAGTTGCTAACGTAAATCAGCATGATGGCCTCCATGGCGCAACAGAAACGTACTCCCCCCAAGCAGCCTAAAGCAATGTGCTTGGCAATGCCAATCGATTGCTATCTCTCAGAGAATTTCTGCTGACCGCCTAGTACCGAGCAGCTCTCTGTAACAGTAGGCGCGGATCACAAGAAAAGTGGTTACGTGTACCGAGAGCGTGGGCCAGATGATCAATGTTGCAAGTTAAGGTTGCACTCGTAGTGATTGGTCAATCTTGGCCTTTGCAGGGAGTCTCAGTGCTGCTAATAGCATGCCGACCGCCAAGCTTTCTTCGCTGGTAACTTCAGGCTGATAGCAGTAGTTCTCCACCGACCGCTTTGTGGCCCCTCGTTGTCCGGCAGTAAATTCAACGATAGATCATCACAGAGAGCATTGTTGGCGAACGCAACAACGCGCGCACAGATTGGGTGTCAATGTCGTGGGCATTGAATCTGATACAGACCTGAGGTGCTGCCCCCCTTTTTGGCAACACGCCAACTATGAGGTGCTTAGTTCGACCCCGAGCCATTGCCTTCAGCTAGCTGTAATCTCACGCTTCAGTTATTGTTACAAAAAGTACCTGCAAATGATGGGGGGGGAAATGCACATCGAATTCGTTGAGATCGCGAATTTCAGGAAACTATTGTCCGCTCGCGTAGATCTGTCGCCGAAGACGACGCTGTTCGTTGGCGCAAACAACAGCGGAAAGACCTCAGCCATGTTGACGCTGCGGCGCTTCCTAACGCCGCGTCGCTGCCCGTTCGAAATCCATGACTTCACGTTGTGTCACTTAAAGGCGCTTGTAGACATCGGCGAAGCATGGGTTCAAGCGCACCAAACGGATGCCGCGGCGGATATCTCCTTGACTCCCTGGATTCAGGTGCTTCCTACTCTGGATCTATGGCTACAGGTCAAGGAAGACGAGGTTCACCGGGTTCGGGATTTGATCCCTCTCATGGAATGGACTGGCGGACGGCTGGGAGTCCGGCTGCGCTACGAGCCCAAAGACCTCAATGCACTTTTTAAGGAATTCATCATTGCGGTCACCGAGGCCAACGCCATGCGCGCAGCAGCTGCAGCGGCCGCAGCTGCAAAGGGCGCTGAAGCCAAGTTGACCGTATGGCCTGAAACACTGGTCGACTTCCTCACCAAGCGATTGAGCTCGATGTTCACGATTCGGGCGTATCCGCTGGATCCCGCACTACTGGCATCTCCTGAGAAGCTAAGGGCCTTGCCGCAGGTGCTTCCTGCTTCGGCGTTGCCGATTGAAGGCGATCCGCTCAGCAACCTCATCAAAGTGCATGACATTCCCGCTCAGCGTGGATTTGGTGAGAGCGCGAGTAACGTTGAAAACGAAGAGTTGCAGGTCTCTGCCGGTGGAACACGGCTATCGGAACAGCTCAGAAGCTACTACGCCAAGCATCTGGATCCAGCCAAGGGGCCGGATCCCATGGACCTGGAGGCTCTCCAGGCCATGGAGGCTGCAGAAGGCGCATTTGACCTGAAGCTGACGGAGAGTTTCAGTGAATGTTTCAACGAAGTCGCCGGCCTCGGTTACCCAGGAGTCAGCGACCCGCGGCCACGCGTATCCACGCGCCTGCGTGCGATTGATGGACTCAACCACAGCGCGGCGGTCAATTTCGAGGTCGATGTGGTTTCGGATGCGGGCGCGGTCATGCCCCTCTTGTTGCTGCCGGAGGGTAGTAACGGACTGGGCTACCAGAATCTCATCTCGATGATCTTTCGGCTGATGAGCTTCCGCGATGCCTGGATGCGTGTCGGCAAAGCATCCAAAGGCGCTGAGGCTGCGAGCATTGAACCGCTTCACCTAGTGCTTGTGGAGGAGCCTGAAGCCCACTTGCATGCGCAGGTGCAGCAAGTATTCATCAAGAAGGCATATGAGGTGCTGCGCAGGCACCCAGAGCTGGGAGAAAGCGACACACTGCGCACGCAGTTGATTGTTAGCACGCACTCGAGCCACGTTGTGCACGAGACGCCTTTCGCGGGCCTGCGATATTTCCGGAGGTTGCCCGCCGGCATGGTTGCCAAAGTGCCGGTGTCAACGGTGGTCAACCTATCGCAGGTTTTCGGGGAAGGCACAGAGACCGAACGCTTCGTCACCCGCTATTTACGTGCGCAACACGCCGACCTATTCTTCGCCGACGCAGCAATCCTCGTCGAGGGGCCCGCTGAACGAATGCTCGTCCCCAACTTCATCCGGGCTCACTACAAGGTGCTGCATCAGAGCTATGTCACCTTACTGGAGATTGGCGGTAGCCACGCCCATCGTCTGCGCCCGTTGATTGATCATCTTGGTCTGTTGACGCTGATTGTTACCGACCTGGATAGCCTGACGGGGACGGGTGGTTCATCAGTTCAACCCGCTTTGGGCGCAGGCCAGAAAACCAACAACGCCACTCTCAAAACCTGGGTGCCAGCTCTGGACGATGTAGACGATCTCATGGCCGCGACTCCTGCCGCCAAGACGTTCATGGATACCAGCGACACGCTGTTCGCAGTGCGCGCGGCGTACCAGATACCCGTTGAGGTCACAATGCCAGGTGCCGCAGCCAAGGAAACCGCCTATCCCTACACGTTTGAGGACGCACTCGTGTTCGAAAACGTGGACTTCTTCGCAGCGTTTGCAGGACCGGGATTGAGCGCCAAGTTTCGAGATGCAATCGCCATGGGCGGCGGAGCGACCACAATTGGTGCCAGCATGTACACCGCGCTCAAAAACGGCAAGAAGGCAGAGTTCGCGCTCGACGTATTGATGGCGGACAACTTCAACGACTTGAAGGTGCCACGGTACATTGCCGAGGGTCTGGAGTGGCTATTGGAACAGATGAAGAAGAAGCAGGTAGAAATCTTAACGACGACTCCGGCCACGGCTGTTTCAGGAATCACTGCAGCAGGCACAATGCCGGAGGACACGCCATGACGGACGTCGACGATCAATTTGATGCCGAGGCCGATGCAACGATCATTGAATGTCTTAACCTGGCCGAGCCGAGAAGCTTCTTCCTGTACGCAGGTGCAGGCTCCGGAAAGACGCGGTCGTTGGTAAATGCCGTCCGAAAGACGATAGATGGCGAGCACGGCCGGCTACTGACCCTGACCGGAAAAAAAATTGGCGTAATCACCTACACCAACGCAGCCTGCGACGAAATCAAGCAACGTCTCGAGTTCGACCCTCGAGTTGAGGTCATGACGATCCACGCCTTCTCATGGTCGCTGATCGAGGGATTCAACGCAGACATTCGTCAGTGGGTCGCGAGGAACCTTGAAGAGGAGATCGTTGAGCTCGAGGAGCAGCACAGGAACGGGCGCCCCAACACGAAAGCGGGTATTGAACGGCTTCGATCCATGGAGAGTAAACGTCGCCGCTTGGCACGTCTGGATTCCATTGTCAAGTTCATCTACAGTCCGACCAGCGACAACCGTACGCGAGACTCTCTGAACCACTCGGAGGTCATTCTCATGACCGCCGCTTTCCTGACTAGCAAACCGGGACTGAGGCGGATGTTGGTCAGCCGGTGTCCGGTGCTGCTCATTGATGAGAGCCAGGACACGAACAAGTCGCTCATGGACGCGTTCCTGCATTTAGAGGAAGAGTTTCAGGGCAGGTTCAGCTTGGGACTTTTTGGCGACATGATGCAACGGATCTACTCTGACGGGAAAGAGCAGCTGGACAAGGCCATCCCGGCCAGGTGGGCCATGCCTCGCAAGCGGATGAACCACCGGTGCCCGTCCCGCGTCATCGAGGTCATTAACAACATCCGCCGCGATGTCGATGGCGAGGAACAAGTGCCACGCAGCAACGCTAAAAAGGGCGTGGTTCGGGTCTTCATCGCGACCCAAGCAAGCGTCGATCCCTTCGCCATCGAAGCGGCGGTGCGCCGGCGCATGGCGACGATTGCCGACGATCCTGCTTGGCAGAACTCAAGCACGGTAAAGACACTCGCCCTCGAGCATCTGATGTCTGCGCGGCGATTTGGCTTCGTGGGTTTCTTCGAGCCACTTTGGGGCATCGAAAACCTCAGGACGAGTCTGCTCCAGGGCACCGGTGCAGGTCTTGGATTCTTCATCCGGGATGTGTTGCCGCTGGTCAAGGCGCTTCGCGCCAACGACCGGTTCGGGGCCACGGCTATTATCAAAGCGTCATCGCCGCTTCTAGATCGTGTCGCACTTCAAGAAGCCGGATCGAATCAGGTCGCGCAACTCGGCAGAGCCAAGGCAGCGTGCGACGGACTTCTGGCGCTGATCCAGGAACAGCCGAAGGTTAGTGCGCAAGCAGTGCTTGAGTTTGTTGCGCATACGGGACTGTTCACCATCCCAGACACGCTGGCTCCGTTCGTTCCTGGTAGCGTGGAAGCAGCGACCCACGACAATGCAGCACAGGACAACCAAGAGGATCAGCCCGAGGACCAAGAAGTCGAAGACGCTAGCCCTCAGTTGAGCGCATGGAGCAAGGCACTTGAAGCCCCACTTAGCCAGATCGAACTATACGATATGTACGTGCAAGGACAGTCCCAGTTCGGGACGCACCAGGGCGTCAAGGGGCTGGAATTCTCTCGCGTGCTTGTCGTGATTAATGACGATGAGGCTCGCGGCTTCCTTTTTGCATATGACAAGTTTTTCGGTGCCAAGGAAAAGTCAAAAGCGGATCATGAAAACGAGGCCGCTGGTCGAGATAGCAGCACGGACCGTACACGCCGTTTGTTCTATGTGACCTGCAGCCGAGCAGAGCAAAGCTTGGCCATCGTCTACTACTCGCCGAATCCGGAGCTGGCGCGCAACGCCATCCTCCAGTATGGTTGGTTCGAACAAGGCGAGGTTGAGCTGATCAACTGAAACGACGCACATTTAGTTGTGCGGCCATTTCACGGCTGATGTTGTAGGACTCTGAGAGTTCCCTGTGGCCAACTTGGAGGCGTGAATTGTTAAGGGGATGCGGACAAAAACTTGGACTACCAGGAGGTAGTTCATGTACTCATACGCAGACAGGATTCGTGCAGTTGAGCTTTATATCAAGCTTGGCTTGCGTGTCAGAGCCACGATTCGCCAGTTGGGATACCCAACCAAGAACGCATTGAAAGGCTGGTATCAGCACTACCTGAAGCATCAGGATTTGCCAGTAAGCCAAGCACCAAGAGCACCGAAATATTCGCTACAGCAAAGACAGGTGGCGGTTGCTCATTACCTCGCCCACGATCGCTGTATTGCCGCCACGATGAGGGTTTTGGGTTACCCGGGTCGAGGAACGTTGACTGCGTGGGTTCGGCAAGACTGCCCTGAGATCAGTAAATCGATGGTCGGCAGGTCTTGGCCGACTACAAAGCCTGATGCTTTGATGTGTGAGGGCGTGGTGCAACTGTGTGCCCGCCAATCAAGTGCACAGGAGATTGCAGACAAGTTAGGGGTATGCCGGGGAACCTTGTACAACTGGAAAAATCAGTTGCTTGGCCCTTGTGCCCCCACCTCGATGAAACACAGTCCAAAGCGATCGCCTGTGTTGGATGCAGCAGCGCTCAGGCGCCAAGTTGAATCATTGCGCCAGGATGTTCGGCGGCTGAAGATAGAGCGGGAGCTTCTCAAACAGGCCCATGAAATCTTAAAAAATGGGTCCGACATTGACCTGCATAGGCTGGCAAACAAAGATAAGGCTGTGCTGGTTGAAGCGTTGCACGGGCAGTATGAATTGCCAGAACTGCTTTCTCTTGTTGGCCTTGCTAGAAGCTCGTATTTTTACCATCGTGCCCGGCTGAAGCTGGCTGACAAATACGTTGATTTACGCCGAAGCATCACAGAGATCTTCGACAACAACTACCGTTGCTATGGATATCGCAGGGTGCAGGCATCCCTGCTCAAGGAGTGCACGGGCATCTCAGAGAAGGTGGTTCGCCGGCTGATGAAGCAGGAGGGGTTGATCGTGGCCAAGCCCAAACGCCGCAGATATAACTCATACCTTGGAGAGATAGGTGCTGCCCCGCAAAACCTCATCAATCGAGACTTCCATGCCGCTGCGCCCAATGAGAAGTGGCTCACCGACATTACTGAATTCCAGATTCCTGCTGGCAAGGTCTACCTGTCGCCAGTCATTGATTGCTTTGACGGGCTGGTGGTGAGCTGGTCGATTGGGACTCATCCCAACGCAAATCTCGTCAACACAATGCTGGATGCGGCCATTGATGCTGTTCAAGGCAGCGAGAGCCGCCCTGTGATTCATTCTGATCGTGGAGCTCACTACCGATGGCCAGGCTGGCTCTCGAGGGTCCATGATGCAAAGTTGGTTCGCTCGATGTCTCGCAAAGGGTGCTCGCCAGACAATGCTGCATGCGAAGGCTTCTTTGGAAGGCTAAAGATGGAGCTGTTCTATCCCTGCAACTGGCAATCAACAACGATTGAGCAGTTCATTGAAGCTGTCGATACTTATATTCGTTGGTACAACGAAAAACGTATCAAGGTATCTCTGGGACGTTTAAGTCCTGTGGAATACCGGCACAAGCTTGGCCTAGCCGCATAAAACCAGTCCAAGTTTTTATCCGCACCTCCAACCGGGGGCTAGTGGGTCACTTCTGGGTGGAAATCAACACAGACCTCCTTTGAAGCCGATCTTCACTTCTTATACGGCTGCAAAGAACCTTCCCCCTCAAAAAAATGAAAAAAAATTCCAACTTGCAGAAAATACAGGTGCGATAGCCACGCTCAAGGCCTATGCGCATGAAATGATGAAAATGCGCGACAACGCTTCAGTCATGACGTGAAGCCTTTATCAACAATGGGTAACGCACCTATTAATTTACCCACCGCCATCACAGAGACAACCAATATTCCAAGCTCCTTAACGAAGTGAAAGGCTTCTTCGATCAAGAGCGCAAGCGATCTTATTCAAGAGTAAATCCCCAAAAAATACCATTTATCACCTGAAATTCTATGGTATTCGTCAGAAAATTTCCGCGGTCGTTTTCCCTCCTAGTCCACGAGACCACTAGAATTACTTACTCCCAGTAAAACTGGAAAAATATTATACAACTCGATTATTAATCATGAAATTTGACAAAATTAATTATATATAGCCTTACCAAACACAAAGAATATTGCTTACAGCCAAGCAAAAAATTTCACTAGTTAATTTACTATCAATCCAGAACCGACCATCGCTCAACAGAGCAACTCTAAACCAAGAATATTAAATAGCTTTCCGGTGGAGGTCATACACTAAAACTCGATGAACACCACCGTGTCGATCAAATTTCTTATGATGCAGACTTATAATTACTTTTTATTCTGCAGGATTGGAAAATGTCATATTTGGAATCATACAAATTAGACCTAACATTAAGCAATCCTAGAATTGAATGGAAATAGTTATCGTGACTTATTTTTGTATTGACATCTACCATATCAACACAGCTTTCCTGTTCAAAATTTTCACGTGAAAATGAATTAGAAAACCAAACGATCCAAGGAATCCTTTTCTGAGCATCAGGTGCCAAACTATAAGGTAGACCATGGAGGTATATATTATTTTCTCCCAAAGACTCCCCATGGTCTGAGACATACATCATTGCAGTTGGCAGATCTGGATATGTCTCCTTAATCCAATCAATCGCCTTCGAAATGAAATAATCAGTCTCTCTTATGCTGTTGTCATATGCATTAACTACTTGGTCTCGACTGCAGGTTTGCAGAGCTGAAGAGTCACACTCTGGGAAGTAAGTTTTTCTATCTGGTGAAGAACGCTTGTAATAGGCTGGGCCATGGCTTCCCATTTGGTGGACTAGAACAACGGTTCCTTTAGCTTTACCAAGCTTCGGTAAGCTTTCAATTTTCCTTTGGAGACTCTTCAATACTGCTGCATCAAAGCAACCATCATCTCTGCAGTTGATGTCACCCTTGATTATCTCTTGATTTTCAGTAGGTATTCTCGCACATACCCCCTTGCACCCTGATTGATTGTCAACCCAAAGAACATTCAGACCTGCCTTTTTTAGAACATCTAATAAGTTCTCGTAATTTTCTCGTCGATCAAAAAAATCCTCCCTCGATAAGTGTGAAAACATGCACGGCAATGACTCTGCAGTGCTCGTTCCACAAGCCCAGGCATTTTTAAACGACAAGATGTCTTTTCGACTTGATAGTAAAGGTGTGGTATCTCTTGAATAGCCATTCAACCCCAAATGATCTGAACGAGTTGTTTCTCCGACTACTAGAAATACTATAGGGTCTATAGCCCCTTCAATGTATGCTCCTTCTCCTATTTTTACCAAATCGTTAGATTTCCTCTTCTGGGACTCGTCAACTTTTTTGAAAACTGCATATAGTCCATTGTATGGGTTAATCAAATATCGAATCTCTTTATGGTTCCTCATGGTTGAGGAGAACGCTTGAAACGAAATGATTAGGCTTACCACTGCTATTGAAATCCCCAGGAGAGCAAGCATCAAACGTTGCAATATCAGTTTGCCCAAAGTAGATTTTGAGAGATTTTTGCGCCATATAAACCACAATGGCGGTAACGACAGCAGCAAGATCACGAAAATCATCTGCAAGTTAATTAGATCCGAAGCTTCTTTGAAGTCTGTTTGAAGCACATTAGTTATCATATTGGAATCAATAACAATCCCGTATGCTTGCATGAAATAGGCACCTGAAGCCGAACTGACTACAAAGATGCTGGCAATTGGCCTCAAAAGCCGCCCCCATCCCAAAACAGAAATCGAAAAAATATTCACACCAATCAATATAAGAACAAAAGATATTATTAAACTTATATTCGACTCTCCATCTATTTTAGATATCTTCAGCCAAAGATAATAATTAGAAAAAATAGCAATCCATATACTAACTCCAATAATCATGCGTGTTGATTGCATGCCACTAGAGCGCAGTAATTCACTTATTTTATTTAAAGTCTTCATTTTACGAAAAGAATTTAATCAAGATATATTCAGCTTCTCAATGAACCTATTTCTTGAATTTACGAAAGCCCACAATCCTAGAGATTAAATCTGATCTGCACGATGACATTCCGATTACATTTTTGTCATTTTTTGAGCGAAAAAAAGGCGTGGATCGTGTTACCACGAATCCACGCCAAGAAAATATTACTTATTACCCAGCCATTGCTTGGTTACGAGCATCACGCTGCGAAGGGGTTTCTTTTGTCAGCTCATCAATGACTTGTTGACGAGTCTTCTCGGGACCTGTGCTCTTAACAGCAGGGTAATTTCCTGCGCGCATCCGAGCATCCCCACCATCGCGCACTGCATTCGCTGCTTCTGCACGGACTTGGTCACGAGTTTGAGCGCTCTTGAAATGTTCAGGGTATGCTTTTACACCGGCCTCGTTATTTGTAGGGTGCCAGTACGTATCTGCGGCTGCGACGCCAGGCATTGCCAGAACAGTTGCCATTGCGGCTGCGGCGGTGAGAGATGCAAAAATATTACGGCGAGCCATTTAATACTCCTTAAGTGAATTGATTTTCTTCTCCATCTAAGAAAGTCGTCTATTCAGAGAAGATGGCTTAAGTGTAGAAAATACCTACCGACAGATTGCCAACAGGAATGTGACAATGTTGTCATATTAAGTATTGTTACAAGAAAAAAGCCATGGCCTTAGAGGCCATGGCTTTCACGAGGTGAATTGAATTACTTGTATCAGGCTGGCTTTTCCTCAGTAGACGCTAACACCTGCCCATCTTCAGTCTCGGAGAGATCCTTGCGGTGTATCAAGCTATAGAGCAAGGGCAACACGAGAAGGGTCAGCAAAGTCGACGACAAGATCCCACCGATCACCACTGTGGCCAAGGGGCGCTGAACTTCTGCTCCTGTGCCCGTTGCAATGGCCATCGGAACAAAGCCTAGCGATGCAACCAACGCGGTCATCAGAACAGGCCGCAGTCGGGTCAAAGCACCTTCAGTGACTGCTTCATACAGGCGTTTGCCTTCTTCACGCAGCGATCGGATGTAGGCAATCATCACCAAGCCATTGAGCACTGCCACACCTGACAGTGCGATAAACCCGATCGCTGCCGAAATGGATAAAGGAATACCGCGCATCCAGAGCGCCAAGATGCCACCTGTCAGTGCAAACGGAATGCCTGTGAACACGATGAGACCATCACGCACATTGCCGAACATTGCAAACAGCAAGACGAAGACCATCAGCAAAGCTGCCGGCACCACAATCGTCAAGCGCTTTCTAGCCGACTCGAGATTCTCGAACGTTCCGCCCCAGCGGGTCCAGTAGCCTGCAGGCAGTTGCAGTGATTCGAGGCGTTGTTGAGCTTCTGTGACGAACGAGCCAATATCCCGTCCACGCACATTGGCACTGACAACGATTCGACGCTTACCGTCCTCTCTGCTGACCTGGTTAGGGCCTGGTGCGATATCAAAACTAGCCACGGCCGAAAGCGGAACAAAACCAAGTCGGCCATCCGTACCGCGCGGAAGCGCGATAGGTAGGCGTCCTATCGCTTCCATGTCATTGCGCACTTCGTCCGGCAAGCGAACCTGAATGTCGAATCGCTTGTCACCTTCGAAAACTGTGCCGGCTTCACGACCGCCCAGTGCCGTACTGATGGTGTCTTGCACATCACCCATGTTCAAACCATAGCGCGAGGCCTTCTCACGGTCGATTTTCACGGTGAGCATTGGCAAGCCTGTGGTCTGTTCGACCTTGACTTCAGAGGCTCCAGAAATTTGCTGCAACATGCCTGCGACGGCTTGTGCGTTCTTCTCCAGCACGGTCATGTCGTCGCCAAAAATCTTTACAGCGACATCACTACGCACACCCGATATCAACTCATTGAAGCGCAGCTGAATGGGTTGAGAGAACTCGAAATTGTTGCCTGGAACTCGATCTGCGGCTGCCTGAATTGCTGCCAGCAAATCGTCTCGTGTACGTGCCGGATCCGGCCATTCGGACTGCGGCTTAAGCATGATGTAGCCGTCCGAGATGTTCGGAGGCATCGGGTCAGAGGCAATCTCCGCGGTACCTGTACGAGCAAATACCCTGTCGATCTCAGGAAACTCTTTCTTCAAGGTTTTCTCGATCTGCATTTGCATCTCAAGGGACTGGGTCAGGCTGGTTCCTGGAATCCGCAGAGCCTGAATGGCGAAGTCGCCCTCGTTGAGGTTTGGTGCAAATTCACTACCAAGACGCGTTGCCAGCAGCAGGCTTAGCACCACCGCCACACCAGCTGCAGTCAGAACAACTGCAGGAGCTCTCATGACGCGATGAAGGGCTGGTGCATAAACGCGACGTGCCCAAACCATGAGGCGATTTTCCTTCTCCGCAACCTTGTTGCCCATGAAAAGAGCAATCGCCGCAGGAATGAAGGTAATGGACAGCATCATTGCGCCTGCAAGCGCGATCACCACAGTCAGCGCCATGGGATGGAACATCTTGCCCTCTACACCCGTGAGCGCAAAGATTGGCAAATAGACCACCATAATGATCAATTGTCCAAACAACAATGGCCGACGCGCTTCCTTGGCTGCAGCAAATACTTCGTGGAAGCGTTCACTGCGCGTCAAAGAGCGTCCGCGCGCTTCTTGCGCGTGGGCAAGACGACGCACGCAGTTCTCCACAATGACCACCGCGCCATCAATGATGATGCCGAAGTCAAGAGCGCCCAGACTCATCAGGTTGGCACTGACTTTGTATTGCACCATGCCAGTGAAGGTGAACAGCATGGACAACGGAATGATCAGCGCTGTAATCAGGGCCGCGCGGAGGTTGCCCAGGAAGAGGAAGAGGATGACAACAACTAGAGCCGCACCTTCCACCAAATTCTTCTTGACCGTTGCGATGGCTTTGTCGACGAGGTTTGTGCGATCGTAGACCGTGATCGCTTTCACGCCTTCAGGAAGACTGCGGTTAATCTGCTCCATACGTGCAGCCACAGCCTGCGAGACCACACGGCTGTTCTCCCCGATCAGCATGAAGACCGTGCCAAGCACGACCTCTCGACCGTTATCCGTGGCAGCTCCAGTGCGAAGCTCACGACCCAAGCCAACCTCTGCCAAATCACGAATACGTATGGGCTGGCCTTGAGCTGAACCCACGATCACTTCTCGAATGTCAGCAATACCAGAGACTTGACCCGGGGCGCGGATCAAATACTGTTCACCTTGACGCTCAATGTATCCAGCTCCCACATTGGTATTGTTGCGTTCCAATGCAGCAACCAGGTCAGCAAGAGTGAAACCGTAGGACGCCAGCTGTTCTGGGCGCGGCGAAACCAGATACTCTTTCGCGAAGCCGCCAATAGAGTTGATTTCAGTGACACCAGGCACATTACGCAGTTGCGGTTTGATCACCCAGTCCTGTATCTCGCGCAGATCCATAGGTGTGTAAGGCGTTCCATCTGCCTTCTTTGCACCATCCTCGGCCTCAACGGTCCAAAGATAGATCTCACCCAAACCTGTAGAGATAGGTCCCAGCGTGGGAGTGACACCAGCGGGAAGATTGTCACGGGCCTGTTGGATGCGTTCGTTGACTAACTGGCGAGCAAAGTAGATGTCAGTGCCATCTTTAAACACTACTGTCACTTGCGACAGGCCGTAGCGCGACAGCGAGCGAGTCTGTTCCAGATTGGGCAGGCCGGCCATCACCGTTTCAATTGGGTAAGTGACTCGCTGCTCGGTCTCAAGCGGCGAGTAGCCGCTTGCCTGCGTATTGATCTGTACCTGAACATTGGTAATGTCAGGTACAGCATCAATAGCAAGGCGTTGATAGTTGTATACGCCAAGAGCCGCTAGGGCCAGAACGGCAACCATGACCAGCCAGCGCTGCTCAATGGCAAATCGGATAATTCGTTCGAACATTTGCAGCCCTTGCTTAGTGTGCGTGCTCGGCTGTAGCCTTGCCCAGTTCGGCCTTAAGCATGAAGCTGCCTTCAGTCACATAAGACTGGCCGGACTTCAGCCCTTCAAGAATTTCTGTTGTCTGGGGGTCCGAGCGACCAACGCGTACGGGCTGAGCTCGGAAGCCCCCCTTGACGGGCACAAACACAACACTGTTTTGGCCGTCCAGACGCTGGATAGCACTGGAAGCTACCGCCACTGGCACTTGTTGCGAAGAGGCCGTCAACTCCACATTGACGAATAGACCTGGGCGCCACGCACCTTCAGGATTCTCTAGAGTGATTCGAGCAGGAGCGGTACGTGTTTCCTGGCCAATCAGAGCACCCACGTAAGCAACCACCCCAGTCGCAGACGACGAGAATGCTGTCGCCTTGACAGTTGCTTTTTCCCCTACCTTCACAGCGGGCAAGTCAGATGCTGCAACCCTCATTTCAGCCCAAACGGAGCGTAAGTCTGAGATTGTGAAAACTTGAGTAGTGTCCTGAACGGCTTCGCCGGCAGCAATATGTTTCTCGACGATCACTCCATCAAAGGGTGCTCGTAACTCAAATCGGTTTAGCGCACCACTGCCACCTCCTGCGCCGTTAGCCGCCAATTTCTGTTGAGCATTTGAAACGGCAATTTCTGCCTCGCGCAGTGTCTGCCGAGCCTGCAAGTAATCCTGTTCAGCCGATACCTTCTCCTCCCACAGCTTTTGCTCTCTGGCATAGCTTGTACGCGCCAGTGCTAAGCGTTGGCTAGCGGCTTGAAGTTCACTTCGTTGCTCAGAAACAGCCGCACTGCTCAACACAGCCAGCAACTGCCCCTTCTTTACAACCTGCCCGAGATTGGCGGGTACCGAGTCGACGACGCCAGGGACTCGAGGGACAACGTGAGCCGTTTTGTCTTCGTTGAAGCGTATTTCCCCCGGAAGTTGCAGTACTGAGCGAACAGTTGCAGAGCCGACCTCTGCGGTTCGAATGCCTGCAGCCTGCATACGCTGCGAATCCATTTGGATTAGACCTTCATCGTCATCATGAGCACCTTCGGCGCTTTTCTTCTCTGCAGACTTGGCTCCGTCCTTTTGCTCTTTTTCATCATGGTGCTCACCATCTGCATGTCCTTTTTCATCTTTGTGATCACCGCTTTGCTTCTCGCCGTGATGTTCTGTGTCTGCGTGGCTAGCGGCTTCTGAGTGCCCCTGACCTCCGGCACCTTTAGCGCTGCTGCTATCTGGACCACTGCGAAGAATTAGTGCAGCAGAAAGAGCGCCAACTACTAGGATTGCAGCAATTGCAATCTGAGTACGCCGAGTCCCAAATGGAGATGGTTTTGTATCGTTCATGTTGATGATCTGTGCAAAAAACTTACTCGTCTGTTGTGCCCAACAAGCGTTCGATATCGGCCGAAGCACGATGTGTGGCCATTAACTGGTCCAGGTATTGATTACGTACATCAAACAAAGAGCGTTGCGCGTCAAGCACGTCCAGATAACCGAATTTCCCTAGCGCAAATCCTTTGCTTGCCGCCTCATAGGCGACTTGTGCAGTCGGCAGCACGCGTTCAGACAGTTGGATAGCTTGTTTACGACTTGCCTCTAGCGTCTCTCGCGCCGCATAAAGTTGAGACTGAAGTTCCAACCGGGTAGCTAGCAAGCGCTCTTCAGCTTGGTCAGCCAGGCGGAGGGCTTGCAACTGATTTCCTCGATTGGTATCGAGCACAGGCAAAGGAATGGAGACGCCGACTACGAGTTGATTGCCGGTCTCTTGAGCGCGCTTCATACCTAGACTCACCGTTGGGTCAGGAATTCGCTTTGCGCGCTCCAGATCTGCGGTCGCCCGGCTCTGTTCAACAGTGAAGCGAGCTTGCTGAATGGATGGCGACTGCTCCAAGCGGCTTTGAAGAACCCCAATTTCCGGAACAGTAGGCAACGCGTCAAGTTTGCCTTGCGCATCACCAAATACAGGGCCTCCCTCTCCTATAAGGGCCTGTAATTGTTGACGAGCCACTCGTTTTGCGGCCTGAGCTTGGGCTTGCTCCAGCTCTGCACTGGACTCAGCTACGCTGGCCCGGTTGGCCTCTAGGGGCGCTGCCTTGCCCGCTGCTACACGCTTCGATGCAGCCTCACGCGCGCTTCGAGCGATGTCAAGAGTTTGTCCTGCGAGGACTTCACGCTGCTGTGCGACTAACAACCCAAAGAATGCGAGTCGGACATCTGCGACAAGATTAGCTTTGGCGGCATCCAGCTCCGCCTCAGCCACATCTCGGCCACGTGCTGCAGCACGCATGCGCGCATCGCGCTTGCCGCCGATTTCCAGCATTTGGGTCCATTGAACCGTCGTGGTACGTTTATCTCTGCTCGTATCTTCTTGTGAATACGAGAGCGCAGGGTTAGGCCTCGCCTTACTTTGCAGAACGGCTCCATCGCTTGCCTCAAGACCGCGCTGGGCAGCTCGTAAACGAGGGTGTTGGTCGATAGCGCGTGCTACTGCAGTGTCCAGAGTCAGTGGTGCCAGAGACGCCTTATTGGCAGGATTGTCCTGCGCTATGCCTGCCACGCCAGCTAAAGCCAAACTGGTGAACAACAACGCATGACGCAACGCACTAGCTGCTCGGCCAGCACGATGAGACGACGAAGAAATCATTGTTAAAACTCCTACCCGTGCAATCCAAAGTCAGCCGGGCGTTACATTGCCCAGGTGAGGAATAGAAAGCGGGTGGGCGCTGCCACTCTAATAAAGTGCTCCCCTCACCATCGTGACAGCCGGATGACAAATTTGTCATTTTCAAAATGCGTGCGCCTATCTCAGAATAGTCAGCATGAAAATCCTGGTTGTAGAAGATGAGATCAAGCTCGCCGATTACCTAAACAAGGGTCTGGCGGAGGAGGGCTTCACTGTGGATGTCGCCCATAACGGTATTGACGGTCTGCACCTGGCCAGTGAAATGGACTATGACCTGATCGTGCTTGACGGCATGCTTCCGGGCATCGATGGCCTAGCCGTGCTAGCTGCGCTGAGGCAAACGAAACAAACACCTGTACTGATGTTGACTGCCCGCGGCCAGGTTGAGGATCGCGTCAAGGGACTGCAGTGTGGCGCCGATGACTATCTCGTGAAGCCATTTGCATTTTCTGAACTAGTCGCACGCCTGCATGTTCTATTACGGCGCAGTGGCCCCAGCGTTGCCCAAGCCGCCCCCGAAGCGACGACTCTGCGCTTAGCTGACTTAGAGTTAGACCTAATTCGTCGTAGGGCCACGCGGGCGGGCCAGAGAATCGAGCTCACGGCCAAAGAGTTCAATTTGCTTAGCCTTCTATTACGCCGCCAAGGGGAAGTGTTAACACGAACAGAGTTGGCATCTCAGGTTTGGGATATGAATTTCGACAGTGAAACCAACGTGGTAGAGGTCGCTATCCGACGCCTGCGGCTAAAGCTTGATCAGCCTTTTGAGCAACATCTCCTCCACACCGTCCGTGGCATGGGCTATGTGCTCGAATCTCGCACAACATGAGCAAGACCGCTGCACCACATTTAGCTCGACGTTTAGCCCGCGCCTTAGCACTGCAAACCATTGTTGGCCTCGGTTTTGTATGCATTGCTGTCTATTTCGTGATCTCCGTCACGCTGTCGGAACGTCAGCAAGACACCTTAGATCACAAGAAAACAGCAATCGAGCACCTGTTAAGCGAGAGCCGAGGGGTTCACTCCCCGGAGGCCTTGAACCACATGCTTAACGACTTCGTCACGGGGCATGACGAACTGTCTTTACGCCTGGTGCCAACCTCCGGTAAAAGCGCATTTGAACTTTTGCGCCAACCTGAAGATGACGACCGGGTTGCAGTTCGCAAATTTTCAGTGGAAGTTCCGACAGTTAACGACGGCCTGCAGCCAATGCAAGCGGTCCTGTTGCTAGACCGTAGACCAGATGACCGACTGCTTAATCGTCTGGCCTGGACCCTGGGCATTGCCGCCGTGGCGGGTGCATTGCTGGTCTCATTTGCGAGCACATGGCTTGTTCGCATAGGACTCAAGCCTTTACGCCTACTGGTGGATCAAACGCGAAGCCTTTCTGCGCAAGACTTGCATCGCCGTTTAGATGATAGCCATCAACCTCAAGAATTAAGACCATTGATCGCACAGTTCAATGCATTGCTTGACCGACTGGCCATCGCCTATCAACAAATGGAGGCGTTCAATGCTGACGTGGCACACGAACTAAACACACCGTTGACCACCTTGATCAGTAGTTGCGAGTTGGCGCTTCGTAAACCGCGTAGTGCTGTTGAACTACAGGACATCTTGGCCTCCAACCTAGAGGATCTACAGCGCATGGCCGGAATCGTGGCTGACATGCTGTTTCTGTCACACGCAGACCGCGGTACTGAAGCGCGGCGATCCGCCAAAGTGAGTCTTGCAGAGCTTGCCTCAGAAGTGGCCGAGTTCCATGAGGCAGTGCTTCAAGAAGCGCACCTTCAAGTTCTAATCGATGGAGATGCAAGTGTTGCTGTGGATGCGCGTTTGGTTCGCCGTGCACTATCCAATCTTTTAGGCAACGCTTCACGCTATGCAGAACCCGGATCAACGATCACTATCGAGATCTCCCAAAGCGTAGTGGAGACACCCGATGGCAAACGTGACAACGTTAGCATTGCGGTGATCAACCGAGGAGCGGAGATCGATCCCATCCATCTGCCACGCCTGTTTGATCGGTTCTATCGTGCTGATGCGTCCCGCGCACATGCAAATCTCAATCACGGCTTAGGACTGGCCATCGTTGCGGCTATAGCGCGGATGCACGGCGGTACCGCTTTCGCGACATCCTCAAGCGGGATCACCAAAATTGGGATTTCATTACCTGCCTTACCTAAGGCAACGCCACACATCTTTGAATCTCAAACGTGAGATTCCAACTTGGATCGACCTGAGTTTCATAGCTAGTTCAGAGCCTCCTCGTTCCATCAGGAGTCCTTATGAGCTGCCAACGTTACCTCGAAGAACTCGAGAATGAAGCAGCCAGGCAAATCCTGGAGCACGACTGTTGATTGGGGATGCGG
>NZ_BBXH01000046.1:0-13682 GCF_001010305.1 Comamonas sp. E6
AGCCATAGGCACCAAGGTTCGGCGCTTGCAGTGAAGGCAAGTTCACGCCAATCACTTCCCCGGCATTGGCGCCCACCTGAAAGCTCTGCGCCATAAAGCTGCCGTCAATCAGCTTTTGCCCATTGAAATTGCTGCTGCTGGCGATGCGAGAAAACTCCTGCAGCAGTTGCGCACGCTCAGAGTCCAAAGCTTGGCGGTCGCTGCTGGAATTGGTTCCGTTAGCTGCTTGCACCGCCAGTTCACGACTGCGCTGCAAAATGTCCATGAGCTTTTGCATCGCACCTTCGGCCACCTGGGACAGAGAGATCCCGTCGTTGGCGTTGC
Organism: Comamonas sp. E6; assembly: GCF_001010305.1. Lineage (NCBI taxonomy): Bacteria > Pseudomonadati > Pseudomonadota > Betaproteobacteria > Burkholderiales > Comamonadaceae > Comamonas > Comamonas sp. E6. The sequence continues at coordinate 325 of NZ_BBXH01000046.1, forward strand.
GGCTGGCTACGGCCATACCCCGTACCTGGGTGTTCATGCGCTCGCTGATCGCCAAGCCTGCAGCGTCGTCCTTGGCGCTGTTGACACGCAGGCCCGAAGACAGGCGCTGCATGGTGGTAGTCAAGCTCAGCTGCGAAGCACTCAGGTGACGCTGTGCAGTCAGCGATTGCAAGTTGGTGTTGATAGTGACCATGGTCAGCACCCATCAATTCAGCTGCAACACCTTGGGTTTGCAGCCGGGCAAGGTGGTTTGATTTCGCTCACGAATAGCCTGCATGATCTTTGTCATGTCCCCACCTTTCTCTTTGAAGTCCATCCATCCCTGCTGCCAGACTGCAGCCCGCTTGGCATTGAGGGAAGTGGCGTTGAAATCATGAACCAGCATTGGGTGCCGCAGCACCAGTGTTATCGAGGGATACTTCACATCAATGCTGATGAGATCACTGCCTTTGTAGGGCTCATAAGTGGCATTCAAGTCACGAGCAAAAAGCTGGAGGCTGTCTTTTGATGGGGTGGAAAAGACGCGGGTGATGTCTGAAACTTTGAGCTCACCATCAATATCTGACTGAACACCTACTAACGTTGGATATCCCGATTTGCTGGTGTAGCGCCCCACCATTCGGTATGCATCACAAAATTTTGGTTTCGTTTTGGCCAACAACTTTCCCAGCTCTGCATCGAATCTTAGGGCGTTTGTTTCAATAAAAGTCAATGGATTGGCAGTACTGTTAAATAGTCTTGTTAGGCTGCCTCCTTGGCTATGCCTGTCTCTGGAAACCTGTGGTGTTAGATATAAGGCAAGCGACACGGTATCAGCTGAGTGCTTATTGCCAAGTGCTTGATAAGCCAGCAAGTAGGCTTGTCGTAAATGGAAAAGGTTGATCTCTAGCTGCGAAGCTTTGTTGCTGCTCTTAATCCAGTCCATGGCTTCTTCAGCAAATCCATCCATGTCGCCTTTTTTGTACAGCGTTTCCAGCCGATTAGCTCGATCTTCTAAATCTGGAAATCGATGAGGGTCTGCCCGTAAGCCAGAGCGCAGGTGCTCTTTTAAGGACAAGGTTGGCTCCAATGGGACGCTCAATTTCTGCACAGAAGTGCCCACACAAATGCCATCTAAACAGATCGGCTTCAAGGCGATTTGCTGCTTGGAGCCAGTAGCCACCTTCTCCTGTATCGGCGATGAAGTCGACTTTTTGGCAGAAGAAACTGGCTGCTCAGCACGCCCTGACTGCTGGGTCTCGGTGCTATGGCTTGGTGGCTGAGGAGGTGCGGCAGGCGCTGGTTTTGCTACAGAAACCGCCAATGAGCTAGAGGGCGGGTTGGCTGTAATCGAAGTGCTAGGCTGTGATGGCGCTGCAGCCGGTGCTGTAGATGTCGTTGCAGGCTTGGCTTCAGGCGGCACAGTCAGCACCTTGGCCCCTGCGCTGTTCTGAGCAGGTGTGGCCCCATAAACCAGCTTCAAACGGATGGCGTGCACTTCGCCTGTGCTGGTTGCCACACGCAGCACCTTGATGGCACCCTTGGCGGCTGGAAATTTGCGCAAATCCACTACCCAATGCGCGCCCAAGTCATCAAAGGGAATATCGGGCGTGAGCACCGTGTACATGTACAGCGATGAGTCGGGGCTTTGCACCGTGCATAGCTCCGTGTCTGGGTTGCGGCACTCCGCGTAGTAATCGTGCACCTTCGGTGCCAGCTGAGTACTGCCACGAACACCCGCAGGCTGTGCCCATGCGCCCACAGTCAACCCCAACACCCCCAACGCTGCGCACCAGCGCATCCCCTCGTTCACCATCATGCGTTGTCCTTCTTATTGAGCTGAGCAGCTGGTTCGCGCCTCAGAAAACTACGTAACTCGTAGTATCGAGAATAAAGCATAACTACGAATCTCGTAGCCTTTTGAAGGTGCGAGATGTCCGACGCGGATGAACAATGGGGCGCGAGGCTCAAACAGGCCCGCTTGGCTGCGGGACTGTCGCAAAAGATGTTGGGGATTGAAGCGGGAATCGATGCATTCGTGGCCAGCACGCGCATCAATCGCTATGAGCTTGGCATCCATAAGCCAGATTTGCTGACTGTGCGCAAGTTGGCTCAGGTGCTGAAGGTGCCTGTAGCGTTTTTCTACGCCGACACTGACGATGAAATTGCCGAGCTGTTGTTCAGGTACGGAAAAGCTGATGAAGAAGCTCGCCTGAAAATTCAAGTGCTTCTTGCTGAGCAGCTGCCTCCGCAAGACATGTAGCAGTTACGTTTGCGCCATGCAGGGCATATCTAGCCCATGCATGGCTGCATTGTGGACAATGATTTACTGAGTCGTAACTAGGCGGGCTGATTGAACGTCGTACACCACATCGGTGAGCGTTCCATCCACGATCCGCAGCACAACCTCATCAATCACATGCAAAGGCACAAGAAACCATTCACGCGGCTTCACCGGCTTGCCAAAACGGTCTTCCAGGGTGAGGTCTAGTTGCGCAGCACCAAAAACGCGGTGAAACAGTGCTTCCAGCTTCACTCTGTTGACGTTGTGAAGCTTGTAGGTTGCGACAATTTCCACGCCAGCCAATAAGTATGTTGCTTGGTTTTCGGAACCCGCAATCCGAGTCTCAACCTTGCCCCCTGTCACCCCGATTTTGTGAATCAACTCGCGATGTTGAGCCACAAACGGATGCTCTGACTTGCTGCGCAGCACGTAAATCGTCCCAGAGTCGATATCGTCGGACTCAGCCTCGCCGCCAAACAGGGGCCCCATATCGGGGTCGGTCAGTCGCCTACCTGTATCGTCTTTATAGAGCGCACGTTGCAAAGAACGGAGCAGCAGGTTGCTTTCAGTACCGTTGGCATAAATAACTCGCAGACGCGCATCATTGTCCCCATTGGGGGCCTTGATCGTCTCACCGACCTCTGCCACATAAGCAAGCTGACCACCCAAAATGAAGTAGTTGCCATCGGCCACGCTGGCATCACGTCCGAAACGAAGCGTTTTCCGCACACCCGACTTCAGGTCCTGTTCAACCTGTTCAAACAATGGGCGGAATCGCTCAAAGTCTTCGCAGGCATTACGCTCAGCCACTTCCTCAGCAGCACGTTTTTCCACACTGGACCGGACATGCCGTAGCACAGTGATGTCGCCCGCTTCTGCCACGTCATCAGCAATACCCAATTCAGCGAGTAATGCGTCCTCGTCAAGCGCGTCAATATCTACAGCCGAGACCTCGTTGCCTTCGAGTAGCTTGGGTGTATCGAGCTCTGCCAGCAATGCGTGTGCCTCTGGCAACTTGCGTAGTTGATCTAAACGGACAGCGTAAAGCCGCTCAAAAATATCGCGTTCTTCACCATGCTGAGGTGCTCGACCATGAGTTTGATGAAAACGCAGAATGTCTTCAAAGCCAGCAACGATGCGCTCTTCGCGCGGGGTACGGCTGGAAGTTTTGAGCGGGGTAACCTCTACACCCAACGCATCCAGCAGGTCGTCATCATCCATATCAGCCATTGCTCAAAGCTCCTTGTGCCTGGGCAGATTTAGCCAATGCACGATAGCGCGCAAAAGCCGCCACGCCCTCGGCCATGCGCTTTTCCCAAGCATCGGCAGAGTTGATGTCCGGCAAGCGGCCACGTTCGTTCTTGAACTGCAAAGCTCGCTTGGAAAGGTCGCGCGCCTCTTCCTCAGTTAGGCTTACCTTCTTGGCGGCAATGGCAGCCTGTACCTGCCGCAGCGACCTCTCATCCATGGCCTTGGCAAGCACTGCGTAGGCAGCATCAAATGGGTTGATGCGGTCAATCAGATCGATGTCCAAGTCCTTCACATTGACAAATTTACGCACACCGTCAATCAAGGCGGTACTGCCCTGGCTACTGCCACCTCCGTTGGCGTCAGCTTGAGCTAAAGCCAATTTCGCCTGTTGAGTAATGTTCATTGCGGCAATGGCATGCTGGCGAATAGCCTCTTGGTCAGCATCGCTCAGTTCTGGGTAACGCTCACGCACGATCTTGCCCATGCGCAGTTGCGTCAATTCCTCGGGAAGCGTGTTTTCCTTGTCGAACAGGCCGCGTTCGAGTGCTGTCTTGTCTTGCAGAAAGCTTGTGACGACTTCGTTCAAGTCTTCCTTGCAAATTCGAGTTGCTTCGGGTGTTTCAGGCTTTGTCAGACCTGCAATCTCCAAGTGAATCTGGCCAGTGTCCTTGTTCACCCCAATGTTGTGTCCGCCTTCTTTATAACCCTCTTCACCATAGTCGAAGCCTTCTTGGGGACCGGCGTTCTTCGGCGTGAACTCGTACCGGGGCGCTAGAACCTGCTCCATCAACAGGCTGGCAGAAATGGCTTTAAGCATGTCGTTCACCGCCTCAGCCACGGCTGATTGCTCTGCGGTGGGTTCCGCGATCAGGTTGGTGAACCGAGACCGTTCTTTGCCCTTGGCATCACGGGTTGCGCGGCCAATGATCTGTACGATTTCAGTCAAGCTGCTGCGGTAGCCAATGGTCAACGCATGCTCGCACCAAATCCAGTCGAAGCCTTCTTTGGCCATACCCAGCGCGATGATCACATCTACATGGTCACGGTCGTTTTTATGGGCTGGGTCTTTCAACGCCGAAAGCACGCGCGAGCGTTTTGCCGGATCACTGTCATCGACAAGATCCGCAACCTTCAAAACACGGCCTTGTGGAGACTCCACCAAGTGGAAGCCGGTGTCGGGGTCCACGCCCTTCCATGTACCCAAACCATGCATGATCTCGTCAACTTCGCGCTGCTTGTCTTTCAAGCTCTCGCGCGCATTCACGTTGGGGATGTGGACGATGGTTTTGAGCGCCGGGTCGAGTACCTTGTTCACCGCATCAACGTAGGCCCCGGTATAGAAGAAGTAGCCGATGTCCAGCGATTTGAGCCACTGGTAGCCATTGAGCTGCTCATAGTAGGTGTAGGTCACCGTCTCGAACCGGGATTCGTCCTGCGGACCCAACACCGCCTCACTGTCTCCACGGAAGTAAGAACCCGTCATCGCTACCAAATGAACCTTGTCACGGGCAATGAAGGCACCCAGTTGGCTGCCCAGCTTGTTGTCTGGGTTGCTTGACACGTGGTGAAACTCATCAATCGCGATCAAGCGGTTGTCAAACGCGGTGATGCCTAGCTCTTCCACAGCAAAGCGGAAGGTGGCATGGGTGCAGACCAGCACCTTCTCATCGCTAGCCAGGAATTGGCGAACAGCAGCTACCTTGGATTTCGCCGTACGTGGCTCATCACCACCTGGGGCATTGCACAAATTCCACTGCGGGGCGACCTTCCAGTCCCAATAAAAACCGAACTGGGTCAGCTGCTCATCGGCAAAGCTGCCACCAATAGAACGCTCGGGCACCACCACGATGGCCTGCTTCAAGCCCTGGTTGTTCAGCTTGTCCAGCGCAATGAACATCAGGGCACGGGACTTGCCGGATGCCGGGGGAGACTTGATCAGCAGGTATTGCTCACCACGCTTGGCATAGGCGCGCTCTTGCATGGCACGCATGCCCAACTCGTTGGCCTTACTCGATGCACCAGTGCGTGCCGTGGTGATGGACACCGATGGCACGGTGTACGCATTGGTCGGGTTGCTTGCTTGATCGCTCATACGGTTTTCTTCCTCCCTCGGGTTGCCTTCGCAGCAGGCTTGGCCTTGTCTGCGGCAGTCATCTTGGTGTACAGCTCGAACAGTTTTTCCAACCGCTCTGTGTCGTTCTTGAATCGGCGACCGATGTAAATGCGCTCCAATACCTCATCGTTACGCTCATGGGCGTGACGCAGGTTGTCCGGCATAGTTTCCGGGTCGTACAGATCGGCGATGGTGGCCGGGAAGTGGGCTTCACGGGCCAGCAGGATGTCCTCAGCGCAGCGGGTGAGATCAGCCTTGCTTTGCTCAGTCAAGAGAGGTACGGGGAAGGTGTTCCAGCCTAGTGTGTTGGAGTAACGAAAATCCGTCTTCATCTTGCCGCAGACAGTGGCAATCCATACAAGGTGCAGGCGCGAGGCGATCAACGCCATATTCCATAGGGGAGCGTCGTAGAGCCCAAATGCTTCGGTAATGACCGAACGCTCTGGCAACAAGCCAACCGGAAGATATTGCCGATTCTCTGAACTGACACGCGGAACAATGATGGCACTAGTGTATTTTGGTGACCGAATTTCGACGAACCGGTGTGGGTGCTTGCTCCATGCCACAGTCGCAGGCTTGGAGCTCTTTGCCCGATCTTCTGCGACTCTCCGCATTCGCTCTTTAACGAAGGGGATCTTTTCTGCCTGGGTCAAATGCTCGTCTTCAATCCATAAGCAAAACCGTTGTACCCCCTGGATAAACTCTCTTGCACCAAAAATGGGTCGTACATACGAATGTGCCGCTGGCTCGATCTGTCCAGACTCCTCCCGTGAGAACAGCAGATGTCCACCGTCCTTTGCAAAATTTCCCAGCAGCATCTCTGAAACGTCAGACAAGGGACGATTTCTCCCAGCGACGTAAATCGCATGGCCAGCGGTCAGATACGGTGAGATCGATTCCACCTCACGAACCACATCACCATCGATCAGGCTAGCCGATGACTTGATGTCATTGCGGGTCAATCCGACAATGACACACGTCACCCCAGCGTTATGCGCAGCAAGATTGGCCCACTTGAAAGAAAGGACAGCAAAGCTCAGGTGCCCTCTGGCAAAGACGAGAGGCCAAAACTCGGCGACTTGCATGCCCTGGCACACGGAATTTGTAGAGACTAGGCCCGATGCCGCACCTCGAGTACGACTCAAATAGTCAGCCGCTTTGAAAATGAATCCGCAGATATAGTCGAATGATCGCCAGCGCGATGTCAGCTCGTCGAAGACGCTTTTCATATCGTCTTTCTGACTTTCGGACTGCTTCTTATCTCCTATATATGGCGGATTCCCACAGATATACGTTTCTCCGCCCTCGTTGACAAAGTCAATCTCAGCTTGATTCAACGGGCAACCAAACAGGTCATCAGCGACCACTTTCACACCAGTGCCTGCGGGCGGGCAAACGGACAACCAGTCCAATCGCAGTGCGTTGCCGCACACGATCCAGTTCTGAGCATCCAGCGGCAGAAACTCAGCCAGAGCATCCTTCTGACCGCGATAAAGCACATCACACTGGAACTCTGCAATGATGAGCGCCAGGCGGGCAATCTCCGCAGGGAAATCGCGCAGCTCAATCCCCCGAAAATTGGTCAACGGTATCTCGCTACGCATGTGCAGCTCATCTCTGCGCCGGTTGATCTCTGCCTCAATCTCGCGCATCTGCTTGTAAGCGATGACCAAGAAATTCCCCGATCCGCAAGCCGGGTCAAACACGCGAATGCGGGCCATGCGCTTGCGCAGGTTTAGCAGCTTGCGTTCGTTGTCACCAGCATCGACCAGCGCAGCTCGCAGGTCACCCAGAAACAGCGGGTTAAGCACCTTCAAGATATTGGGCACACTGGTGTAGTGCATGCCCAAGGCTCCACGCTCATCGTCATCAGCCACTGCCTGGATCATGCTGCCGAAGATGTCAGGATTGATTTCCCGCCAGCTCAACGCTCCAGCATGCATCAGGTAAGTGCGTGCCATACGAGTGAATCGCGGTACTTCTGTGCTGCCTGAAAATAGCCCTCCGTTGACATACGGAAAACCGTTGGCCCAATTGGGTAGGCGCGGATCAGCGTTGGCACGCTCGGCCACCTTGATGTTCATGGCACGAAAGATTTCAGACAGCACCTGATGGGTGTTGCTTCCGTCGCTCGCGCTCATTTGGTCAACCGTCTGGGTGAACAGGCCCTTACCGTTGAAGATGTCCGTGTCTTCGGCGAAGAAGCAGAACACCAGCCGCGCCATGAAGTGATTCATGTCGCTGCGCCGTTCTTCCTTGGCCCAGTCAGGGTTCTCACGCAGCAGTTCGACGTAGAGTTTGTTCAGACGCCCTGTGGCTCGAACGTCGATGGGATTGTCCTTGATCTCCTTGATCGTGGAGATACCTGCTAGCGGCAGCAGGAACCCAAAATGGTTGGGGAAGTCCTCAAAGGCACAGGCAATGGTCTCGCCGCTGAGCAGCTCTTCGGCTTCCAGCGTCTGACCGTCAGTTGCCAGAATGAACTTGGCTTTTGCCTTGCTCGTGGCGGGACTGTCTCGCAGAGTGTGGAGCATGTTGCCCACAGTGCCGGCATCGCACACCGCAATGTGAATGTTGTTGCGCAGGAGAACACCGCCAGGCACATCTGAGGTGTTGTTGTTTCCTGTGCGAAGACGCTTGAGCGTAGTTTCCTTGTTGCCAAAGGCAGCTAGGAAAGCGTAGGGAAATTCAGCAGCGTCAAAGGGTTGGGCAGCGAGATCCGATACGGCTGACTCGATTTCGACCGCATTCATGTTTTTTGGAGGGAGCAGTTCATTCTTTCGGAATGGTAGCGGCATTTGTGCCTGAACCTACGGCGGTTGCGTGCATTCCGCAGCTATCTCATTGATTTAAAAGCCCCAGCCTAGACCCTGCGTCCTGATCATGCCCCACCAACAGTCAGAAGGGACTTGAGCCTGTGAAGGGGGTGCCTGGGCCACCTGAACTCCACCCTGAGCGACTGATCGCAAAATGCAGTTTTTCTGCTGAACTAAGATGGTCGTTCTGAGGGAGAGAAAATGTCGATAAATACGCTCAAGACTCGAGACGACCCTAAGCCACTGTCGTTCACGGCGGATGGTGAGTCATTTGAACTTCTGAATGGATTGCAAACTTCTTGGCTAAATGGTGAAAAATTTGGTCATAAGGAACTTCGCAATCGAATTGAACCTTGGCTGACATCGCTGTTCCAGTCAGAACATCTGTCGCTGCTTGCCGGATCGGGGTTGACCCATGCAGTGCATTACTTGGCCACCGGCAAAGGTGCTGCTGGCATGGGGGCCTTGACACTGAGTAACCATCAGGCCGAAATCGATCAAGCTGCAGGAAAGGCTTCTGAAGCGGCTGGGCGCGAGAAGGGAAATCTGGAAGATCAACTACGCGTTGCCAACGAATTGCTGCGTGGCCTAGAAATTCTTCAGAAGAACAGCGAGTCCGAGTCCCTGCGCAAAGAGCTTCAAACTGGCATGAATGCCTTCGCTCAGTCAATCCTGGCGAGCGAGGCAGGCATTGCCACTGCAGGAAACGATAAGCGTGAGCAGGCATTCAACACCCTTGTCACCTTCCTGATGAGTTTCGCCTGTCGAACAGGTGTGCGTGACCGCCTAAACATTTTTACTACCAACTATGACCGGTTGATCGAAGTAGGGGCTGAGTTGGCTGGCTTACACCTGCTGGATCGATTCTTGGGCAAGCTGATGCCAATCTTCCGGTCATCACGGCTGGATCTGGACATGCACTACAACCCGCCCGGTATCCGTGGTGAGCCTCGCTATCTGGAGGGTGTTGCGCGCTACACCAAGCTGCACGGCTCTGTGGACTGGATGCAGACGGGCAAAGACATTCGCCGTATCGGTTTGCCGTTTGGGGCCGCCAGTGTTGAGCCTTATTTGCAGGCACCTGGTCTTTGTGGAGCGTCAGCGCACGAGCTAATGATCTACCCCAACGCCGCAAAGGACAGGGAAACCGCTGACTACCCATATGTGGAGCTGTTCCGCGACCTTGCGGCTGCGGTCTGCCGCCCGAACAGTACTTTGGTGACCTACGGCTACAGCTTTGGTGATGAGCACATCAACCGGGTCATCCGCGACATGCTCACTATTCCTTCAACGCATCTGGTGGTGATTTCTTTCGACGACCCACTGGGCCGCATCTTGCAGACCTATCAGGAATTGGGGCGCCCATCTCAGATCAGCCTGTTGATTGGTCCTGCTTTGGCAGACCTGACTACTCTGACTGAGCACTACCTGCCCAAGTCTGCTATCGACAAGACCACCTTCCGTATGAGCGAGCTACTGAAACAGCGCATGGGGACAGAGCCATTGCCTGCCAAGCGCTCAATGCCTGAGTCAGATGCTTCTGACGGGAGTGATCTGATATGAGCTTGTCACCACTAGCCTACGCCGACTCGCTACGCATCGGCACTATCGACTTTGTCTCGCCCGATGAAATCAAGGTATTGCTCGACATCGATGCTCCCGATGGCGTAGCGCTCAATACCGGAATGCCACGTCCTTTCCCGCGTATCAACGGCTATGTGTTGATTCCCAGCGACGATGGGCATTTGGTCGCTCAGATTGAGTGGATTACCATCGAGCGCTCGCAATATCCCAAGCTCAAGGGAGTGCACGACTCTGGCCTAGTGGATTTGCCCTATCCTATGCGCAAGATGAGCCTCAACCCGCTGGGTGTACTGGCTTACGAGACCAAAGACGTGGATGGTAACTACGTCTATCGCTTCCGACGCGGTGTCGAGAGCTACCCGACTGTTGGTGATGCTGTATTGTTGCCTACGCAAAACCAACTTCGCGCTATCGTGGAGTCCGGCGATAACCGCCATGTGCTGATTGGCACCAGTCCATTGGCTGCGAATGCTGAGGTCCGAATTGACCCAGATCGCCTTTTCGGCCGACATCTAGCAGTGCTGGGGAACACCGGCAGTGGAAAGTCCTGCTCAGTTGCAGGCTTGATACGTTGGTCAATGGACGAGGCTCGCAAAGCGCGTGGTGGGGCTGACCCCAATGCACGTTTCATAGTGCTCGATCCTAATGGCGAGTACGCCAACACCTTCCGCGACATGAGCCAGGTGAGGGTTTTTGCCATCGAGCCCGGAGCGGGTGTTGAACAGCTGCAGATTCCACTGTGGTTCTGGAACAGTGCCGAATGGGGAGCCTTTACCCAGGCCAGTGCCAAAACCCAGCGTCCAACCTTGGTGCAGGCACTGCGATCGGTTCGTGATGGCGTCTTCGGCGTCTCCGTGACGCCTAGCCATGAGATGCGCCGCTATCTTCGCACGCTGGTCAGCATCACTCAAATTGAACGGAATAGCGGCAGTCCATGGGACAAATTTCCAAAGAACAAAAACTTTCTGGAAAAGATTCGCAAATGGCAAGAAGAGCTGAAAGAAGACGACAGCTTTACAGTGACTGAAAAACAGGCGCTGACCTCATTTAGGTCTGAGATTCTTACTCTTTGCAAAGCCCGCGAAGAAAGGAACAGTCACCTCGACTTCACGCTTGGCGAGGTCAATAGATTACTGGAAAAAGCAAGAAATGCACATGCTGCATTTGGTGGCAGCGACACCGACGTCCTGCCCATCGACGCTGATGTGCCGCGCCCCTTTACTGGTGACCAGTTTCTCCGCAGCGTTGAAGCCACTGCGGAGCTGCTCGGCGTCTCAGAGTACGTTGAGACGATGCAAATGCGCATTCGCACACTGCTCTCCGACAGCCGCATGAAGATCGTCTCGGGCGTAGCCCAAGACCTCACGCTGGAAGACTGGCTGCGCAACTACATCGGCGATAACCAGGCATCCAACGGTTCAGTTACAGTCATCGACCTCTCGCTGGTACCCGCAGAGGTAGTGCACGTCATCACGGCTGTGATCGCCCGCATGACACTGGAGGCGCTCCAGCGCTACCGCAAGCTACACCATGGCAAGACCTTGCCCACCGTGCTAGTGATGGAAGAAGCGCATACCTTTATCAAGCGCTACCAAGATGACTCAGAAAACCAGAGTTCAGCTGCAATCTGCTGCCAAGTATTTGAGAAGATTGCCAGAGAGGGGCGTAAATTCGGCCTAGGCTTGGTGCTGTCCTCACAGCGACCAAGCGAGTTGTCGCCAACCGTGCTGTCCCAATGCAACAGCTACCTATTGCACCGTATTAGTAACGACCGCGACCAGGCACTGGTTCACAAACTGCTTCCCGACAACCTGCGCGGCCTGCTACGTGACTTACCCTCGCTACCTTCTCGACATGCCATCCTGCTCGGCTGGGCATCGGAGTTGCCTGTCTTAGTTCAGATGAACGCGCTATCTGAGAATCAACGACCAAAATCGGATGACCCTGATTTTTGGGCGGTGTGGTCGGGCAAGGACAGCTCTGGTGAGACGCTCGAACGCACGGTAGATTGGAAAACGATTTCAGATGAATGGCAGCAACTGCGCACTCAGGAGCAAAACTCCACTGGATCAACATGAAACTGATGCAGTGCGAAGAAGCAGCCGTTCGAGGGGCTCGCTGCGAGCCCGGCAGGCAAAAGGCTGAGTTATAGGTAGTGGTCAATCCAACACATTCGCTACTGTTTGAGCAGGCGGCATGACGGAACGCCTACTAATTTATGCCGTCATCAAGGGGCGTTTATGTATTCCGCCCCTCAGCATCGACTATTTAACTAGCGACAATTACTTGAGCCGAGGGACTTCAAATGGCGAAAAAGAGTTTTGACCTCAACATAGAAAAAATTTTGGAAAACTGGGAAGTTCGCCATGGTATTCGGGAAGTTATAGCCAACGCACTCGATGAGCAGATATTGACGGGCACTGCGCCGGTAGTGATTGAAAAGCGTGACGGCTCCTGGATCATTCGAGATGAAGGCCGTGGCATTCGATACACCCATCTCACCCAAAATGAGAACCAGGAAAAGCTCGATAGCCCACTTGTGATCGGTCGATTCGGCATTGGGCTGAAGGATGCTCTAGCCACTTTTGAGCGCCATGGCGTCAAGGCCCAGATCAAGTCCAAGTTCGGGACCATCTCGACCCACAAATCAGCAAAGCATGGATTCGGCGATATCCTTACCCTGCATGCCATCATCGAAGATCCGTTGGATCCGACATTTGTCGGCACAGAATTTCAACTTGAGGGAGTCGAAGATAAGGAAATGGAGGCCGCAAAGGCTTTGTTTCTGAAATTTTCCGATGAAGAATTGCTGGCAACCACGCGATTTGGCCAGATTATCAGCCGTAAATCAGGCCCAGGTGCGATCTACATCAACGGCGTGAAGGTCGCGGAGGAAGCCAATTTCCTTTTCTCCTACAACATCACTCAGCTCAGTGCGGCGATCAAGAAAGCCATTAACCGAGAACGCTCTCATGTGGGCCGCACTGCGTACTCGGACTCGGTCAAAAAAATCCTGCTAGCCTCGACCAATGGGGATGTCGCCCGTACGTTAGCCGAAGACATCTCCCGTTTCCAGTTGGGTGAAATGCACGACGAACTGGCGTGGATTGATGTGCAAGAGCACGCAGTACGGATCCTCAACGCCCAGGAAAAGGTGGTGATGGTGACCGCGTATGAGGCGATGCGCTTCCCCGACCTGATAGACCAGGCTCGCCAAAGCGGCAACACGATTCTCACGATTCCCGAAAATCTCCGAGCCAAAATCGCCGATTCGGTAGATATCGAAGGCAATCGAATGGTGGACATCACGCAGTTCACCGAGACCTACAAC
>NZ_BBXH01000047.1:0-12745 GCF_001010305.1 Comamonas sp. E6
TTGTGGGGCATCTTCGAGTACGCCATCGATTCAGGACTGATCGAGAACAATCCGGTTCCACCCGTGCGCGTGATGAAGAAGCGCACCCAGACCAACCACCCTGCCCTGTCCGAAAAGCAGATCGGCGTCTTTCTGCGGACGCTGGATGGCAGCGGCAGGATTAACGAGGAAACGCGCATCGCGATGCTGCTGGTGCTTCTGACCGCCTGCCGCAAAGCCGAAGTCATCGAGGGCCGATGGGATGAAGTGAATCTGAAAGGCGCGCAATGGGAAATTCCTGCCGAGCGAATGAAGGCCAAGCGCGCTCACTGGATACCGCTGTCTACACAGGCAGTTGCGCTGCTCACTCGTTTGCATGAGCTTGTGCCCGCAAACAGGGAACACCTGTTCCCCAACCGCGTGGACCCGCATCGGCCAATGGCCAATCGCAGCCTGAACGCCTTGATGGAGCGACTGGGCTTCAGCGGGGAAGGAACGCCGCACGGCATGCGCGCGTCGTTCAGCACCCACTTCAACAGCCTCGGCGGCAACATCGACGTGATCGAACACTGCCTCGCGCACGTGCCGGCGAATGCCGTGCGTGCGGCCTACAACCGCCATGCCTACCAGGATGAGCGGCGCGCGATGCTTCAAGAATGGGCGAACCGTCTGGACCAACTGCGCAGGGAATGCGTCCCCATCGAACATGAATGCGGCTCAGCCGCTCCCTTGAATCCCACGAACACGACCGAATCCAAGCCGCGCCACACCCGCACTCGTTCTGCGAGAGCCGTTGCGCGCCCAAGCGTCAAAGCCGTATCGTTGCCGGCCACGGTCGTAGCCTAGCCACGTCGGCGCTCCCCGCAAAAAACAAATCCAATGAAGACCAAACCACTTATCCCGCTGCTCGACTATCTGCGCATTCATGCGGTCATCAGGTCAGTCCTGGACAGCGTCGATGCGCATACAGCCCACGCTTGCATGTTCTTCAGCATCGCGGGCGCTGCCATCCTGCGCGAGTTCTACAAGAAGGATGCCGTGCAGCTCGCCGGTGCTGCATTCTTCCTCGTCAACGAACAACAGCGGAATGTCATCTCTTTCGCCACATTGACAGAAGGACAGGTTCAAAGCTCGGACACGTCGTTTCACGCGTGGATACAGTGCGATGAATATGTGATCGATTTCATGGCGCCGATGTTCCCGGAAGCCTGTACGTCCGCCGGCCACCCGTTCATCGCACCGCGGCGCATGTTTCAGAAGAAGTGGGCCGACATGGCTCCCAGCCATGAGCATCTGGATCAAGAAGGTGATTTCCACCTGGTGCCAAATCCCGAACTGACCGTCAACCTCCGGCAATCGTTTCTGAAGAAGCCTGCCGGGGCAGATCTCGTCAACGTCTGCCTGCACTGGTACCGGAGACCACCGAAATCGATTCTTCCCGAGTTGCGGATGCAAAACGACTTGGGGGAAGTGACTCGGATCAAATTGAACAACAGCGCGGTTTCAGGCGCTTGGTGAATTCACTCCGTGGCTCACATCGATCCCTTTAGTTCGCAGCACATGGAGGCAGCTTGCCGGGTGCTTGCAGACACCGAACGAGGTCTGACGGGCGCGCAGATCGAGCGACTGCTGCAGGAAATCAAAATCGCCGATGTGTCGCCTGGCATCACCAAGTGGAAGCGCCTTTTCAACGCGCTGGCGGAAGCGCAGAACCAGCACCAAATCGGTAATCACTTGATCTTGCTGATCAACCTTGCCATGAACCCGGTCAACTACGCGCGCGACCCAGGCGCTTTCCGGTGGCGGCGCGATGAGCTGAATGTGGTGGTTGCTTTTTCGGGTTTCTTCGTGCGCGAAGATGGCCGTGTAGGCTTTGCCGACAAGGCCACGACATTGGACGCCGCGCGCTCGCGCGCCTGCCGGCTGAAGTCGGCACTTGAAAGCCGCAAAGTCCATGCTGAAGTACTCAACTACTGTCGCGCCGAACTGCTGGATGAAAACTATTTCCATGCCGTCTTCGAGTCGACCAAAGGTGTCGCCGAGCGCATCCGTTCCATGTCTGGCCTGACCATGGATGGCGCCGAGTTAGTGAGCCGGACGTTTTCGACGCAAAACCCGATCCTGGTTTTCGGTTCGCTCGCCACCGAATCTGAGAAGAGCGAGCAAAAAGGCTTCGCCCATCTGCTGGTGGGCCTCTTCGGCGCCGTGCGCAACCCACTCGCCCATGCCCCCAAGACAAACTGGCCGATGTCCGAACAAGATGCCCTGGACATCCTGACACTGGTATCACTCATTCACCGCAAGCTGGATCGCACGCTGAAAGCGAATACCGCGGCGTTGTAGCGGCTCCCCGTGTCTCCAGAGGATGGGGGTACTACCCTTTCGCGGGTGATCGGTCGGCGCCAAGACAGCCATCACGTAAGCCGTAAGCGCAACCGCTCGACAAGTTCTTCCAACTCGACGAGCCCTGCAGTGCGGCATTCCGGACTCTGTGCGATGGCGAGCATGTCGGTGAGCACACAGGCCACGCGCCATGTCTGGTTGAACCTCTCGCTCGTTTTCTCCTCGCTGCAGTACCCGGCGTGAACCGCGGCCCCGATCGATGGGCCGAGGCCATCGGCGCAGATCGAGCGCCGGGTGGCTGAAATACGCATCGCCGAAGTCGATGATGCCAGTCAACTGCCCGGTCTGCGGATCGACGAAGACGTGTTCGGGGCCGGGGTTGCTGTGCAAGGCCACCCAGGCGTCTGCGTCCGGCAAGGCGCGCATCGCGAGGCGCGCCAACTGCAACGGGTCGAGCGCGAACGGCCAGGGCTGGGCCGCCCGCGCCACGGCTGTGACGGCGTCGTCGAAGAGGCCGCCGAACCGTGTGCGAACGTCGGCCGCCGTGTGGTCGCCGGGGATCAGGCGCGCCTCGAACAGGGGTTGCTGAGGGATTGCGTGAATGCGACGCAGCATGCGCCCCAGGTCAACCAGCGTACGCCGGCGGAGGTCACCGTCGAACCTTGCCGAGTGCATCGGCACGCCGGGCATGCGCGTCATCAAGGTGTACTCGATCCCGGGTTCGGCGACGCCCCCACCAAGGACTCGTGGAACGCGTACGCCCTCCAGGCCTGCCAGCTGCTCCAACAGGAAACGCTCCTTGTCCAGGCTCGTTCGCGCGCGCAGCTGTTGTGGTCTCTGAACCTTCAGGATCAGGCCGTCGTCGATCGCATAGGTGCGCGCCTCGCCGCCGCTCTCGTCGACGGCCCTGACGGCCTTCGCGCCCGCCGCATGCAGGCGCACGATCGCGAGCACCGCGTCGGGATCGAGCACCGGGTCGGCCGCGTCGGGTTGTATGTAGAAGTCCTTGCCCATGTCTGTCCTCCAACGTCAACGTTGATGCCAATCCCAGCCTGCCGTCTCCATGGCCAGCAGCGCGGCGAAGCGACCCCGGCACCGAATCAACTCGTCCGGCGCGCCTTGTTCGAGGATGCGACCGTCCTCGATCACGATGATGCGATCGGCCTCCAGCGCCGTTGACAGCCGATGCGCCACGATCAGAACGGCACGGCTCGAGTCGTGCGCGTCGCGGCGAAGAGCGGCGCGGAACGCAGCGTCGCTGGCGTGGTCGATCGCGGCTGTCGCTTCGTCGAGCAGCAGCACGCGAGGCTGGCGCACCAGCGCGCGCGTGAGCGCGAGCAATTGCCGTTGGCCCGCAGACAACGCGGCGCCGGCCTCGCCCGCGTCCAGGGGCGTGTCGTAGCCCTGCGGCAGTGCCTGGATGAACGCATGCGCGCCCGTTGCCTTGGCTGCCGCTTCGCAAGCAGTCCGGGTCACGAGGACGTCGCCCATCGTGAGGTTGTCGAGCACGCTGCCGCTGAAGAGTTGCAGCGTCTGCGGCACGACGCCCAGGCACTGACGGCGTTCCTCGTCCGTCATGGCGCGTGGATCCGCGCCCGCCACGCGAATTTCGCCGGACCAGGGCGCATACAGGCCACCGGCGAGGTGCATCAGGCTGCTCTTGCCGGCACCGGTGCGCCCGACCAGCGCGACGTGCTCGCCTGCGCGAACGCTCAAGGAGACGCCGTTCAGCACGAGGCGATCGGCGACGTAGCCGAAGATCACATCCTTCAACTGGATCAACGGCTCCGGTTCGCTCCTTGCCTGTTGCACGGAATGGGCGACCGGTGTTTCCTCGACCGGCAGCGCCAAGACCTGGAACACGCGCTCCGCCCCGGACAGCGCGCTCTGCACGGTCTGCCATTCCTCGCCCAGCGTCGTTATCGGCGCGAAGAAGCGGCGAAACAGCAGCACGAAGGCCGTGAGCGTGCCGATAGAAACACCCCAGCCCGCCAGCGCGCCCTCGGCGCCTGCCCACAGCAGGCCGCAGACGATCAGCGACGCCAGGATGGCCATCAGCGGCGTGTAGATCGTTGAATAGCGTGTGGCCGCGAGATAGGCGTGTTGCGTGGCCTGCAGAGCGCCACGAAAGCGGTGCTCGAAGAACCCCGTTCGTCCGAAAGCACGAATGACCTCCGCGCCACCGAGGGTCTCCACGAGTGCCGTGTTGACGCTTCCCACGGCCTCCCGGCTGGCCCGTTCAGCGGCCAATACCCGCAGCTGGAACCAGCGCGTGAACCACAGCAGGGGCGGCACGGCCAGTCCGCAGAGCAGCGTCAGCGAGGGACTGAGCACGAGCATCGTCACCGTGATCGTGACCAGTCGCACGAGGTCGGCGACAAGGCTCGCGATGCCCGACGAGAACAGGCGGTCGATGGTGTCGATGTCTGCGGTGCAGCGACTGACGGTGTCACCCAACGGGGTCGTGTCGAAGTAGCGCGCAGGCAGCCGTTGCAGATGGCCAAACAGGCGCGCGCGCAGGTCGCGCAACGCCCGTTGGGCTGCGATCGCGGTGCCGTACGCAGACGCGAAGCCCAACGCCTGCTGCCCGGCCACGACCAGCAGGTAGAGCACGCCCAGCAGCATCAGGCCGTCGCCACGGCCCACGGCCAAGTGGGCGTCCACGGCCTGCCGCACGAGGAGCGGCGGCAGCACCTCCAGCGCCGCACCGGCAAGCACGCAGGCTGCGATGGCCACGAGCAGGCGTCTCTGCGGCGCCAGTAGCGAGCCCACCTGGGCGGTCGTGAGTCCTCGGCGTGTTGTCGGTGCCGGCTGTGACTGTGTTGCGGTCATGCGTCCTCCGGCTGTGCCATCGCGACCTGCGCCGCGTAGATCCGTGCATACAGGCCGCCCGCCAGCATCAGCTGTTCATGAGAGCCTCGTTCGACTATGCGTCCTCCATCCAACACGACGACGAGATCCGCCTGCGGGAAGGCCGCCAGCCGGTGCGAGCACAGGACGATGGTGGCCTGTCGCGCGGCCGGCGCCCCGCGGCCGAACTCCGCGCGCAGGCTGGCAATGATCTGAGCCTCCGTCGCGACGTCGACCGCCGAGAACGGATCGTCCAGCACCAGCAGCCGAGGTCCCGCCGCCGCCGCGCGTGCCAGTGCGACGCGCTGCCGCTGACCGCCGGAAATGCGAATGCCGCGCTCGCCGATCTCGGCATCGACGCCGTGCTCGAAGCCCGCTACGTCCTTCGCAAGCGCGGCGATTTCCAGGGCGCTCATCGTGGCGAGGTCGGCCTGCTCACGTCCCATGGTGATGTTCTCGCGCACCGTACCCGAGAACAGGAAGGGCTCCTGCGGCAGGTAACCGATGTCACCGCGATGTCGTGCGGGCGCGTCGCCGTCCAGGGAAACGGTACCGCCGGCGAGCGGGTACAGGCCCAGCAGAGCCTTCGCCAGCGCACTCTTGCCCGAGCCGACCGGCCCGGTCACTGCTACGAACGCGCCTGCCGAAATCTCGAGCGAGACCTGGTTCAGCGCCGTGACGGCGGCGTCGGCGTTGCCGTGAGAGAAGCTCACGTTGTGCAGGGATACGGCGAGCCCGCGTTCAACTCGTGACGCCGGCTCGGTGAGAGTCGAGCGCGGAGTCGTTCCGGCCAGGTAGCCGGCGCGAAACGAAGCGAACCGATGCTCGCCGCGAGCAGGCAGGGCCGCAGCGAGCAAGGGGGCGAGCCGCGCGTAGGCTGCGCCGCCTGCTTGCACCGAGTTCACGAGCTGCGGCACCCGAAATCCGCGCCCGGTGAAGCGCAGAAAAAGGTCCAGATAGGTCACGAACGCCCCCAGCGTCCACGCGCCTGCGATGACTTTTTCGCCGCCTTGCCACAACACCAGCACGATGCCGGCCGCCATCAGCGTGGTGTAGACCGCGGGCAGGCCGGCGCGGGGCCGCGCCACCGCGAGATTGGTGTGCGCCTGTGCATCTGCGAGCCGCTCGATCCGCGTCTGTGCGGCCTGCTTCATCCCCAGTAGCCTCGCGACGCGGATGCCGGACAGTTGCTCCTGCAGTCCCGCGGTCAACGCGCCGTTGGCTTGTCGAGCCGCCGTCGTACGTTGGTGAATAAAGCGTCCGGCGGCCCAGGCCAGCACCATCGCGAAGGGCACGGGAATCAGCGCCTGCAGGGTCAACGACCAGTCCAGCACCAGCATGGCGACGAAGAACGACATCAAGAACAGGAGCGTGTCCCAGGTCTCGACGATCACCTCGCGGATACCGACGCCCAGCACTTCGACGTCACCGATGACGCGCGCCATGGTGTCGCCAACAGGCGTGGCAGTCAGCTTTGCCATCGGCCAGGCGAGCACCCCGCGCAGGGCATCCGCGCGCAGATTGGCGCGGATGCGCGCGTTGGCCGTCATCAACCACCAGCGCTTGCCCAGTCGCGGCAGTTCTGTGGCCAGGGTTGCGGCGGCGAACAGCGCGACGGCCTGCAGTAGCGTCGCGCGCGTCGCCTGGCCCTGCGCGAAGTGCGTCGCGGCGTCGATCGCGCGCCCGAGGCACACGGCGGGCAGGACCACGGCTGTGTTCATGACGACGCCTGCCAGGGAGCCGAGGACAAGCTGCCCGGCGGTCTGCCGGTAGTAGGGACGCAGTGTCCAGAGGTAGTGCGCCATGTCAGTCGCCTGCGTGCATGCAATCCCTAGCCATTCGCGCCCCCGTTCACGGCTCTCGTTTGGGCATGGGCCGCACCAGCCCCCTATACACCACGAACTGCGCATCGTCCTTGTACTGCAGCTCCTGTCCGTCGCGCAGGACTTGGTAGCAGATCGGTTCGTCCTTGCTGATTTCCGGCTGCAGCAGGCATAGCTGATTGCCTTTGACGGACCAGCGCGCAGACCGCTGGCGGCCGTTCTCCGATCGCTCGACGCGCCCGTCCGCGAAATACTTGTGCCCCCAATGGCGTTCATCGGTCACATACTTGCCGCTGATGGTCGCACGAATCTGCGGGCCGGTCAGCGGCACCTCCCTGGCGGTTGCGGCAAGTGCGGGAAACATGGCCCCGGCGATGATGAAGCGCATGAGGTGCCGGGTAGAGCTTGTTGAGAGGCGTTGCGTAACCGAGCTGAAGGTCTTCTTTGTCACTTCGCCGCCTTCTGCGCATCCAGCGCCTTCTTCACTGACTGAGCCAGATCCACGGCCTTGCCCTTTCCCCAGTAGTGCAGAAAGACGTAGCGCGGTTCCTCGTAGGTCATGTGCTGGTGGATTGCCACGATGTTGATGCTCTGGCCACGCATGGTTTTCAGGACCGTCTGCAGTTCGTTTTCATGCATGGCGAAGTCGCCATCGACTACCGCATGCTCATCGTCGCCAGCAAAGGCCGCCCAGGTATTGATGCCCATTTCATTGCCGACGGTGGTTCCATGCATCTTGGCTGTGCGGCCAAGGGTTACTTTCACCATGCCATCCTTGACCTGCGCCTTGCTGCCCAGAATCTCCTCGATGGGCGCAGCAGTGACATGGCTTGGCGATGCGATGTCGCCCGCGAAGCTGCTGGCCGGCGTGCCTTGGGCGGCGCGCACCTGCGCGATGCGGTCGTACACCGCCTTCACGCCTGTGGCGAGCTTGCGTGCATCCCCCATGCCGCCGATGTGCATGAAGAAGACCTTGGGTTGGTCGAAGAAGAAGTGGTTGTGCAGCGCAGTCACTTCCAGGCCGTTGTCCAGCGCGACGCTCATCGCCGGGTTGACTTCATCCTCGAACAGCACCGTATCGCCCATCATCATGGTGGACGAGCCCATTGGCGTGAACGCGGCCCAGGAGGTGAGCCCCATGAACGGTGGCATGGTCCAGCGATCGACATTGATCTTCACGTCGTCGCGTGGCTTGCTGACCTTGAAGACGTTTTCCGCCTGGTTGTAGCTGCCCTTGAGGCCGGTGGCCGTTTCGATGGCAGCGGTGTCGATGGCCTGGGCCATGGCCGGGGCGCCTGTAGTGAGCAGGCCCGCGGCCAGGGCCAGTGTGGAGAGGGTTAGACGCAGCATGGAGTTTCCTTGGTAGTTGGCGGGATGCAGCTCCGGGGGCTGGCCGGAGCGGGTAATCGAGGCAGGTGCCGGTCAATCGAACGGGTATTTCGACGACAGAGGTTCCGGAGTGACCTCGTAGAGGTCTTGGCCGTGGGCGCGCAGCAGATAGGCCTTGCCTTTGCGCAGTACCGTCCAGCATTCGGGCTCTACACCCGTGCTGATGCTTACGCACAATTCCTTGCCCACGATCTTCCAATGCCCCTGGTGCGGCCGCCCCAGTTCAATGGACTTCGTGCGTCCATCGGGAAGGAGGTAAGCGGACCAGTGCGCGCCTTCGGATATGACATTGCCGACGAAGACTGTCTTGATCTGCGCGCCGGTGAGTTCGCTGGGGCCGGGCGCTGCCGATGCCGCCACCAGGCTCAGGGACTGAATGAGTGTGGCGAAGGCAAGACGGGGGATTGCGGACATTTGGTGCATTTTCAGTTGGGCGGATCAGGCTGGCATGACCGGCGGCCAGTTGTGTGTCTCGGCCTGGCATGCGCGGCACCACGCATAGAGGGCGTCGTACATCACCATGCCGTGCTGGAGCATTTCGTGGTCGTCGCTAAAGTTGTGCGACAGCCCGAGCGAGAGCGCATAGAGCCCTGCTGATTGCGGCGTCAGGTCGAGCCGGGAGGTGTCGGCGCCGCGCACGATCTCGGCCAACTGGCGCAGCGCTGGGTCGTCCAGGTGGTACTTCGACAGGAAGGAATCGAAACTGCACAGCTCGCCCACATGGCTTAGTTCGACATTCGGGATGTCGTAGGGGATGGCGCCGGTAGCGTTGGCGGTTTTCAGCACCTCGCTGGCCGGCACATAGAGAAATTCCGCCTGCTGGTCGATGAAGCGCGCAACCAGCCAGGGACAGGCGATGCGGTCGATCTTGGGGCGTTCGCGTGTAATCCACTTCATGGTGCTACTCCTTTGCTTCAAATGTCACGCCAGCAGCGCGACAGGCTTCGATGCCTCCGGCCACGAAGCGTGCGTCGAGGCCATGCGCTCGTAGCGCGAGCGCCACCGACTGGCTGACTTCATGGCCGTGCACGCAATACACAAGGACGGGTTTAGAGGTATCGATTTCACGGCTCCAATTTGCCAACTGCACGGGATCGCGCCGAATGGCCCCGGCGATGCGATCAGGCGCTTGTGCGTAGCCTGCCGTGCGTCGCACGTCGATCAGTTGGAGGTCACCGCCGACTTCCTCTGGTGCGGCCGACCAGGGCAGTGCATCAGCCTCGACGGCGGCAGCGTAGCGCTGCATCACGGCATTCCAGCGGATGTTTTGCATGAAGGCGTCAACATACGCGGCCGCCTTGGCACCGAAATCCATGTGGTAGGCGTGCTCGTACATGTCCAGTGCCAGCAGCGGTGTGGCGCCGGCCAGCAGGTTCGTATGGTCAGCCGCCCAATGGTTGATCAGCCGCGCCTCGCGTGTGGACCATGACAGCAGCGCCCACCCCGAGCCGCCGCCCATGGCCTTGGCCAGTGCGGAGAATTCCGTGCGCCAGCGGTCAACGCTGCCAAAGTCGCGGGCCAAGGCAACTGCCAGGCCGGAGTCCGGCAATGCACCGTCGCCTCCCAGCGTGTCGAAGTACAGCTCGTGGAGCCAAGCGGAATTGGCGGCGATCAGCTCTTCGCGCTTCAGGCCATTGATCATGAAGACCGGAGCGGTCGGCCAATCCAGGTGCGCCAGTTGCTGGCGAATAGCATCCAGGCGCTTGACTGCACCGGTGTAGTTGTTCGCGTGATGGCTGAGGATGAGTTCCTCGGACAGCCCGTTGAGGGCAGCGAGGTTGATGGTAAGGGGGCGTAGTTGTAAATCCATTGGAGTGTTCCTAGAAATGTGGCAAGTCATGGGTTAAGGCGTGGACTCCTCTCGCTTCTATTCAGCTGCGGGTCACCAGCGGGTAGACGACCAGCCCAATCAGTGCCGCGGCAGCGACAACGATCGGCTCCGGCAACTTCTTGAATTTCCAAAGCAAGGCAGCAGTCCCCAGGGCGAGTAGCGCCGTGGGAACGTCCTTGATCGAGCGCACCCCGATAACTACCACGGCTCCGGCCAACGATCCGATGGCGGCTGCCGTCACGCCATCGACGAATGCCACGATTCCCGGTTTCTTTCCATATTTCTTGAAGTACGGGGCTGGCAGGACTGTGAGGAGATAGCACGGCAGGAAGGTTGCCAGCGCCGCAGCAACCGCGCCCCAGAAGTCCGCGACCAGAAAGCCGATGAACCCGGTAGTGACGACGACAGGACCGGGAGTGATCATGGCGACTGCGACAGCGTCTAGGAACTGGTGATCGGTCAACCATCCGTACTCTTTGACTACTCCGCTATACAGAAACGGGACGATAGCTAGGCCGCTACCAAAAACAAAACTGCCCGCGTAGAAGAAATACTTGGTGATCTGCCACAGCTTGGTCCAGTCGACGTTGGACAAGCCAAGCAAGGCCAGCAAAGGAATAGCACTGCTGTGCAGCGTGCTGGACGGCTTAATAAATTTCGGCGGCGCGCGCAACAACCACACGAGAACGCCTGCGCCCAGGAACAGCCACAGTTCCTCGGATTGGGTGATGATCGTCACCGCCGCCGCTACTGCAAAGATGGCCCATTGCAGTTTGTCTTTGCCGATGTTCTTGGTAGAGAGCTTCCAGGTGCTGATAGCAATGATCCCAATGACAGCGGAACTCACGCCATAAAACACGGCCTGCATCCAACCCAGACCGCCGAAATGCGTATAGGCCCAACCCAGTCCGATCACCATCAGAAACGAGGGCAGCACAAAAGCGAGGCCCACCAGGGTGGCCCCTAGGAAGCTGTAGTGAACAAAGCCCAGGTAGATGGCCAACTGCGCGGCTAACGGTCCTGGCGCGAGCTGCGCCAAGGCCAGCCCTTCCTTGTAGTCTGCCTCGGTGAACCATTGGCGCCGTTCCACCAAGTCGCGATCCATGTAGCCGGCCAGGGCTACGGGTCCGCCGAAGCCCAGTGCTCCGAGCCGTAAGAAATAAGCAATCAATTGCCACAGCGTATAGCTGCGAGGCGCCGCACTGCTGATGGCTGCAGCTGAAGTGGTCTCGTTCATGAAGATTCGTTCCTAAAAAAGTGATCTGAGTTAAAGAAGTGATCTGAGGTGGGTCGTCACGTTTTGCGACTACTGGAGAAATGGGCATGGAGCGAATCCAGCACGCCGCCGATGTCGACCAGCAGCGCGTCGTCGTCCGGCCAGCGCTTGCGTGCGCCGGCCAGCACGGCCTCGAAGCCGCTGGCCTCGGGTGTGGTCGCGCCACCCACGTCGAGCGCATGCACCATGGCTCCCAGGCGCGAGAGACCCCGATCGTCCTCCAGGCCGAAGCTCGCCAGCAGTACCTCGAACGTCACCCGCTCGCCCACGTGCGAGAAAGTCGCGCCGTCGAAATCGAAACCCAGCGCATCGGACGGGCAGTCTGCTGCGGTGTTCAGCCACAGGAAGCGCGCGTGAGGGTCGATAAAACGCTGGATCAGCCAGGCACTCGCCACGCGGTCCACCCAGAGATGGCGGCGTGTGGCCCAGACTCGCCCCTGGTACTGCATGCGATCACGCCGAGCAATGTTGCCCGCTGTTGGCTGCGGCTCACCGGGTGACTGCATGGCTTCGAGGGCGTTGGCGAAATCGCGCCACTGGGCGTCGGCGCGGATCGACGTCTCACCGGGAAAGAAGTCGATTTTGCGGATGACCTCATAGGCACGCGCATGCTTGCGCTGTGTACGCTGGAGTTCGGCTGCGCTCAGGGCGGAGAGCGTCTGGCGTGCTTGCGCCAGTTCCTCTAGCCAGGGGGTGTAATCGGCCGCCCGGTCGAACAACGCCTGAAAGGTGGCCTGTTCGGTCATGTTCCGGGCTTGCACCTGCAGCAGCCAGGCTTGCCCGCCTTCCTGCAGCGCCTCGTCGGCCAATACCTGCAGTTGCGCAGCCTGTTCGGCTTGGGCGGGCAGTAGATAGGCGCCGTCGCGCAAGGCGGCACAGCCGAGCGTCTTGACCGCGCGCCAAATCCGCATGCGTGCCGTGGCGCTCGCGGAGGGGAGGCTGACGATGAGGGTCAGCCAAGAGTCGGAGGTGAGAGTCATGGCAACAGCTTAAATCCATGTCACGGTCGTTGCAATGATGTAGCGATCTCTACAAAATAACTGCTACTGGGTTCAGAAGATTTGCACCCCGCGCTGGGGCGTGTCGGCGCGCGGCGCCGTCAGGCTCTCGGGCGTTGCCCCGTGCTTCGTGCCGAATCACGGCCATGCGGCGTCGATCCTTCACGCAACTGCGGCCCTGATCGCAGATCCGGGCCTGCGCGCTGCGCTTGCTAATAGGGGTCGCCTCAGAAAACGGAAAATAAAGCACGCTAAG
>NZ_BBXH01000048.1:0-12119 GCF_001010305.1 Comamonas sp. E6
GGCTCTACTTTTCGATTGACATGAGATCGACGACGCTCTTTCCGTAAGAGCGTTTTTTTGTATGTATTGGTTCAGCAGAAGGAACTAGCTGACCAATATGGGCCACCCCACGGGCCGACTATTGAAGATGCGTGTTTAGCCTTGACACCATCTATAAGTCCGTGGAGAACTCCATGAAAAGCGTAAAAAAGGTGGTCCTGTACGCTACCGCAGCCCTTATTGCGGGCGCGGCAGGTTCCGTGCACGCTGATGTGCTGCAATACAAATTCAGTCAAGCGAGTGGTCAAGTGCGAGAAGTCTTGGCTGAAAACAAATACATAAATCCTGATAGTTTTCTTGATATTTATGCCAGCGCTGGTACAGATCGAAAGGTGAAAATCACCATTCTTCGAAAAGATACAGGCGCTGAAGTCGAAAGCAAAACGAGCGAGTTGTTGGGCTTCAACAGCAAGATCGTTGTCGATTCCAAGTCTTACTACGGCGCTATTCTGAGATTCAATTCACCCTCAGAAGGAACCTATGTAGCCCGACAAGACACCCTGTCATCAGCGAACAAAATTGTTCAGACTACGCAGACTGAATTCGTCGTTGACAGAACACCACCTAGAACAGGTGAGTGGTTCTGGAATATTCCTTATGGCGGAGGAATGCAAGGGGATGGGATACCTAAGTTCGGGACAACCGAGGCTCGAAATATTGGTATCAAAGATGTCCAAGATGCAAGTGGGATTTCGTCTATCAACTTCAAGACAGAAGTTATTAATGGTCCGAAAACCGGCCTGATTACGAATACAGGTGATGTCGAATACAACGAGAGCTTGAAAGAGGCAATCATCGGAGGCGCAAACGTCAACGACTTGCACGACAAAGCATTTAATCCATCCGGCACAAACTCTAAGAATAGGATTACCTTCTATGTGACGGATAAAGCAGGAAATAGCTCTTCCTCTTCGATGGTATTTCATAATGATACTGTTTGCCCCGCAACTCCAATTCCGGTCGGATACTACGATCCAGCGTATACCGGAAGCTTGTATGGTGTTCAGCAGTTAAAGGGATACAGGGAAATTACAGGAAGTTTTAATCTTCCTCAGAATCCTGGTAGTTTTATCTACCGTTCTCCAAGAAGCCAAAGTAAAGCTGCGACAGAAACTCAGCCATATGGTGGCTATTTCGTGTCAGATGCTGGTGGTGTTATTAATCATTCCGTTATTCATAGTGACAGCAACTATGTTTACTACAAGATTGATGGGGTTATCACACCAGACAAGCAGTTTGGGGAGTTTCTGCGATGGAATGGAGACGGGTTCTGGATTTGCGATGATGTAAGGCTTCCTCAAGCAAACTTCACAGCATCAACGACTCCACCTCATAATAAAATCAAGCAAGAGTTTGACATTGCTGGCTATGGGCGTATCCAGGTCGGATTCAAAGATGTTCCTGGACGAACGATTCCTCGTGATACCAAGATGACAGGTATCGCAGTTGAGGTTGAGCCGCGCCCATACGTGCAAAGGGTAATGGTCGCACAGCAGACCTGCGATGTGCCTGCTAATCAGAAGTCATGCTATATCAATACGAATACGCCTTGGAACGTTACAGGTGAAGTATTGATGTATCAGTATCTGAGCAATGTTAGCCGGTTAGATGTACCTGGAATGGTGGTGGCTGCTGGATATATTACGCTCGCCTATGATGGAGAAGATCCGATATTCCAGAGGTTTGTCAGTCACGACAGCTTTGAAAAGAAGGTATCTGTTGAATTCTTTGAGGGAAATTCAGGAAGTCTTTGGGGGTCTGTAAGCCTCCCGCATTCAGGCCTCAGATTTGTCGATAAATCTGGAAAAGAAACTATCTTGAATCATGAGTCTGTCGTTTCTGGAAATAACAAGTATACATTTACGACAAGCTATAAAGGTCTACCCCCTGGCCAGTATGACGTTTACGCGTGGGCAAAGGATAACTGGGGAAATACTGCAGCTCCATCTCCAAAATTATTCACCATTGCGAACGACACAACCAAGCCGGTGATTAAGATAATTTCATCAGGAAGCGGTGTGACAAGTCTTGATGATATTACCTTCACTGTGAATGATGAAACTACGGCGAAGCCGCGAGTCACAAGCATCAAGCTTGAGGGTGGTCCTACCAAAGATACGGTATATCTAGCAGCACGCTCACTGGGACTGAATTACTATGGTTTGGAGTATCCAATCATGTTCCCGAGTCTTGAGCAAGGTGAAAGCTACACGCTCACAGTTCAAGGCGTAGACGATCAGGGAAATATAGGTGAAGCGAGCTTCGGCTTCGATTACACACCTCGCCAAATAACGATGTCGCCAGACGCGAGCGGCATATTGTCGATCCCAGCCTTGGCTGCGGAGTTCAGGCGTGCCAGCGGCAAGGAGGTAATCGATTCAAATCCGGTGACTATGCGCGATGGTACGGTTGTGTCGGGCCGTTATGACATCATGGCTACGCTGCGCAAGGACGCCAAAGTACCGCTGAAGGTCAACGGTTTCGTTGTCGAACCAGGCCAAACCGTTGTCGTGATGCCCGCCCACGACTTCTCTAGCACTGGCGGCAAGATCAGCCTGTCCGTGTCGGCAGCAGTTGATGGCCA
Source organism: Comamonas sp. E6 (assembly GCF_001010305.1). Classification (NCBI taxonomy): domain Bacteria; kingdom Pseudomonadati; phylum Pseudomonadota; class Betaproteobacteria; order Burkholderiales; family Comamonadaceae; genus Comamonas; species Comamonas sp. E6. The sequence continues at coordinate 2,624 of NZ_BBXH01000048.1, forward strand.
AACGGGCACATCGAATTTGCTGGTCACAACATCGGCTCCGAACTCCCCAGTCCTCATTGCGAATATCAACGTCTGGAAGCCAGCTGGGAAGCTCACAGGAACATCCGCGTCAGTACGCCAGGGCATTGATGTGTACACAACGAATGCAGTGAATGACGCTGCAAACGGGAGCCGGTGTGCCCTGAGCATGGATGAAACCCGCGCCAAGACCGCCGATCCCATCACAGCCCCAGTGTGTTTGCTCGGTTGGGACAAGATTCCAGAGGGGGATTACCAAACTACTGAGAAGGACAAGAGCACCATCAACCTGCAAGGTAGAGCATCCAAGCTGGGGAGCAACGACATGACGTTTGCTCTTTACATGTATGCCTCCAACGGCACCAAGTATCTCGTTGGTAACGGCAGTGGCAAGCTAAGCGTCACCTCGCCAATGGGTTCGGTGAAAATAGCAACGATCACCGATCTCTCGAAGGTGACTCGTCGAATTCAGGAAATTGACACTCGCGTCAAGCAGGTTGAAGGTCCAGTGTGTCTCTTCGTGCAAGGCGCTGAGAAGGCCGCGCTCGATGCCAGCACCAAGATGAACATCGCAGCAAGCCCAAGCTGCTGGGTTGAGTGGACAAAGCTGCCTGTGGGATTGAGCCAAGCTGAGAGAGTCGAAGTTCCCCTGCTGCAGGGCAACATCCCGAACAAGGGCGCGACTGAGCTGAAGTGGAAAATCTCGATGTTCAGCAAGTCAGGACAACAGATTGTCCTGAATGAGCAATCACAGCCTATTACGGTCGTTGATCCTTCCGTTCCTACGGTAGAGATTACCTCCCCACACGTCGTCAACGATAGCCTGCTTGTGGTGCCTCACACGGGTGGCTATGTAGGTGACGTGACCATCACTTCTGAGAGATCTCAACTTGATGTGAGCATCATGCGAGGCACTGACGTTCTTGAGTCAGGTGTTGCGGAGCCAAGCCGATTTGACAAGAGCCAGCTATACCGCCGCATTGATACCGACGAGCGGCCCCTTTGGACTGAAACACCGTACACCGTCAACGTCAACTACACGTTGCTGCCTGAAGTGAAGACCAAGAAGGTCTACCGCATCGTGGCAGGCCCATCGCTTGGCATGAGGCCGGTTGTATCGGTGAATTCGAACCAGGCTGTGGACACTGAAGCCATGAAGGTGAAGGTGACGATGAGTGACCGATATAAGCCTGCAGAGGCCTATAACGCAAACATGGGCAAATGGAAGGTCCGTTTGGTCAAGCTCATGACCTACAACAAGCGAGAGCCAATGACGGACTATGTGGAAACCGTTGACGGCGTGGCCACGTTTAATGTTGGTTTGGACAATGTGAATGCAGCATCGGTGCGCTTCATCGCAGAGGCGGTGCTTGTATCTCCGATAGAAGGCTACAAACGAACTGAAGAATCAACAGTGCCGACATTCATTACTGTGTTGAGAGGTAATGCGATTGGGGCATCCGTGACAGGGCGACGCCTTTCGGGCGAAGCTCCATTCGTGACAGCATTTAAGTTGGCACTGGATGAAGCTCTTGATATGCGTGCGGTCGGCGCTGTCGTCTGGGAAGTCAGCAGCAACCGGGGATCTAGCTGGGAGAAGATCGTTCAGCCGGAACAGCGCAAGATGATGTTCATGCGTACCTTCGAGAAAGGTGAGTACAAGGTCCGGGCCAAGATCACCAACATCAACTCTGCAAAGGAAAAGTACACAGAAATCGTGGATGTGATCGCCTATGACAAGCCCAAGCTTGAACTGACTGGCGCGCAGCAGCACTTCATCGGCTCCAAGGCCACGATGAGCGCCAAATTCAAATTTGGTAAGGACTACATCAGCAAAGATCGCGTCGTGATTGAATGGTCTAAGGATGGTGGGAAGACCTACGCAAAGGGTACAGATACGTTTCAGCTGACCTCAGCCAAGGAAGCCCGGATCAAGCTATCGGTTCGCGCTCGATCCATTGATGCACCAGGCAGCGATGCCTATGCTTTCGATGTCGTGAACAAGAGCATTGATTTTCTGCCAGTGAAGCCGCCCCGTCCTTACGTGACGGGTCCCTCACGAATCGAATTGGGCAAGACATACACCTTCAATGCGCGCATCACACCTCCGTACCCTTCGATGGATGTGAAGATGGCCGGTGCCTTCACCTTGCCGAACGGCAAGATCGTCAACGGCGAGTCGGCAACCTATACGCCCACTGCAGCTGACTTGTCGGCAGAGCGAGTCGAGACAAAATACACCGCCTGGGTTGATGGCTACCGCAACCAGGGGGCAGAAGGGACTCACTCGATGCGTTCGCGTGTTTGGGAATATGTGTTCCCATCATTCGGTCTGCAGATCCGCAAGAGCGCAAACGTGTCGCCAGTTCAGATCACGCTGACAGTTCGTCCGATTGCTTTCGAGGGCACCCTTGAATCACCGACCTACGACTGGAACATTCCAGCAAGCGCGACCGTGCTCGACGACAAGTTCCCCACGCTGCGAACCTTTGTCCTCAATTCCACTGGCGCATTTGATGTCGGTGTGGTTGTCCGTGATGCGCGAGGTAACGTTGCAAAGCTGAAGGAAACCATCCTGATCGGTGAAGCTGCACCTTACTCAGTAGAGGTGAAGTACTCGGGTTCTAACCCGATCAATCGCGCACCATTGAGCGTTCTGCTGCGCCCTTATGTGACGGGTGGGCATCCGCAAGATCGCATCCTGACTCGGGAGTTCTTCGTGAACGGTGAGAAGCTGAACGTCACTGGCTTCTATGGCCGAACCGTCCTGCAGGCGGGTGAGCACGACATTCAGTACAAGGTTGTGAGTCAGATGGGCAGCGAGGCCACGGCCAAGCTCAATATCTCGGTGAAGGAGAACCAGCCTCCAACCTGCACCATGTCAAGTCGTGAGACAGTCGGCTCCTGGCTCTTCTATGCGTCCTGCAAAGATGAGGATGGCCGCATGAAAAACTACGAATGGACTGTCGATGGTGAGGTGAAAGCGGTTACTGGTGATCGCCTGACGCTGAACCGCAGCGGTGATGCCAGGAAGCCCAATGTTCAACTGATCGGCATCGATGATGCAGGCGGGCGCTCGCAGCCAGCTGCGCTGCAGTAAGGCTCTTTAGCTACCAAATAAGGCCCGCGCTCTTGGAGCTGCGGGCCTTTTTCATTTCCGCCCAGGAAGGGCAACTTGGTGTTCAAGGAAATCAAAGGGCGAATCCTAGACTGAAAGCTCCCATAGTTACGTGGAGACGCGTATGAATTTCCGCAGAAAGTCAGGTGCATTGTTCCTGATTGCAGCAGCTGGCCTTCTACATGGGGCCAATGCTGAAGTTGTCCAATATGAATTTACGGACACCTTAAAGAAAACAAAAAATGTTCAAGCAACATCAGCAATTGACTACTTGAACCCCTCAGGTGATATTTCCGTCACAGTAAGTGCCGGTATTGATCGAAAGATCAGATTGACGGCTATTGATTCCGCAGGAAAGACAATAGCGACACAGACAAGTGGAGTTGTTGGTCCGAATGACCGAGTTGTTGCTAACAACAAAAGTTATTACGGCTTTGTAATGGCATTGAAGTTGCCTGGAGAAGGACGGTACTCGGTAAAGGCTGAGCTTCTTTCCTCGTCAAATCAGGTGGTTCAGACTGACGGGTATCAGGTCATTGTAGATACTAGCCCTCCGACTGCAGGAGGAATTTCCATCACTTCCCCCTATGGTGGTGGCATCATGGCGGATGGACTAATTGCAGTTTCAAAGGCAGATAACACAACTGGTATAGCAAGCGTATCCATACCGAATATCCTAGATAATAACTCTGTCAAATCAATTAAATATGAACTCATAGCATCCGATTCAGGGGTTGCAGTCAAATCCGGTGACTCTCAATATACTGAGAATGCGGATTCAATGGACTTGAGAAGAACATTCTTTGCGAATACATTCAATGTCCCTAATGGTAAATACAGGCTGAAATTTAACATTAACGACATTGCAGGCAATATTTCAACATTGGAAAGAGAGATGTATGTCAACTCTGTCTGTCCTGAAACACCAGAATTTATGGGCCTTTATGACCCAGACTCAACAAGCAACTTTCTGGATATACCAGCATTGAAGGGCTTCGTTGGCCCTACCAATGGAAAAAATATTGTTAAAAACAATCCAGCAAAGGCCCTTTATCGTGTCAGGAAGGATCAATCAAGAGATTTCGACCCGATTTGGGGTGGATTCTTTGCAAACATGGGGGTATCCAAAACCGTTCTGGCAGTAGATGGTGAATATGCATATTTGTTGATGGAGGGGCCTGTTAATGAACTCGGGAACTTCCCGAATGAATCTCATAGATGGACCAATACGTCAACTCATGCATGTAAGTCGATGGTGGTGCCTAATGCTGAGATAGATCCTTTACAGTCTGCGCCGGAGCCACTTTATACGGAAGCTTATATTGATGGCTTTGGTTGGGGGGCGAATACCTTCTACACAAAGGATCGCAATGTGCCTGCCGATACGAAGGTTTCGCGTCTCCGTTTTCATATCAAGGCGGCAAGAGGCTATGACATCCTGGTAACGCAAGGGAAGCCATCATGTGTAATACCTGCTGGTGGTGTTTCTTGCGAAATGGAAGTTGATTATCCATTTAATACAACAGACTCCACGGGGGTATATTCTTTCAACGGTAACTTTAAAAGAGCATCTGACGGACAGCTTGCACTTTCTGGTAATGGCAGATTTTTCTACTGGGATAAAAAAAGCCCTACGATAACATCTGTGTCCCATGCTAGGGAAGTCAAGGAATTTGTCTTCTATGTGAATGAGCCTGGAACAGGCTCATATGGGATGGGACTTAATAAAGGATTTATCGTTGCCAAAAACAACTTGAGTGGGGTAGTGACAGAGATCGCAGAAACAGGAGGTAGAACAACTGCTGGGAATGATCACACCGTAACTATTTCATATAAGGCTTTGTCCGATGGGGAATACACATTCTCATTAAGGGCTTTGGATAATTATGGAAACAGCGTAGAGCAACAGGTGGATGGCATCTACGCAATTGATTCGACACCGCCTGTCCTGAACATTGTTGCCGGAACCTCAATTTCGACGCTGGATGATGTCAAGATAAACTTGAGTGATGCCTTGGATAAAACGCCAAGGATAACTGAGGTTAATCTGAAGGGCGGGGCGTCTAATGAGAACGTATTCCTGACTGTACGTTCCCTTTCATCTGGGAATTACGCGCTTGAATACCCAGTGATGTTCCCTAGTATGAAGGAGAATGAGAAATATACTTTAAGCATCAAGGCCCAAGACAGTCAAGGAAATCAAGTCCAGAAAAGTGTGACTTTCAAGTATGAGCCGAATCAGATCGCACTAAAGGGAAATTCTTCTAAGATTTCGATTCCGGCGTTTGAAGGCGATTACGTGCTGGAAGGTGGGAAGAAAATCCTGGAAACGGAAAAATTTACTTTGAAAGATGGCTCAAACGTTGTTGGTGTCTATGATATTTTCTTGACTCTTAGATCTGACTCTGAGGCTCCCGTGCGCGTTAATGGTGTAGAAGTTTTGCCTGGAGAAACAAAAACAGTTATCAAAGACTACAACTTTGGCGCTAACGAAAGCAAGATTGCATTTGATATTAAGCCCGGTGCTCAATTCAAAAAAGGTGTGGCGAATATCTTGGTTTCTTCTTCTGCACCTAATTCTCCAATCGTTGTTGGTGAAGTAACGATGTGGAAGCCAGAGATTGACATCACGTTCCCCTCGCGCAGCATTGTTCAGGGAATTGAGAATTACAATGTCGCTCTTCGACCGGAAACATCAACAACATGCCAACTGACTACGCAAGAGTCGAAGGCCAAAGCAGCAAACAATATTCTTGCGCCGATTTGTCTCGTGGACTTCTTTTCAAAACCTGTTGGTGACAGTATTCAGGTAGATGTGGCGAATGGTGTAGACCTCGTTGGTCGTATGAATCAAGTCGGTAGGGAAGGTGTTTCATTTGCGCTGTATGTGTACGACAGCAAAGGGAAAAAGAATCAGGTGCAGAGTGGTATAGCGTCGGTGAACTCGGTATCGGCTTTGGGATCTGTATCACTTGCTGCTACTGAAGATATATCCAATGTGGTCCATTCAATTACTGATGCCGGTGTAAGGCTGAAGATCCAAGATGGCTACAAATGCAGTCTCACAATGAACAGAGATGCGGCGATTCAAGATGCTGCCACTCGATCATCTGAGCAAGCGAGCAATTATTGCTTTGTTGAGTGGATCAAGACCCCACCAGGGCTGGTTCAAGATGAGCGGTCTGACACGCCCTATCTTCGTGGCGTTGTCTCGTCTGAGGGTGTGCACCCCATCTCCTGGCGCGTGAGTCTGTTTACCAAAACTGGGGCTGAAATCAAGCTCAATGAGCAGTCAATCAACCTGACGGCGGTGAACCCACCTAAGCCCGAGATCCTTATCAACTCCAAGAGCTTGGTTCCAGACTCTGAAAACGTGTTGGTTGTTCCGATGGCGGGCGGCTACATCGGTGATGTCGAAATCAAGTCAGTACGTGCAGCTCTGGACCTATCCATCGCGCGTGGTACTGAAGTCTTGGAACAGGCAAAAATTGAGCAGTCGATGGGCTTGTCAAACAATTCGACCTTCCGACGATTGAATGCGGATGCCCGTAATCTGTGGGAAGTCACGAAGTACAAGGTTGCAGCGGCCTTTACCGCACTTCCTAGTGTGAAACAGGAAGTCGTGTACAGCGTCTATGCAGCGCCCAGCGAAAGTGTGAAGCCAGTCATCAAGCTGGATTCGGACACAGCTGTTAACACCTCGCCCATGAAGGTGGTGGTCACGATGAGCGACCGAGGCTCAACCTCTTCGACCTATTCCCCCGAGACAATGGGGAAGTGGAAGGTGAGGTTGGTGCGAGTCATGACTTACAACAAGCGCGAAGAGCTTGCTGCACCAGTTGCGATCTCTGAAACTGGCGAGGCTGTATTCAATGTCGATGTTGGCAGTTTAGATTCGACGGCTCTGCGGTTCGTGGCCGAAGCTGAGCTGGAAAGTCCTGTACCTGGCTACAAGCGAGTGGCAGAGTCGCCTCAAGGTGCCTTCGTCACCATTTCCCGAGGCGGAGAGATCACATCAGCCATATCTAGCCGTCGAACGTCTGGAGAAGCCCCCTTCACGAACACCTTCAAGCTGAGCATCGATGAGCGTTTGGATATGCGCGCTGTGGGCGATGTTGCCTGGGAGGTCAGTTCTGATGGTGGAAAGAGCTGGGTGGCGCACGATGTCAAGAACAAATCACAACGCTTCATGTTTGTGAATGTCTTCGACAAAGGTACACATCAGGTCCGCGCAAAGGTGGTCAATGCTAATTCGCTGAAGTCCAAGTATTCGGAGCCAGTGGAAGTCATTGCTTACGACAAACCGAAACTTGTGCTCACAGGTGCTCAAGCCTTCTACGTGGGTGGTACCGCCAAGGTCACAGCTGCCCTAACGCTCAATGGGAAGCCATTGAACACAGGAGATGCAGTAGTTGAATGGTCTGTAGACAACGGAGAAACCTTCAATGAAGGATCTACCCAGTTCGAGATCAAGCAGTCTGAAGTGTCCCGAGTGCGTTTGGTGGCCAGAGCGCGCTCTAAGGAAGCGCCTGCAGAGGACATGAGTGGCTACAGCGTTGTTCGAAAAACTGTGGAGTTCCTGAAGATGAAGCCGCCGCGCGTCTACGTCGATGGCCCAATTCGGGTCGAGAAGGGAAAGACCTATGAACTGGCTGCACGGGTGACACCTCCGTATCGAGACATGGATTTGTCGTTCGATGGCGAGTTCACTCTACCGAATGGAACTGTTCAGAAGGGCACATCCATCCAATACACCCCCAGTGATGAAGATCTTGCATCGCAAACGATTAACGTGACCTACACGGCATGGGCACAAGGTTTCCGTGAAGATGGGGCTGAGTCCACCTACGTTTTCAAGACAAAGGTTTGGGAGTATGTGTGGCCAACCTTTGGCTTGGAGATCAAGAGAACCGCAAAGGTTGCACCTTCAGAGGTGACGGTCAAGATCCGGCCTATCGCATTCAGTGGCAACCTTGAAGAGCCTACCTATAGCTGGACTCTTCCTACCAAGGCAGTCATTACGGACTCTAGCAAGGCGACACAGCGCACCTTCAAGATCCTTGAAGACGGTGTGTATGAAATTGGCGTTGTTGTGAAAGATGCCCGTGGCCATGAGACTGTGATCAAGCAAGATCTGGCAATCGCTGAGTCTGCCCCCTACAAGGTGGACCTTCAGTACTCTGGGTCGAACGCAATCAACCGCGCCCCCTTGGATGTCCTGCTACGACCATATGTGACTGGCGGTCATCCGCTTGACCGCATCGACACACGCTCGTTCACCGTGAATGGTGAAAAGCTGGATGTCGCGGGACACTATGGCCGAATCACTCTTAATGCTGGTAATCACGATGTAGCGTTCAGCATCCGCAGCAAAATGGGTGAGGAAGCTGAGGCAAAGGTGCGGATCAGTGTGAAAGAAAACACACCACCAACATGCACGCTCACTCAGCGAGAAACAGTAGGCTCCTGGCTCTTCTATGCATCCTGCAAAGATGAAGATGGCCGCATGAGGTCTTACGAATGGACGGTAGACGGTGAAGTGAAAGCGGTTACAGGTGATCGCCTGACGCTGAACCGCGTAGGTGATGCGAAAAAGCCCAATGTCCAGCTGATCGGCATCGATGATGCAGGCGGGCGTTCACAGCCAGCCGCGCTGCAGTAACGCTCAGTAGCTGCCAAGACAAAGGCCTGCGCTCTTCGGAGCTGCAGGCCTTTTTTGCGCTTGACGGGTGCCCAAGCCACAAGCTCATGCACGCGCGGTAATTTCCAAAAGAATCAGCGTTTGACGCCCGACACAAGAATTGCCTTTTCAACATTCAATGAAGCGATGGCGACTTTGAGCTTGATGATCTTGTTGGCCTGGAACTTGGCGATGAAGGTCAGCACCAGGGCAACAACCGACGAGACTCCGGCAAGCACCTGGGCGCGGGCACTTGACGCATCCGCGCTGTTTGTTGCGCCGTAGAAGGCGACTGCGGCACATGCGAGCAGCAGTGCTGACGCGATGAGCACTGTCATGTTGATGACTCGGTGGAAATTCATGTAGCGCTTTCGGCTGTGACGGAGATTGGTGCAAAGCCAGAATGCACAGAAAGGGCTGTAGCAGCTTTTTTTGCATTCGGGCGGGGTAGTAGCGGGTGGGCTTTTTCAAGCACTCCAACGAGCGATTCGGCGCGCTCGCGCGCATCCGCAGGCAAGGCCTGGGCTATCGCATGCATAACGTCAAACAGAGCAAGCATTGCGGTGTAATCCTCAAGCATTGCGCGTGGTGATTTGCCGCACTGATGAAACACCGTGCCCGCTTCCGCGAAGAGAAAGGCATGTTGATTTCCACGCAGAACTGACCCGCCGGGGATGCGG
>NZ_BBXH01000049.1:0-10396 GCF_001010305.1 Comamonas sp. E6
CTAGCATTCATGCGGGTTGACGAAGCGGTGACTTGTAACGGTAAAGTCGTAAACTTGAGCTGCTCGTAGTGATCTTGAATGGGGAAATACGGCTGCTTGGTGCACCACTGGTGCAGTCCTTGCTATGAAAAGAGCGTTCACATAGAGCGCTCTTTTTCTTGCGTGAACGCGACTGCTTGAGGCTGTGCATTCTTTGGTTAATTTAGAGGTTATGGCTGCTACAAGCTGGTCTGAGTTGTCCACGATCCAGTTCCAGAGCGGCGGCATTCGCAAACTACAGCATTTGAACGTCATTGCACGTCAGCAACCGCTTCACCTTAGGACCAGTTGTTCGATTGCGCACTCCACCGCGTGCTGACCTGAAGGAGTGCTTCTGCGGGTGCAATCAGCTGTGTTGACCTGTTGTGCGGATTCCGGTTGAATTGACCGCCTGTGCCGGTCGCGGCTGACCCGCCAGCAGGTCATGATCGACTGAGTTCGGCCAGAAGCAGGCTCTGACCAGCATTCATCAGGCGGCCTTCGCCAACTCTGACGCCTTAATGTCCGCGATAGGTCCTAAGATGCTCCGGTCGAATTCTTCCAGCGCGATGCCCTGCTGGACCTTTTGTGGCCAATCCGGGTTGCTGAGAGCGCCGCGCCCCAATGCAATGATGTCCGCGCCATGCTCCAGGACCTCCAGTGCGCGGGAGACATCATGCAAACCACCATTGGCGATGATGGTCGTGTCTTTTGCGAATCTGCGTGCCAGTTGAACCAGCGTGGGGCCTTTTACTTCGAAGGCAGGTTTCCAGGCTTCAAACTCAGTGAGGTGGATGTAATCCAACCCAGTGGCTGCCAATGTGCCGAAGATGGCCTCGGCTCCTTCCTCACCTTCTGCCCACTTGTGGGTGAAATCGTTCACTTTGCCTTGAGACAAACGAATGCCTACAGGCACGCCGGAGCCGACCGCTGTGCGGACGGCCTTGATTGTCTCCACTATCGCCTCCAGACGTTGCTGCAAGGCTGAACCCCATCGGTCGGCGCGAACGTTCGTGTGGCCGGTCAAGAACTGGTCTAGAAGGTAGCCGTTGGCACCGTGAATTTCCACCCCGTCAAAGCCGGCATGGCCTACCGCTAATGCCGCTGCACGCCCGAAACTGGCCACAACGTCTGCTATCTCCTCATCGGTGATTTCGCGAGGAACAGGATAAGGGCCCTCGCCACGGTAGAACGGCATTTGGTGCCCGCGCGGCTGTACCGGCGATGGCGCGATCGTCTGACCTGGCTTGTGTCGATTGAACTGGGACAGCGCCCCTGCATGTTGGAGTTGCGCTACTACCCGTGTGCCTGCAGCCTGAAGCTGCGCTGTCAGCGGACGCCATGCGTTGGCATGTGCCAGTGTCGCCATGCCAGGTTGGTTCTCATAGGTCTGCGAGAAGGCTTCATCGATGAAGCTTCCTTCGGTAATGACCAGCCCAAATCCACCCGCAGCAAAGCGGCCGTAGTAGCGTTGCATGGCATTGGTCGGGAGTCCTTCAGGGGTTGCAGTCACGCGCGTCATGGGAGCAACGGCGAGGCGGTTGTGCAGGCTCAAACGCTTCAGCTCAAAGGATGTTTGCAGGAGGGAGACATCAAGGCTCATGGCAATACTCGGTGAATGTAAATAACACAACCGAATCTAATGGAGTGCTAAAACATGCGGTAGTGGGCCAAAATGTGATGCCTGAATATCGAAAATCGTTATGGATACTGACTCTGTTGCAGTCTTTGTGGCCGCCAGCGCGGTGGGCAGCTTGGCCGGAGCCTCCCGCCAGCTCGGCCTGACGCCCATGGCAGCCTCCCGTCACTTGGCTGCACTGGAGCGGTCACTGGGGACACGCCTCATGCACCGCACAACGCGCGCTGTTACCCTAACGGCAGAGGGAGAGGAGTTCTTGCCCCTGGCCCGCACCATCCTAGATGCTGTCGGCGAGGCATCGAGCACGCTTGCAGCAGCCGCACAAGGCGTCAGTGGGCTGTTACGTGTGACGACGCCAGGAGCATTTGGCCGACGCATCGTGTTGCCCGTGGCAGAACGACTTATGAATGCGAACCCTAAGTTGCGAGTGGAGCTTGAGTTTGATGACAAGGTCACGGATATTGCGACAGCTGGAATGGACCTAGCCATACGCATCGCGCCTCCAAATGCCTCAGAACTGATTGGTCAGGAACTGGCCCCCAATCCGCGCGTGCTGTGTGCAAGTCCAGACTATTTGAAGCATGCACCGCCCCTGAGAACCTTGAAGGACCTAGAGCTGCACGCTTGTATCAGGCTGACCAGCATGCCCATGTGGCCCTTCCTAGTGGACGGACACCAGCGGCAGCTTAGGGTCGATGGACGCTTTAGCTGCAACTCGGTTGAAGGCGTGCGCGCGGCCTGCATTCAAGGCCTTGGACTCGCCATGATGACTCAATGGGATGTAGTGGAGGAAACCTCAGGGGGAAGCTTGATACCTGTCCTGCTGGAGGAAGCTGCTCCGCCCAGCTTGTCCGTTTGGGCGCTATATCCCACGCGCAAGTACGTCCCCCAACGGGTTCGCGCCTTTATTTCTGAGCTGAAATTCGTGCTCGAACGGCCATAACGGCAGACGGCTTTGGGTCGTGAGCAGTCCTCGATCGATAGCTGCTACCGGCCAATTGTGGTCTTCTGGCTGGCATCAATCCACAGGCTATAGATTTTTAAAACTCTGATGAATTCGCAACCTGAACAGCTACTCACATAGCTTTTTAATCGAGCTGCTTGTTTACATCCATAAGTGGATTTCTAGCTTTGAAGGCTGGCTTGATTGGCTAAGGTGTTCCTCAAACCAGCCTTCTGCCATATACTAGTTGCCAGTTATTGTGTCTTTTATAGGTAAGCCTGGGCTAATCCATCTATAGTTTGAGTTAATAATGCTTCGAGAGGGATCGTAACTATTCCAACGTAATGCCATTAGATCCGACATGGTCCAAGCGAGCCAGTCAGCTCTAAATGGTCTATCGGAAATATTTTTAGAAGCTACATCAGTTCCTGTTGATGTCCAAATTATTGTGGGAATTTTATAACCCGATGCAGTACTGGGACTGTGACCAACTTTATTTGTTTGATGACCAACTTCCTGCCCGTGATCAGATACGTAAATAACGGACTTGTAGTCCTCTGCACTGGATGGGGAACTTTTTAATTTTTCAAAGACAGATGCAACTACAGTGTCTTGATAAAGAATAGCCGAGTCGTAGTCGTTTCTAAATTGCTGAACCCACATTGAGCGTTCAGCGACCGACATTATTTTTGATACTTCATCATCCGGGAATTGAGGCTGCTTTTCTGGGTACCGGAGACGATAATGAGGATGAGCCCCCAGCATATGCAAAACAATCAATTTATGAGGGTGATAATCTTTGAGGGCACTTTCATATGAAGGCAATAAAATTTCATCAAGCGAATTGCTAGATCTTCCTGGTTTATTATTTTCCATGGAAACCACGTCGGCCATAGCTGCATGCTTTTGCGTAATGGCAATATCATCATGATTGCTTATCCACCAAGTCTTATATCCTGCTTCTTTCGCGAGAGCAATAATATTTAAATTCTTATCTGTTTTACCAGTTGTGAAGTTCATCATGCTATCAATGGCAGGAATAGTAGTTGCTTCCGTGGACCATGAATTACGAATAACGAGGAATCTATCGCCTATATCCTTCTGAAGCTTTTCAAGCATCGGTGTCGTATTTCTTTCGTAGCCATAAATACCCATGTTATCTCGATTTATGCTCTCGGAAATAATAAGAACTACGGTGGATTTGTCTTTTCTAGCAATCGAAGGAATCTCACTTTTTGCTGACCTTTGTGCTAAGGCGCGCTCTTTTCCATATGATGCCCAGCTATCTTTCGTATTCTTTACGGATCCAGCTAAATTAGACCAAAAAATTAGAGGATTTATCCTTCTCCATGGTTTGCTGATGTATGAAACGGCGGATATCAAAATGATGATGGATAAAGCAATCAGCTCAATCTTCGAGACCTTCGTTCTTTTTCTTGCCCCTTTTAAAGATAACCAGAGAGCAACACCCGCTGAAATAAATAAAATAATGCTAGATCCACTGAAATCACGGATGTGTGTGGAGATATAGCCTCCAATTTCCGATGTATTTGTGTTGGCAAGTGCACTTATCACCATCGTGCTATCTGGCGCAGCACCATACATTGAGATGAGATGCGCTCGAACTGCTGAGTCTAATAAAAAAACAAAAACAAAGCACCATACAAGCAGTGCCCTAAATAAATTCAATCTTGAGTTATTAATTGGAATCAGTAATAACAATAGAGTCGGTATAAGTAGAATACTTATCTGTAATATTTTTCTGCCCTCATATCCTAGAGATGCAAAAACAATTTGCATCGCAAGCAGAGCAACAATAGGTACCCATACTTTATGGCGATCGCTAGATCCCTGAAAAAGTAAAGCTATTTTTGATCGATGAAGTTTTAGATTATCTTCGGATGCTGGTGCGCTCATGGAAATCCTATTAACCCTAATAGAAATATCGAAATTCGATTTGGAATAGGGGCACAGAACTCTATGTGCGCAATACCGACAGAAATCTGACATTCAGATTACATTTTAGTAATCAGGTTAATTTTCGCTGTGGATTACAAAAATATCATGTTGCAGACTATATTGCGTAAAGTGCCTGTCTATATATTTGATGTGTCTGGGTAGAAAAGCGCTCAGACACTCTTCAAGTAATTGATCAAGGACTCTTTATCATGAAAACTAATCTCGCAATTCTGGCTTCGATCCTGCTGTCCTCAGCCACCGTCGTGATGACAGCATCGGCAACTGAAAGCAGCTTCGTTAGTCAGTCTGGAAGCTCGACTGCAAAGTCCAACTCGACTACGCGCGGTACAGACAAAACATTTGGACGAGCAGGTGCTGCGTCTCAGGTCACACGCGTTGTTGACACAACACGAAGCACTCAATATCTCAATCTAGTGTGTGGAGAGACGGTCGCGTTCACCAATGGCGGGGAACAGTTCATCTGGAAATTTGATGTGATGGGTCACAGGCCCATCGAGTTGTCGAAGATCGCACCTGCAGCGTTTGCAGGCAGCACGCTAAAGATCTACGTTGCAAACAATGAGCTCGAACGCCATTGATTGCTCCTCTTGTGCACAACAAGAGAAAGCCATGAGCGGCCTGCCGCATCCACTGGGTCAATGGTCAGCGCATGGCTTCCTAGTGCGCGCCGTCGATATGGCGATGGGGACGAGTAGACCCGCAGCTTGTCGTGGAGCTTGTCTCGAGTCTTGAAAGAACGCCGCATTCAGAAAGTGCCTGTGGAGCGCTGCAGCTTGCACGAATGGTCTGAAGCTCAGTAACGAGAGCATTCAGCTCATGAATGCGATGAGTGACGTGTTCTATGTGTGTGTCCAAGAGCGCATTGACTTCTGCACAGTCCTTCGCAGATGACTCGCGTAGCAAGAGCAAAGCACGTACTTCATCAAGTGTCATATCCAGCGATCGGCAGCGTCGAATGAAGGCAAGTTGGCCTATGTGCTCCGCCGAGTACATACGGTAGTTGTTTTCAGCTCTAGCAGCCGAAGGCAGCAGCTTCTCGCGTTCATAAAAGCGAATGGTTTCAACCGCCGTACCAGTGATCTCAGCCAGTTCACCAATCTTCATGGACCCACCTCGAAATGAGTTGACTCTATACCAACTACAGGGTTTTAAATTGCCACATGGTCAACAGGAGATCGAGTATGAAGCACCCAAACATTGATGACAACACGCTTAGTACCGCCACCACGGATTGCTGTAGCTCACACTCTACCCAGAGCCCAGTGGCAGCACCGTTGGATCAAGGGCTAACTTACCGCATTCCGACAATGGACTGTGCAGGCGAGGAAGCTGAAATACGACGTGCACTTGAACCAATTGCAGGTATCCGGGGACTCCGATTCCAGCTCTCGCAGAGAACTCTCAAAATTGACGCGGACACTGATGCCCTTGCTGCCGCATTGTTGGCGATCACTGAAGCTGGCTTTGAGCCAAAGCTGATCTCATCGAACACTGGGGACTCAAGCCATGCGGCTGGCGACGGCCACGACCATGAACTTGTACGGGGCACAACTCCAAAGTTGGTCGCGGCGCTTGCTCTTGCTATCGCTGCTGAAGGTGTCGGCTACTTCGCGCCAGAAACCATGGCTTGGAGAATCGCCGGCTTTGCAGTCGCCGCGATTGCGATTTGGCTTGCGGGCTTTGACGTCTATAAAAAAGGGTTTGGAGCACTTCGTCGTGGCAAGCTGAACATCAATGCATTGATGACTGTTGCTGTGACTGGTGCGTTTGTCATCGGTCAATGGCCTGAAGCGGCGATGGTGATGGCGTTGTATGCCATCGCCGAGGCAATCGAGGCGAGAGCAGTCGATCGGGCCCGCAATGCCATTCAGGGGTTGCTTGCGATGGCTCCGGACCAAGCATCGGTTCGCCAAAGTGACGGTAGTTGGCTAACCGTCGCAGTTGCACAAATCGCAGTGGGCTCGACGCTGCGAGTCAAGCCAGGTGAGCGCGTTCCTATGGATGGAGTCGTTCAGACAGGACAAACGAGCATCAACCAGGCCCCCGTAACTGGTGAAAGTATCCCCGTTGACAAGTCGGCGGGTGACCCAGTGTTTGCGGGCACTATCAACGAGTCTGGAACCTTTGAGTTTGAGGTTACTGCATTGGCCTCCAACTCGACGTTGGCGAGGATTATTCATGCCGTTGAGCAAGCACAAGCGACTCGAGCACCTACTCAGGGGTTCGTTGATCGATTTGCTGCAATTTACACACCTGCAATTTTCGTTATCGCCGTCGTCGTAGCATTGGTAGGCCCCTGGCTACTTGGCTGGACGTGGATGCAGGCCGTCTATAAAGCACTGGTTCTGCTAGTTATCGCTTGCCCCTGCGCACTCGTCATTTCCACACCAGTGACGATTGTGAGCGGCTTAGCGGCAGCAGCCCGCCGTGGTATTTTGATCAAAGGCGGTATCTATCTGGAAGAGGCGCGCAAGCTTAAGGCAATCGCGCTGGACAAGACCGGAACAATTACTGAGGGCAAGCCGCGCCTTGTGGACTGGTCGTTGGTTGATGCCGCGAGCAGCCTTGATACCGCGGAGTCGGTGGCAGCAGCTCTCGCTGGTCACTCAGATCATCCTGTGTCTCGCGCCATCGCAGCGGGCCTGAAGCCTAACAGCGCAGACATTCAGAACTTCACGGCACTTGCTGGACGAGGTGTGCAGGCCGAACTGAGTGGAACAGTCTATGTACTAGGGAATCATCGCTTGATTGAGGAACGTGGCCAATGCTCCTCAGAGCTTGAAGCCACGCTCAAGCGGCATGAAGAATCCGGCCGTACTGTCACATTGCTTGCCGACCCAGAACGAGTCATCGCGCTGTTTGCAGTTGCCGACACGATTAAGGACTCCTCTCGTGAAGCAATAACTGAATTGAAAGCGCTTGGTATCACCCCAGTCATGCTGACTGGAGACAACCAAGCCACGGCCTCGTCAGTTGCCGGTGAAGCTGGTATCGACCAAGCGCGCGGAAACCTGTTACCGGAGGACAAGCTAGCTGCCATCAAAACGCTCCAGAGCCAATACGGGCTCACCGCTATGACGGGCGATGGCATTAATGATGCCCCAGCGCTGGCTCAAGCCGACGTCGGGGTCGCCATGGGTGCTGCCGGTACAGATACAGCGATGGAGGCAGCTGACGTCGTCGTGATGAATGATGACTTGCGAAGGATTGCAGAGACAGTGAAGCTGTCTCGGTCCACCCATGCGATCCTTTGGCAAAACATCACTCTCGCTCTTGGTATCAAGGCCGTATTTCTAGTTTTGGCAGTGTTCGGGAATGCGTCCATGTGGATGGCGGTATTCGCAGACATGGGGGCAAGTCTCTTGGTTGTCGTCAATGGACTAAGGCTGCTTGGAAAAGTGCCAAAGTCCTGAATTCAATAGAGATTTTCGTGTGCACCAACTTGGAATGTGAGGATAGTCATGAGCTTTTTTGAACGCCTACTCGGAGGCCATCACCGATCTGGTGGCGATCATCATGGGAATGGTCATCATCAAAAACGGACACCTGTCGCCTGCAATGACCCAGCAGTGCCCGGTGCCACCATTTGTCCCAACTGCCGAGCTCAAAGCTCTCCCCAAGCACGGTTCTGTCAACAGTGCGGAAGCGGGCTAGCCCCCCAGGCCTGCAATGCATGCGGCGTGCAGATGGCGCTTGGATCGCGTTTTTGCGCAAACTGCGGAAAGTCTGCTTAGAACTTAGGGGGGAGCAGATGATTGGCTGGGTGATCTCTGTTCTCCTAAAAGTTCAGATTACAAAAAGGTGTCAAAAATGTAATCTTCAGACCATGTAAATGGCTGAATAGTGTCAAAAATGTAATCTTGCTCAGGAGGAAAATTCGCTACCATTGAATCTTCGAAATTTACTAGAAAAATCCTATGGATTCTCTTAGATTCGAGGATGCCGCTCTATATCTTAGAGTTAAGAGGATGGAAGTATTAGCAAGCAATATTGCGAATGCTGACACTCCTGGATATCAAGCGAAAGATATAGACTTCAAGGCTGCGCTTGAAGAGACGCAAAGGCAAATGCTGACAGTGCAGTCTACGAATAAGTCCCACCTCGGGAACATAGCTCCAACATCAATTGATCCCCAAATTGCATTTCGCCCAGTTTCTCAGAATGCCATGGATAGAAATACGGTTGATCTCGATCAAGAGAGGGCATCATTTACAGCTAATGCTATTCGTACGCAATTCGCTATGAATCAAGCTGTCGATGAATATGTAGAGATGGGGCAAATGCTGTCGAAAATAGTTTAATTTTATTTAGTTGGTCATTCATAGAGCGCATTTTTTGCGCTCTTTTTTAATTCAGGTAGTAGAAAAATATAATTCGCGACAAAGTAGTTACCAGCTATTTCTTTGTTTGAAAAAATGAATATTTTCAAAAAATGACAAGATGGAAGATGTCAAATAATATAAATAGAGAATTCTTTGTAAATCACTTACTGATTCCGATTACTCTCCTGGCGCTAATTTTTTATTATTTCATGTATCTTGGAGGGGACTTCTTCTTTGCCGAGAAAATATATGCCCTGCAGGGTTATGAATGGTCTTTGAATGATCATTGGCTTACAAACAAATTGCTTCATAAGGGGGGGAAGCATCTGAGCACCCTAACAATCGTTGTGATCATTGCACTATATATATTTGTACTTGCCTCCAAATCTGAGCAGCGGAAAAAATGGCGGTCCCCGCTGCTTTACCTGATTTTATCCAGTTTGGTCAGTGTAATTTTGGTGAGCCTTCTTAAGGTATTGACAAATATGGATTGCCCGTGGAACTTAAATCAATTTGGTGGCGATCGCCCTTTTATTGGTCTTTTTGAGCACAGGCCTCAAGAGATGGGGAGCGGAAAATGCTTTCCGGCTGGTCATGCGAGCGCTGGCTATGCCTGGGTTAGTTTATATTTCTTCTTTAAGATGGTCATTCCTAAGTATCGATGGTTAGGATTGCTGTGCGGCATTATGGTTGGGTTGACATTTGGTATCTCTCAACAATTGAGAGGAGCCCATTTCATTTCTCATGACATTGCCACGATTCTCATTTGCTGGTTGATCGCCACTCTTTTGTTTATATTCTTTAGTATCAAGAAATATACTGTTAAAAATGGAAAACAACTCGACATCCAAAATCTTTAATAATATTCAAAAGAATAGAAAAGGATTTTCTAGAGTCTGGCATGCATCAAAATACTCATGGTCAGGCATAAAAGATGCGTGGCTAGAGCCTGCATTCCGCCTTGAGGTAATATTATTTGTGATTTCGCTTCCATTGGCTCAATTGATTGGGAGATCTATGATGGAAAAATTGCTCCTGATCTCTTGTATCTGGTTTTTGATGATAGTTGAGGTAATTAATTCTGCGATAGAGTCCGCAATAGATAGAGTAGGACTTCAATATCACGAACTTTCCAGGAAAGCCAAAGATTTGGGAAGTGCTTCGGTGTTAATGACAATTATTTTTTGTCTGATAATCTGGTCTTGTTTAATTTATAAAAACTTTATTTAATTTCCCGCCTAACAGCTGGAATGCATTACAGGGATGCACCTCATGCATCGCTTAACATGCGTCTTCACGCTTACAGGGTGATGCCAACTCTTGTTCGTCGGGCAAAGCGTCCAATATGTCCGCTCATGCCTCGCGAAGATTTCACGGATTTCTGCGCGCGGTGAGGCCGGCTGCTTTTTGCCGTGACATCGTGTTGCCCGTGACGGAAAGACCGATGAAGGTGATCCTGCACTGAGCAGCAGAGCTTTAATTCGATGCAAAGTT
>NZ_BBXH01000050.1:0-7469 GCF_001010305.1 Comamonas sp. E6
CTCTGGCATCAACTGCTCATACAGGTGGCCAAAGCCCCAGGTGACGGCGATGTCGCCGCCTGTGATGTAGCCATCGTTGTACTGGCGCACGCCCAGCACTCCTGCAAGGTCTTTGCCTTGGGCTGGCTTCTCGCAGATATACAGATCCATGATTCACGCTCGCCCGATGAGTTGAGAGCGCTCTTGCTCGTTGGCTGTGCTTGGGCGGTGCATCTCTTCCACCATGGCCAATGCTTCGGGGCATACGAAGATCATGCCTCGGCTGATGTTCGCTACGTGTCTGCGCAAGGCCAGCGCAACCATGTACTCAGGATGTCGTATCCCTAGCCAAAACGAATGAATGCTGACCTCGCCTAAGACGAAAGCAGCGCAAACATTGAATCTATGTTTGAGCTTGTGTTTCAAGGGGCGATTGCGCCAGACCTCGACTGGGTTGTGTCCGCAGAAGCGGTCGTGCAGTTGCAGATCGCGTGGATTGTTCTGGAAGTACATTGCAGCCTCTTAGAGCTTGCCCTTGCAGCTCTTGATGCTGGCTGGGCGAGTGGAGTTGCGAACAATGTCCTGCTGGGATTCTGAAATCGTTGTGCCAGAACAAAATGACTTCCAGGCGTCCTTGTAACCCTGATAGTTGTGGTTAGGCCGACTGCAACTGCTTATCGCATCGGCTGGAACTTCCCCCTTGGCTTGCGTGACGAACTTCCAATCTTGTTCGGTCATGCCCTGGCCAGCGTTGCAGTAGCGCTCCCAGCGGCGCATTTCATAAATGGCATAGCTGGTTTTGTTCGTGGTGGGGGCTGGCTTGGCTGCAGACTTGCTCAGGAGGGCGCGCATCTCGTCAATGCTTGGGCCGATGATCGCTGGTGTCGCTTTCGGGGAGGGCTTTGGCGCGAGGGCCGGGGATTTGGCGGGTGTATAGCTTTGCGTCTGTGAGTCCTCATTGCTAAGCACATCGACAAAGCCTGGTTGGTGTAGAGCGGCTCCACCACGGCCAATATTGCCCCAGGCCACTGTCAAATGGCGGTGCGTGCGCTGGGGCTTGTCGTCTTCTTTGATGACAACAGGCTCCGGGGGCTTGGATTGAAAAGCCGCGCAGCCAGAAAGTACGCCTGCAGCAATAAGCAGTGATAGGTATGGACGCATAGCGCCTTGACTCCTTTGAAATCAGATAAAAAATTCTAGAAGTCAGTACCCAGATACCTTGATGCGCGATTTGCCCGTAATGGGCCACTCCGTAATCTTGTCTTGGAAGGCTTTTGGGGGAGCATCGGCGGATTGTTTTAAAGCACAGTCCATGCCTCCAGATTTACTCGCTCCATTTTTGAAAACGCTCAAGGGGATATTTACGTCCTCTCGCGCGCCATCGAATGTGCATTCCAGTGGAAGCGG
The DNA here is from genome assembly GCF_001010305.1 of Comamonas sp. E6. NCBI lineage: Bacteria > Pseudomonadati > Pseudomonadota > Betaproteobacteria > Burkholderiales > Comamonadaceae > Comamonas > Comamonas sp. E6. The sequence goes on from NZ_BBXH01000050.1 coordinate 1,387, forward strand.
GCGGATCTTGGACATCGATGAAGAGGACATTCCAAGGTATCCCCCTTTCGCCAAAGGCATGCCCGTCGCGCCTGTGGATCGGGTCATGGCTACACAGGCTGAATTGGTAGAGCGCATTCGCATGGCGCTGGGCTTCAAAAAAGAAGACTTTCATCGCCTGGTTGTCCCAGTCATCGAGCGCTATGCGTCTTTTGTCCATCTGCTACCCGCATCAGAGGCACACCATCACCGTGGGGCCGGAGGGCTGTTTCGTCACGGCCTTGAAGTGGCATTCTGGTCGGCGCAAGCCTCTGAGGGGGTTATCTTTTCGACCGAGGGCACACCGCGTGAGCGCCGCGACAACGAGCCAAGATGGAGGCTGGCCAGCTGCTTTTCTGGATTGCTGCATGACGTTGGCAAGCCGTTGTCCGATGTGTCGATCACCGACCGCAACGGAAAGATCGTCTGGAACCCCTATGGGGACTCGCTCTATGAGTGGGCACGCAAGAACAACGTGGACCGCTATTTCATTCGCTGGCGCGACAAAAGGCATAAGCGTCATGAGTCGTTCTCGTTGCTGACAGTAGATCGCATTCTTCCTGACCAGACACGCGGCTTCCTGAGCGAAAGCGGCCCCAAGATCATGGAGGCGATGCTTGAGGCCATCTCAGGTACTGGGGTTAATCAGCCTGTGACAAAGCTGATGCTGATGGCTGACCGGGAGAGTGTGGCCCGTGACCTGAAGCAGTCGCGCCTGAATGTCGATGAGTTCTCATATGGCGTGCCTGTCGAGCGATATGTGTTCGATGCAATACGCCGATTGGTAAAGCAGGGCACTTGGAAAGTGAACGAGCTGGGCGCGAAAGTTTGGCACTTGAAGCAGGGCGTATTCATCGTCTGGAAGCCCGCCCAGGACATCACGGATCTGGTTGAGAAGGACAGAATACCGGGCGTTCCGCGCGATGCCGACACCTTGGCCGATATCCTGGTTGAACGTGGTTTCGCTGTATCGAACATTGTTTCCGAAAACGGAAATATGGCCACATACCGCTACTGGGAGGTCATGCCCGATTTGGTGAAGGCCCAGGGGTTGGAGAAACCTCTCCTGATGCTTCGGCTGGAATCTCCTGATTTGGTTTTCACAACCGAGCCACCTCCAGCGGTCGAAGGGGTAGTTACAGGCGAAGCAGCGGCAGAAGAGGTCGCTCTCAACGTGCAACTGACAGATCTGAATGCTCCAGCCGTTGCACCAGGTAGCAGCACCGAAAATGACTGGAAGGATATGCGCTTTCCGCCAGATGAATCGGCGCAGTCGGCTGCGGCATCAACAGCACCAGCACCCGCACAAATACCGATTCAAACGGCAGGACAGACCGCAGCCCACACTTCATCATCTGCACCAGTTGCTCAAAGCACAGGAGCTAATGTAAGCGCGCCAGGTGCGCCTGCTGCTCAGCCGCCTTCTGAGTCGAACTCAAACATGCTGGCGCTGATACCCGGCTTGATTCAGTCGCCCTCGGTTGCTGGCGTAGATGAAGATGGAATCGGCGTCAGTGCTGAAGTGCTCAAGGCCGAGCAGGATGCCATGTCCGCCTTGGCCGGGATAGGCATGATGGGATTGGACATGTTTGCACCTGTCCCCTCCCCAGTGCCAGCAGCTGCAGCGCAACATAAGCCAGATCCGCTGCCAACGCCTCCAAACTCATCTGTAGCTGAATCACCTGCACCCCCAAAAACTGAACATGACCATGTGAGTTCGGTAGAAGTCTCTCCTATGCAGATGCTGGCGCAGGCAACAGGCTCAAAACCGGACGTGGATGCTCCTGCAACTGTAGGTCCTGCCAATGATTTTCTGGCAGTACTGACAGCAAATTATCCGAGCGCAACAGAGTCGCATACTCCATCTTCGATGCCTCAAAGTGCAGGGCAGGCGACGGGTAAGAGCGCTACAAAAATCAAAGCAAATAGGGCTGATAGACCAAAGCCTGAGGCTGCAAAGGGGGGACGACCAGCAGCTGCTCTAGAAACAGTGGAACAGTCGAAGGGCAGTGGCAAGGATGGAGTGCATAAGGCTGCAATACCTCCATCTGCACCCCCCCCCGCTGCCGTCCATGCAGCAGCTCGACCTCCTGCGGTGGAAAGTGCTACCGCGCCCGACTCAATGCCAGAGACATCGCACGTCTTGCCTCCCCCATCTGAATACAACCCTCTCCAAGAGCTGATTGATCTCAATATCGGTTTGGGATTTGACCCTTTGCCTGAGCATATGCGTCTGGCCAACGATGTGGTCGAGCCTGTCCTTTCAGAGGAACCCATAAGCACGCAGTCGGAGCCAGGAGCTGGCCCTGTCGATCTCTCAGGAGGCTTGGCTGAGGTACTGGCTCAATACGGATCTCAAGTGCAGGCATTGATCATGGCTGCCGTGATGCCGGTATTGCTGCGCGATATGACCCTTGGGGAAGTTTTGTTCATGCATGGTCAGCAGGCGGCGATCTATTACCCAGAGGGAGCAAGGAAGATTGGCGGCGATGCCTCTGAGGTAATCAAGATACTGGCCCAGCAACAAGCAATTTCCATCAATCCAGCAACTCCAGGCCGCTATGTCTGGGACTTTGACGGCTACATGGGCATTGTGCTTTGCGAGCCTATATCTGAAGCGATACGGGTGGCGCTCGCTCAAGCAGGAGAGCAGGAAGAAGCTGGAATCTGTCAGCTGGCAATGATGGCTCCAGTGCAATTCATTGAGGTCACACCGAGCGAACCTACTCCAATGGACAAGCTGCGTGGAGCTGCATTGGCGGAAGCAGTCTTGAACACGGGCTTCAAGATGCCTGTTCGCCAGAAGCGCACCAAGACAGCCTTGCGTGATGTCAAGCCCAAAGGCCGAGGGGCAGATCCAGGCCTGGGCATCGCAGAGGCTGCAGCTCCGCGTCAATCTCCACTATTTATCCCGGCCCATGAAAAGCGTACTGAAAGTCAGCCGCCAGTAGCCCTGGCCATTGAGCACGAGATTTCCAAGGTGTCATCCAGCCCAGCTGCTGGAGCGGAAGAGAGGGCCGATTCACAAGCTCGTCCAAAGGGCAAGAAGGACAAGCAGAACGCGGCGAAGCCCGATACAGGCGAAGTGATAGAGGTGCGCGTCGATCCCATCGAGCGCGCATTCCAACGGTTGATCGAAATGATTAAGGCGGGCAATGGACCGTGGCTTGCATCGGCGCCTATTCGTGAGGGAGAAAAGCTTTTGGTGGACAAGCGCACCCTTCAGCTGATGACCAACGACTTGATAGGCGTGGAGTTGATGACGGTGCACTTCAAGATGAGCAGCTTTGGCTTCAAGGTCCGCGAAAACCAATTAATTTATTCGGAGAAATAGAGATGGCAATTGAATACGATGCTTTGGCCTATGAGATGCCCTGGCGGCCAAACTATGAAAAGCGCGCGGTCATGGGGTGGGGGCTGGCCACCTTTGGAGCAATGTGTGTGCAGCAGGTCACAGAGATGCCCCCGCAGCCTTTCTACTGGATGGCTGGTATAGGTGCGACTATGGCCATGGCCAGACTTCCGAAGGCCTACAAGCTTCACAAGCTGCAAGAGCACCTTAAGGGCAGACCACTGGAATTCATCAAGATTTCAGAGGTGCAAAAGATGATCAGCAAACACAAGGATGAGCTGTGGCTCGGCAAAGGCTTCATCTGGGAAAACCGCCACGCACAGCGCGTTTTTGAGATCCTGCGCAGAGACTGGTCTTCCATCACCAACCAGAAGTCATTGCTCGAAACGCTGCTGCTGAGGCTGAACCTCAAAGCTTCCAAAGAACTGGAGATGGGTCAACCCTGGATTCATGGGGTGGAACCGAATGAGGTGGATCTGTATCAGCCTTTGAAGCATGTAGAAGGGCACTCACTTTGGGTCGGGACAACGGGTAGTGGCAAAACGCGCGCATTCGATGTGAATATTGCCCAGGCCATCATGCGCAATGAGGTGGTCATCATCATTGATCCCAAGGGCGATAAGGAGATGCGCGACAACGCGCGGCGTACTTGTGAAGCGATGGGCACCCCGGAGCGCTTCATACAGTTCCATCCTGCCTTCCCGGAAGAGTCCGTGCGAATAGACCCGCTTCGCAATTTCACACGCGGGACAGAGATTGCTTCCCGTCTGGCGGCGCTCATCCCGAGCGAAGCTGGCGCTGATCCCTTCAAGTCGTTCGGCTGGCAGGCCTTGAACAATATCGTTCAAGGCCTGCTGATCTGCCACGAGCGTCCCAACTTGATCAAGCTGCGCCGCTACCTTGAAGGCGGTGCTGAAGGCCTGGTTGTAAAGGCTGTTAAGACCTATTCTGAGAAGGTTGACCCACATTGGGAAGAGAAGGCCGCACCGTACTTGGAAAAGGTCAAGAACGCCAGTCTCGACAAACAGGCTGTGGCTCTGATGAAGTTCTATCTGGCGGAAATACAGCCTACTTTCCCAAGCTCCGAGCTGGAGGGGCTGCTGAACATGTATCAGCATGACGCCACCCACTTCGGCAAGATGGTGTCGAACCTCTTGCCCATCATGAACATGCTGACTTCCGGTGATATCGGGGCACTGCTCTCGCCAGATCCAAACGACCTGAGCGACGAGAGGCCCATAACTGATAACGCGAAGATCATCAACAACGGCATGGTTGCCTACATCGGGCTGGACTCGCTCACAGACAGCATGGTGGGCAGTGCAATCGGATCAATTTACTTGTCGGACCTGACAGCGGTGGCGGGTGATCGCTACAACTACGGCGTCGATAACCGACCAGTCAATATTTTTATCGATGAAGCTGCTGAAGTCCTCAATGATCCAACTATTCAGCTGCTCAACAAAGGGCGGGGAGCAAAGATGCGATTGTTTGTTGCGACACAAACGATTGCAGATTTCACAACACGCTTGGGCAGTCAAGAGAAGGCGCTACAAGTTCTAGGTAATATCAACAATATTTTTGCTCTTCGCGTCACAGACACTGAGTCGCAAAAGTACATAGCGGAAAATTTACCTATGACGCGCGTGAAGTACGTCATGCGCAACCAAGGACACAACACAGACGGCGATCAACCAATCATGCATGGTGGCAACCAGGGGGAGCGCCTGATGGAGGAAGAAGCAGAGCTTTTTCCGTCTCAGCTGCTGGGGATGCTGCCGAACCTGGAGTTCATAGGGAAGATTTCAGGCGGGCGTGTGGTAAAGGGGAGGTTGCCGATATTGACTTCATAAGAGGATATGAAAAAAAACAATTCTGAAAAGTATCGGAACTATGAGGTCATTTCAATGATTGACACGACTTTGCCTTTTACTATGGTTGAAAAAATCAAGGCAAATAGTAAGAAAAGTAATGAATTACTAAGTGTTTTGCAGTTTGATTGGCCTGATGTTGAATTGGTACTTCAGAAGTTAACAAGGTATGTAACTGCAGGAATCCAAGCCGATAAGAAACCTGTAATACAGACTATTATTGAAGAAGCTTTGGATCAGTACGCGGTTCTCTTGATTGAAAACAATGGGAAAAAAATACTAGATCCAATACGCCTTGGAATGTTTCTTAAGTGTTTGATTGATGAAACAGTACTGGCGCTTCGAGTGAAAGTCTGTTCAAGCAATGGAAGCTCTTGGGATGTCTCTCAAGGAATTCCATTTGCTGACTGGGTAATGGTAAATAAGCCAAGGATAACGATTCATGAGAGCAGTGACTTTACTTTGGATGATGATTTAATTAGTAGAAGGTATGTCTATGATTACATCACCAATGAAAGAATCAAAAAAGTATTGCGGAGAGTAAATTATGAACAAACCGTGGTTTGTGGTGGTGATTCTGCTTCTCCTTGAAGCAACAGTAATTTTGCTTTTGATTCCAGGCGATTGGACCAAAAAGCAAATACATATTGAACAGAAATATGTAGAGCAAACACTAGGCGAGGACACTAGAGAGTGGGTGAAGAAGAGGGCAAATGGCTGGTATAACTACGCAATACTCGATTCCGGGTTTTATGAGGGTGCGCTGAATACGCTTATTCCTACTGAAACTGAGAAAAAACGCTCTCGTGGAATGGAGAAGATGGGGCAGGATTGGTTCGCCT
>NZ_BBXH01000051.1:0-7224 GCF_001010305.1 Comamonas sp. E6
TTTCTTGTCTGTGGCGCTCTGGCAGATTTGATGTGCTCCTGACTTTCTAGCAAGATACCCTTGCCATGCAAGTGCTATGGCGATACGCTATCGTTCACTCTTACAGATATTGACAAAAGTTTTCCATGCGGGAACTTTTGCTGCCAATCGGTACACCATCTTGTCACCATTGGGCCTGCTTCCCGGTGACTGTCTCATCTCTTCATTGTTGTTCGTTTAACCACAGTTCCTTCGATCCATGCGCCCGGCGTCTTCCTTTCTGCTGTCGCTGCTGATGTTCGCCTCCATCATCGGGGTGCAACTCATCGCCATGTGGCCCGCAGGTTCGCAGGATGTGGTGGCCATGGCTTATGTACTCGATGCAGAGCCGCACGAATACGGTGTCGATGTGCTGCAGGAGTTCGAGGACGATGTGGAAGAAGATACGGTGGAGTTCTCCATTCACCGTCCACATCGCACTGCCGAACTCAATCCGGCGCAAGATGATCGCAATGAATTGTTTGGCCCTCCTGAAGCGGTAGCTGTAGGTGTGGCCGATGTCCGGGTGCCTCCTCAGGGGCATGTGGTGCACCCGACTCATCCCTGGCCGGAAAGCATGTTGCGTCCGCCAAGTCTCGGCCTGCCGCAGGCAGGCTAGCTCCAGCTCAGCTGACGTCATCACGTCAGAACGTTTGCGCTGGGCTTTTTAGACCCCGATACCTGCCGCCCGCTATTCCAGCGCCTGCTGGCCTGGAATGTGCTTGTCTGCAGAGCATGGCTCTGAGACAGGTCTGGGGCGGCATCACCTGCTCAGGTGTAACTGATCCTGCATCGCATGCGGCGGCCGCCGCATGTGCATGACGGGTTTTCGACCCTTTCCTCACTTTATCTGCCCTCAAGAAGGCAGCTGTGTTCTATGTTCAATAGATCGATAGTGCCGGCTTTTTTACCGGCCAAGGCCAGTAAGAATTCTTCTGGCCATGCACCATTGCGGAGCCCCAAACGCGCGGCTGTGTTCGGCTTGTGTCTCGCTGCAGCTCTGGCTGCGCATGCTCAGACCAATGCTCATGGCACACCACAAATCAGCAGCACCATTTCAGATCAGGCGCAGCCCAAGCTGACTTTGACGCAGCTGGTGCAGACCGTGCTGGACAACAATCCCGAGCTGCGCTCAGTGCAGCAGTCGAGCTTCACGGCTCAGGCCGCCGTGGTCAGCGCTGGCGCGCTGCCCAACCCCAAGCTGGAGTGGAGTCGCGGCGACAACAAGGCGCGTCTGGCATCGGCCACGCCCGGCAATGTGCAGACCATGGGGATCTCGGTTCCCATAGAAATGCCTTCCGTGCGCGCTGCTCGTATCGAGGCGGCGCAAGCCGGGCAGCGAGCATCCGTGCACCAGATTGCTGCATCGCGCAATGCACTTGTGGCTCAGGTCAAGCTCAAGGCCTACGAGGTGGTCCTGCGACAGGCGCAGGCACAGGCTGCCTATGATGCCGTCAAGCTGCTGGAGCAGGCACATGAGCGTGTACGCGTACGTGTTTCCAGCGGTGAGGCGGCGCGTTACGAAATCATCAAGGCCGATGCCGAACTGATCAACGCTCGTCAGCAGGAGCAGTCTGCCCGTTTGCTGGCCGAGCAATCCCAGCTCACGCTCAATCGTCTGGCTGCAGGCCAGTTGCCCAATCGCTTTGATCTGGCCCTGTCTCTGCAGGATCCGGTGGAGAAAGCGCAGTTGCAGAACATCAACTGGCAGTCCCATCCGGAGCTGCTGCAGCTGCAGTCCGAGGTGGACAAGGCCGAAGCGCAGAAGAACGGTGCCAAAGCCAGCCGTTGGCCGGGTCTTGAGCTGCGTTACGCGCAGACGCGCGAGCCTGACATCCGCAATAACACCATCGGCGTGAGCATGCAGATTCCGCTGTTCGACCAGCGTCGCGGCCCGATTGATGAGGCTGCTTCGGAGGCCGAGCGTGCTCGCCTGCGCATGGAAGGTCGCAAGGCCGAGCTGGAGCAGCAAATGTTGCAGGCCTGGAAGGTCATGGAGATGGCGCAGGTACGCACCAAGGCCCTGAGCGAGGGCGCGGTGCGCGAGGCCGAATCGGCCCTGCGCGTAGCCGAGGCTGCTTACCGCTTCGGCGAGCGCGGCATTCTGGATGTGCTGGACGCCCAGCGCGTGCTGCGCACGGTGCGCGCCGATTTGCTTGAAGCCCGTTATCAGCTGCAATCCGCCCGGATTGAACTGGATTTTCTGGCTGGTCGCTATGCCCAGCCTTCCTCGCTTTGAGCTTTCAAAGTCAAGACCACGTTTTCGTATTTTTTGAATTCGCTTTATGTCTTCTCATCATCACTCCAGGACTGCGCGTCCCGCCTCTCTGGTTCTGGCACTGGCGTTGGCCGGGCTGACAACATTGACTCTGACTGGCTGCGGCAAGGAGGAGCCGGCTGCTGCGGTTGCTGCCGCGGATACCAAGGCCGAGCTTGACCCCATGGAAGTGGTTGTCTCAGCCGAAATGGCAACCAACTTCAAGACCGCCGCGGTAACGCAGGCCGAGGTTGCATCGGTGCAGGAGGTTGCCGGTCGCATTGAAGCCAACGAACGCAAGGTCACCCGCATCGGTGCGGCCGTGACAGGGCGTGTGACCGAGGTGCTGGCCGAAACCGGTGATCGCGTCAAAGCTGGTCAGACCCTGGCGCGCGTCGCCAGCCCAGAGCTGACCACGGCTCAACTGGCCTATATGCGTGCCAGCGCCACGGCAACTCTGGCGGAGCGCTCCGTAGAGCGGGCGCGTCAGCTGATTGCTGCCGATGTGATCGGCTCTGCAGAACTGCTGCGTCGCGAATCGGAAGTGCAGATTGCGCGCGCAGAGTTGAGGGCGGCAGGCGATCAGCTCAAGCTGATGGGCTTGTCCGCCGATGCGCTGAGCAGTTTGCGCGCCAAGGGCAATGTGGCACCGAATGCCGCCATCACGGCTTCTGCTGCAGGTATCGTGATCGAGCGCCAGGTCAGCCAGGGTCAGGTGGCGCAGCCGGGGGATCCTCTGTTCACTGTGGCGGATCTTTCCAATGTCTGGGTGGTAGGCGCGCTGCCTGAGCAAATTGCACGCAGCGTGCAGACTGGCCAGAACGTGCAGATCGATGTGCCAGCGCTGGGGCTGACCGTCGAGGAGGCTCCCATCTCGGGCAAGATCATCTACGTGGGCGATACCGTGTCCCCCGAAACCCGCACCGTGACCATTCGCACTCAGGTTGACAACAAGGATCTGGCACTGAAGCCCCAGATGCTGGCCACCATGAAGATCCAGGGTTCCATGGAGAAAACTCTGGCGATCCCGGCGCTGGCGGTCGTTCGCGAGAACGACAAGGATCATGTCTACGTCAAGAAAGCCGAAAACCACTATCGCCTGACTCCGGTGGAGTTGGGTGCGGCCAGCGGTGGTCTGCGACCTGTGCTCAAGGGGTTGAGCGAAGGCTCCCAGATCGTGGTCGAAGGTGCATTCCACCTGAACAACGAGCGCAAGCGCGCAGAACTGGAGTAAGCCCATGATTGCCTCCATGATTCGTGCCGCGCTATCGCAGCGGCTGGTGGTGGTCGTGCTGGCGCTGGTGATGTGTGGCTTTGGCCTGCGTGCCGCCATGAATCTGTCGGTGGATGCTTTCCCCGATGTGACCAATGTGCAGGTTCAGGTTGCCACCGAAGCCCCTGGTCGTTCGCCCGAGGAGATCGAGCGTTTTGTGACCGTGCCTCTCGAAATCGCCATGACGGGACTGCCCGGGTTGGCAGAGATGCGCTCGCTCAACAAGAGCGGTCTGTCCATCATCACGCTGGTGTTTACCGATGCGACCGATGTGTACTTTGCCCGGCAGTTGGTGACGGAGCGTCTGATCGAAGTCACGCCACGCATGCCTGAAGGCATCGTGCCGGTACTGGGGCCGGTATCCACCGGCCTGGGTGAGGTCTACCAGTACACGCTGGACCACCCCGATGATGGCAAGCGCGAGCTGACTCAGGCCGAGTTGACGGAGCGTCGCACCATTCAGGACTGGGTGGCGCGTCCGTTGCTGCGATCCATTCCCGGTGTGGCTGAAATCAACTCTCAGGGCGGATATGTCAAGCAGTACCAGGTGCTGGTCGATCCTGCCCGCCTGCGTCACTACAACCTGAGCGTGCGTCAGGTGGTGCAAGCCGTGGCGGACAACAATGCCAATGCCAGTGGCGGCATCCTGCCGCAGGTGACCGAGCAGTATCTGATTCGAGGCGTGGGCATGATCCGCACGCTGGACGATATCGGCAACATCGTGCTCAAGGAGCAAGGAGGAGTGCCGGTCTATGTGCGTGATGTGGCCAAGGTGCAGATTGACGCCGAGGTGCGACAGGGCGCCATCATCAAGGGCGGCTATACCGAGGGCGTTTCGGGCATCGTGCTGATGATGCGCGGCGGCAATGCCAAGGAAGTCGTGACCCGCGTGAAGGAGCGGGTGGAGGAGATCAACTCCAAGGGCATGCTGCCTGGCGGCCTGCAGATCGTTCCTTACTACGACCGTACCGATCTGGTGGATTCCGCTCTCTGGACCGTGGGCAAGGTGCTGATTGAAGGCATCTTCCTGGTGGTGGTGGTGCTGTTCATCTTCCTGGGCGATGTGCGTTCCAGCCTGATTGTGGTGGCGACGCTGATCATCACGCCGCTGACCACCTTCATCATGATGAACAAGTACGGCATTTCGGCTAACCTGATGTCCTTGGGTGGCTTGGCGATTGCCATTGGTCTGATGGTGGATGCCACCGTGGTGGTGGTTGAAAACGTCTTCCACAAACTGGGGCAGGCGGGCAATTCGCGCGGCGAGCGCATTCGCACCGTGCTATCGGCCACCGTGGAAGTTGCTACACCCACCATCTTCGGTATTGCCATCATCATCTTGGTGTTCCTGCCGCTGATGACGCTGCAAGGTATTGAAGGCAAGATGTTCGGCCCGCTGGCGCTGACCATCGCCATGGCTCTGGCGATCTCGCTGGCCGTGTCGCTGTTCCTGTCGCCCGTGCTGTGCTCCTACTTCCTCAAGGGCGGTGCCGATCACGATACCAAGCTGATTGGCTTCCTCAAGCGCCACTATCTGCGTTTGCTTGATGGTGCGACTGCACGCAACCGCCTGACGCTGGCCGTGGCCGTGGCTTTGCTGATCGGATCGCTGGGCCTGTTCCCGTTCCTGGGCAAGTCTTTCATGCCGACCATGAAGGAAGGTGCACTGACGCCGCAGATCAACCGCGTGCCCAGCATTTCCCTGGATGAATCCATCCGCATGGAAATGGCTGCCATGAAGGAGGTGGCGCAGGTGCCCGGCGTGAAGTCCGTGGTGTCCAAGCTGGGACGTGGCGAATCGCCAGCCGATCCTGCTGGCCCCAATGAATCTGACCCCATCGTGCTGCTGGACCCCGAGTCCGAGCGTACCCAGGATGAGATCGACGAAGAGATTCGTCAGCGCCTGTCCAAGATTCCCGGTGTGCAGATTGTGCTGTCCCAGCCCATCTCCGAGCGTGTGGATGAAATGGTGACCGGCGTGCGCTCGCAACTGGCTGTGAAGGTGTTCGGTGATGAACTGGACGATCTCAAGGAAGTATCCGAGCAGGTGGCGCGCATTCTGAAGAGCGTCTCCGGCAGTACGGATATCCGTATCGAGCGACTCTCGGGTCAGCAGGCTCTGACGGTGGATATCGACCGCAAGGCGATTGCTCGTCACGGTCTGAACGTTGCCGATGTGCAAAGCCTGCTGGAGTCAGCCATTGGCGGCAAGGACGTGACGACCTTGTACGAGGGTGAGCGTCGTTACTCGGTCGTGGTGCGTTTCCCCGAGTCCTATCGTGGATCGCCCGAAGCCATTGGCGCAACTCTGTTGACCACGGCGGCTGGCGCGCAAGTGCCGCTGAGCAGTCTGGCCCGGATCGAACTGGTCGATGGCCCTGCGCAGATCAGCCGCGAAGGTGGCAAGCGCCGCGTGGTGGTGGGCGCGAACGTGGAAGGGCGTGACCTGGCTGGCTTTGTTGCCGAGGTCGAGCAGCGCCTGGACAAGGAAGTCAAGCTGCCCGACGGCTATTACTTCAAGTTCGGCGGTCAGTTCGAAAACATGGAGCGCGCCATGGGCACGCTGCAGGTGATCGTGCCGCTGACCATCGTGGCCATCTTCTTCCTGCTGTTCCTGCTGTTCAACTCCATCAAGCTAGCAAGCCTGATCATTCTGGTGCTGCCCTTTGCTTCGATTGGTGGCCTGATTGGTTTGTTTGTCACTGGCGAATATGTGAGCGTGCCGGCATCGGTGGGCTTTATTGCCCTGTGGGGTATTGCTGTGCTGAACGGCGTGGTGCTTGTATCCAGCATTCGCCAACTGCGCCAGGACGGTATGGACGTGGCCGAAGCCGTGCGCGAAGGCTGTACTCAGCGATTCCGTCCTGTGATGATGACCGCAACCGTGGCTTTGCTGGGCCTGGTGCCATTCCTGTTTGCGACGGGTCCTGGCTCCGAAGTTCAGCGTCCCTTGGCTATCGTGGTGATCGGTGGTTTGATTACCTCGACTTTGTTGACGCTGGTGGTGCTGCCCACGCTGTACCGCTGGTTTGACGAGAAGCCGACCGAGGCTTGATTTGAGAAAGGAGTGATCCGATGACGATGAAAGAAATCCGCGCCATCGTGCGTCCCAGCCGGTTGGAGCGCCTACGTACCGAGTTGCGTGCGATTCCGAACTTTCCCGGCGTGACAATCTTCAAGGCCGAGGGCTTTACGGCCCCCGCTGCCGTGGACAAGCGCACAGTCAAGGATGAGCTGACCGATTTTTCGGACAAGCTCATGGTTTGCGTGATCGTGGATGAGTCCATGGTTGCAGTGATTCGCGAAGCCATCGTCGCTGCCTGCCGCACTGGGCAGATCGGCGACGGTCTGGTCTGGACTGTGGATATCGGCGAAATGCATCGCATCCGCGATGGCGGTGCCGTGAGCTGATCAGGCTTGGCACTGAAAGAAAAAGGGATGCGCTCTGCATCCCTTTTTCATGCTTTCGACAAAATGTTGGAAGTTTGGAAAAACTGGCGAAAACCCTGTGCTACAATTTTTGCATTGCAGCAGAGAAACACTGTTTCATTGCTTCAGGGGGTATAGCTCAGCTGGGAGAGCGCTTGCATGGCATGCAAGAGGTCATCGGTTCGATCCCGTTTACCTCCACCAAAATTAATGACGGCGAGTCGCAAGACTCGAATCGTTCTAGGAA
>NZ_BBXH01000052.1:0-6701 GCF_001010305.1 Comamonas sp. E6
CCGCATCCCCGGCGGGTCAGTTATGCGTGGAAATTAACAATACTGAGCCAAAAAACCACTTTAGACGAGGCGCGCGCAGGCTTGTTGCAAGATATCCACAAAACAGGAAGCGTTTATGGTTGAGGTTGCCCCTCAAAAGTGGAGTTCTTAGCTTTGTCCAAAATGGGCGTTGTTGCATTGACGGGAAGTCCCTGTAATGCAACAACGCCCTGTCATTCTGGACAGCCCCACCCAAATGAATATGGCTACCAGAGCAAAACTTAAGAAGCGCTTTGCGAGTCACCATCAATCGGAATCATCTGTCCGGAAATAGAGCGAGCCGTCTTCGAAGCAAGGAATAGAGCCATTGCGGCGATGTCAGCTGGGTCGACAAAACGTTTGATAGACTGATTTGCCAGTGCAGCGGCGGCTTCCTGTTCAACACTGCGTCCCGAAGTTGCTGATCTTCCTGAGAATACATTCTTGAGACGTGGACCATCCACGGCTCCGGGCAAAATAGCGTTGACGCAGATACCAAATTCACCCAGTTCGCGGGACAGCGTTTTGGTCAATCCAATTAGCCCCCACTTCGTGGTGGAATAGGGACTGCGATTCGGATACCCAAAGCGTCCAGCCAACGAGGACATGACAATGATCGAACCTGCCTGCGACTGCTTAAGGTGCGGGATCGCAGCCTGCGTCACGGCAAAGGTGCCTGTGAGGTTTACGCGTATCACGGCCTCCCAGGCCTCAAAGTCCATCTCCTCGACGCTGGCAGTCGGCCCCGAAATACCTGCATTGTTCACCAGTACATCCAGACCGCCCATGGCGGTCGTGGCTGTCTGAACCATTTTCTGCACAGATTCACGATCCGAAATATCACAGACACTGCCTGTAATGCAAGGGTGCTTCGCACATAGCTCATCAAGTCCTTTGGCATCGATATCGCAGACATGGACGCGGGCGCCAGCGTTCGCAAACGCCAGCGCTATGGCTCGGCCGATGCCGCCAGCGCCGGCGGTAATCAACGCGCGTTGAACTGTAGTTGAAGTCATGAAGTCTCCTGTTGAGAGGGTCAGCGGCACGCCTCGATGATGAAGTCGGGGACTGGTACGGCCTTGAGTATTCCGTCATCTCGGCGCACGCATAAAGCCCGTGTTTCACGCGCTTCACAGATCAGCGTGTCTGCACGCATCACACGGTGGTGATGGGTAAACACCTTGCCGCGCCACTCTTGCACATTGCTCTGGATGGTTAGCTGCTCGCCATAGGTCGCTGACACATGGTAGCGAGTATGTATCTCGAGCAGCGGCGCCCCGACACAGCCTGGCAATGCGCTCATGGAGTGCCATGGAGGCAACCCGCAAGCTAGGAAATAATGGTGCGATGCGGCATCCATCCAACGGGAAAAATTGGGGAAGAAAACGATTCCAGCAGGGTCGCAATCCCCGAACTGGATTTCTACACTGTAGTCAATGGTCCGACTCATGGCTTTCAAATGGCACTTCAAATGGGATAATTTTTCGCAGTTGATCCCATGCAGTCAGTCGATAGCTTGACACTTCAATTAGGTATTTACCCTGGTTAACTGGACTGGCGACCTGCATTTGCCCCCTGAAAGATTCTTTAATGACTCGCCTTCAACGCGTGCGCACACCATCTCTGACCCTAGAGGAGTTGCTGACGCAGTCCGCTTGGTTCACCGCCCTTGATGAATCAACGCGCGCGTTGGTTCGTGCGGAAGCTAGTGAACACGCCGTTTCACAGGGCGAATCCATCGGTCGCTATGGGGAGCATCAGCATGCTTGGTATGGCGTACTTGAAGGGCTGATTAAATGGTCTGTCACGTCCGCAGACGGACGCTCGATTACGCTTGGAGGACAGTCTGTTGGTAGCTGGTTTGGTGAAGGCTCCATCATTCGAGACCAACCACGCCAAGCCGACCTTATTGCTCTGCGGCACAGTCGCATTGCCATGATTCCCCACAGCACATTTGCTTGGCTACGCCGCAACAGCCCGGTTTTCAACGAGTTTCTGTTGCAGCAGGTCAATGACCGGCTGCATTGGTTTATGGGCAACTATGTGGCACAGCACCTGCTTGATACCCCTAGCCAAGTGGCGCGCGCCCTGGTGGGACTGGTGCACCCCCTGCTCAACCCTCGCGGCGAAATGTACCTGTTGCTATCACAGGAGGAGCTGGCAAATCTAGCTGCTGTATCCAGGCAAAGCTGCAATAGTGCTCTGTCGCGCTTCAAAAGCCAGGGACTAATCAAAAGTGAATATGGCGGCATCGTCGTGCTCGACTTACCAGGTCTGCAAAAGCTTGCCCAGTAATTGCCGCTTCAAAGTAATCGCACCGGGTTTACCCTGTCTTCAACTGTCGGTGCATCGACTGCACTGATGCCTGTCTCCCGGAATGATCCACGTAATGGCTTAAAGCCATCATTTCAGGAGACAAACAATGAATTCTGCCCCCCTCTCGGCCTCACAAGGCTCAGACCTCCACCGGCCTGCTCTGGCCGCCTCGGAGGACAGCGTCTATCGCAAGATCACATGGCGCGTCATGCCCATCGTGCTAATTGCCTATGTTTTCGCGTTCCTCGACCGAATCAATATCGGGTATGCACAGCTGCAGATGAAGCAGGATCTGGCGTTCTCGGATGCGATCTACGGGCTCGGAGCGGGACTGTTCTTCATTACGTATCTGCTGTTTGAGGTGCCCAGCAACCTGTTGCTGGAAAAGATCGGAGCTCGCCTGACCTTTCTGCGCATCATGGTGCTTTGGGGTCTGGCATCATCCGCAACGGCGTTCGTCACCGAGCCATGGCATTTTTATGTCATCCGGCTGTTGCTTGGCGTATTTGAAGCAGGCTTTTTCCCCGGCATCATTCTTTATCTCACCTACTGGTACCCGAGCCATCGCCGTGGCCGCGTGACAGGGCTGTTTCTCTTTGGCATGCCTATCACCGGCGTGCTAGGCGGGCCACTGTCGGGGATGATCATGAGCGGCATGGAGGGCTTGGGAGGCATGCATGGCTGGCAGTGGATGTTCATTGTCGAAGGTCTGCCGACGATCCTGCTGGGTTTCCTGCTCTATCGTTTGTTGCCCAACAAGCCAGGCGATGCGCCCTGGCTCAATGCCAGTGAAAAAGCGCTGGTTGAGAAGGTGCTGGATGCAGATCACAAAGGAAGCTCCCAACCTGGCCACCACAGCAAGCTGACTGCCGCACTGGCGGATCCCAAGACCTATGTGCTGGCATTTATCTACTTTTGCTGTGCCTGTGCGGTCTACACCGTAACGTTCTGGCTGCCCACCATGGTCAAGAGCCTGGGTATCTCCTCCATCGGTGCCGTTGGCTGGATCAGCGCTATCCCCTATGCATTCGGTGCTCTCGGAGTCCTGATCATCAGCCGCAGCTCTGACCGTTACAAAGAGCGTCGCTGGCATGTCGGAGGCACCCTGGTAGTAGGCGCTGGCGCCTTGTTCGCCACATCTTTCATGGGGTCCAGCCTCATTCCCGTCATGGTGCTGCTTTGCGTTGCCGCATTCTTCATCTTCGGGGGTGGTTCACTGTTCTGGTCCATCCCTCCAACCTATCTGAGCCGCGACGCGGCTGCCGCTGGCATAGCGGTGATCAGCTCGCTCGGGATTCTGGGTGGCTTCGTCAGTCCAACTGTCATCGGCTGGATCAAAAGCATGACCGGCAGCATTCAGATGGGACTGGGTGCATTGATTGCGCTCGTCATTGCAGGAGGACTCACGATCCTGATTGGCCTGCCCAAAAGCGCCGTTCGGGTAGGGGCCAATCAGGACGCCTCGGCACATTAAACACCACCGATTATCGACACCACCTTCTCATCACGGAGACCGACCATGAGCAAACCCAAAGTCATCATCACCATCGCTCCAACCGGAGGCATGGCCACCAAGAAAATGAACCCCAACCTGCCCACGCAGCCGCAGGAAATCGCCGATGACACCTATCGCTGCTACAACGCAGGAGCCAGTCTTGTCGCTATCCATGCGCGCAGACCCGATGATGAGGCCACCTGCGATCCAGCGATCTACACACAGATCAATCGCCTGATTCGCGACAAGTGCGACATCATTCTTAACAACTCGACAGGCGGTGGCATCAATGGCGACATGGTCCGTGAACTACCCAATGGACTTTGGGAGATTCAGTGGGAAGAACGCCTGAAAGGCATGCAGGGCGAAGGCGTGGAAATGTGCACGCTGGATGCGCAAACCGTCATTGCCAGCTTTGGCGGCAAGGAAATTCTGGTCGCCACGCCTCCCACCTGGATCCGCAAAATTGCCACGATGATGCAAGAGCGGGGCATCAAACCCGAGTGGGAGGTTTTTGGACTTGCGGATATCGTTCAGGATGTGCAGCGTGCCCTCAAAGAGGGTCTTGATGAAGCTCCCCATTTCATCAATATTGTCACTGGCGCCAACGCCTTCCAAGGCGCACTTCCTTATACCCCCAAGCTCCTCCAAACCATGGTGGACCATCTTCCCCCAAAAACAGTGTTCAATGTGAGTGCTATCGGCGCAGCCCAATTGCCTGCAGCGATGAACTCGCTACTTTTGGGCGGACATGTCCGTGTCGGCCTAGAAGACAACCTCTATTATGAACATGGGGTACTCGCAACCAACATCCAACTAGTCGAACGACTAGTACGTTTGGTGCGTGAAATGGGCTTTGAGCCTGCAACTCCCGAGGAGGCTCGTCAAATCATTGGACTTCGTCCGCTTCGATAAGTGAATCGACCAGCATTTCCTAGATAGTTGCCAGCCTCACGGAATTGCGCCTCTCGAACTCTACGGGAGACAGGCCATCCGCAGACGAATGTCTGCGGATGGGGTTGTAAAACATTTCAATATAGCTAAACACATCGCTACGCGCCTCTTGCCTGGTTGCATAGACGTGCTTACGGATCCGTTCTCGCTTGAGCAATTGGAAGAAGCTTTCTGCCACAGCATTGTCATGACAGTTGCCTCGCCTGCTCATGCTGGGCTTTAAGTTGTGGCTGGCTAAAAACCTCTGCCACTCGTGGCTCGTAAATTGGCAGCCTTGATCAGAATGCACGATGACGGTCTCTCGTGGTCTTCTGCGCCAGATGGCCATGTGCAAGGCGTCCAAGGGTAATTGGGTGTCAATGCGGCTACCAGTTGCTCAACCCACTACTTGCCGAGAGAACAAGTCCATCACCGTTGCCAGATACAGCCACCCCTCGTGCGTGTTGATATAGGTGATGTCAGTCACCCAGATTTTATTGGGTGCATTCACGGTGAACTGCTGTGCGAGCAGGTTGGGTGCTACGACTGCAGGAGCGCCACCTCTGACGCGAGGACGTTTACCATAACCCCGCTGTGCTTGGATTCCAGCGCAACGCAGCAGTCTTGCCACGCGATGCCTGCTGCATTGCTCGCCCAGGTCACGCATATCCAGCGTCAGTTTGCGGTAGCCGTACACGCCACCGCTTTCTAACCAAGCCCGCTTGAGTAAACCCAGCAGGCGCTGGTCATCGATGGCTCGCTGGCTTTGCGGGTGTACTTTCCAGGCGTAATAGCCGCTGGGATGCACCCGCAGTACCCGGTACATACGAGTGACGCTGTAAATCGACTGATGCTTGGCAATAAAGGCGTACTTCAGTCGCACTGACGAGCAAAGTGCGCCGCCGCTTTTTTTAAGATGTCACGCTCCTCTGTAACGCGTTTGAGCTCTGCTTTCAAGCGCCGCATCTCTTCGCTTTGACTGGATTGCTCAAGCCGCTGCGCTGCAGGGATTTGCTGCAACTTAATCCACTTGTACAGGCTATGCGTGCTCACGCCTAAGCGGCGTGATACATCGGACACGCTGTGGCCGTGTTCAATGATTTGCTTGGCAGCTTCTGCCTTGAATTCTTCTGGGTAACGTTGTGCGTTCATATGAGCTCCTATTTGAACGGAAATAGGAGGCTGTGAACTATCTACAAAACTCTGGTCGATTCACACCGCGCACCGCCTCCAGTGCGACTTTGACTCTGAAGGTCGCGCTGTGTTTGCGTCTTGATTTGATGGTCATAGATTTCTCCAGGTTCGGCCTGCTGGCAGGCCGTTTTTGCGGGAAGAAATCTCGCTTAGCCAGCTGTTCAAAAAACCGAGGCCGCTTCTATGCAACAGCGTCCATCAGAAACAATTTACGTTGCACGCATCATATTTAATCCACCGGCAACCCAAAATGACTGGCCTGTAGAGTAAGGTATTAAGCCTTGAGCAAGTGTGCTAACCGTTCGCCCAACATCCTTGGGTGTGCCCCAGCGAGGAATTGGCACGCGGCCATCGGCTATCCATTGATCTATGACGTCACTGCCTGCTGAGGCTGTCATATCGGTGCGCATGAAACCTGGGCGCACCTCATGTACGGCAATATCTGCATTTGCTAATCGAACTGCAAATAGTCGTGTAGTCGCTGACAGCGCTGCTTTACTCACACAGTATTGAGCACGGTCGGGCGAAATCATTTCAGCAGCTATCGAAGTGATCATTACAACACTGCGGTGATACGGATTGACGTCTTGTTTAACCAACAGCTTTGCAAATGCTTGGGTTAGAAAAAAAGTACCGCGCAAATTGATATCTAGCGATCGATCAAAGGCTTCTGGTGATAACTCGAGCAAGTCAGTCAACGGTCGCGCTGCAATTCCGGCGTTGTTCACCAGGCATGTCAAAACAC
>NZ_BBXH01000053.1:0-6279 GCF_001010305.1 Comamonas sp. E6
TTAACGGCTCGCAACCGCACCTGTCAACCAAGCTTGTGCCTGAGCCTCGATTTGATCTGAGATTGCCCGCGTCACATCGCCCGCTGTTCTCCTTTACTTGCCAGGGCAGGTCAGGGCAGAGACTTTCCAGCGCCACGGCCCGATATGGGGTCGTCTCAGAAAACGGAAAAAATCGTACGCTAAGACCGGTTTGGCTAGCCGGGTAGTAGGAGTCCCATTAGTCACGCCTGCCGGGCTGCGGCTTGGTCTGGTTGAGAACTCGGTTCTTTGTGGCGATGATCCACGAAGTTGCACCCATCGACGCTGTGCTCACAGGCAACAATCTCCAGTTGCAGCGTCGTATGGAAGATGCTGAATCGGTCAGCCAGCAACAACTTGAGGGTTTTGAGCAACTCGTCGGGCCCTATTTCCGGCGCATACACGATATGAGCGGTCATGCTGACCTTGCCGCTCGTGAGCGCCCATACGTGCAAGTCATGCAGCCCTGTCACGCCTGGCACGGCCTGAACAGATGCCATCAAGGCTCCCATGTCAATGCCGTCTGGGACTCCCTCCAGCAAGACATTCAGGCTTTCCTTGAGTAGCAGCCAAGTTCGTGGCAGCACCCAAAGCCCAATTGCCACGGCGACGACCGCATCTACCCACACCCAGCCGGTGAATCGGATGACCAGCGCAGCTCCGATCACGCCGATGGAGCCAAGCATGTCGCTCCAGACCTCCAGATAAGCGCCTTTGACGTTGAGGCTCTTGTCCTTGCCGCCCTGAAGCATACGCATGCTGATGAGGTTGACGATCAGACCCAGCACTGCTACCACCAGCATCCCGCTGGACTGAACCTGCGCTGGCTCGCGCAAACGCTGCCAGCCCTCATACAGGATGTAGCCAGCGACGCCGAAGAGCAACAGGGCGTTGAATGCGGCCGCAAGGATTTCGAAGCGGTAGTAGCCATAGGTGCGCTTGGCATCGGCTGGCCGTCTCGCCACCCGTACAGCCGCCAAGGCGATGGCCAGCGCCGCTGCATCCGTGAACATGTGCGCCGCATCTGAGAGCAGGGCCAGGCTGTTGAAAACAATGCCTGCGGCGACTTCGGCCAGCAGGAAGCTTCCGGTCAGCGCCAGGGCGATCCAGAGCGATTTTTCATTGCGCTCGCTGGGTAGGGCATGGGAGTGATTGGTGCTCATCTTCGTCCTTCTTCTGAGTTCATTTTTGTTCAGCGTGACCGGAAGCCGGCACCCAGCGATACAACGTCGGGATTGAGACCCCGAGGTTCTTGGCCACGTCCTTGGGAGCGATCCCGCTGGCGAGCAGTTTCTTGGCCGATTCAATCTTGCTTTTGGTCATCTTCGGTTTGCGTCCTCCCTTGCGGCCTGACAGCCGGGCGACCGCCAATCCTGCACGGGTCCGCTCCACCGTCAGCTCGCGCTCCATTTCGGCGAGGCTGGCCATGACGTGAAAGAAGAACCGTCCCGACGGCGTGCCGGTGTCGATGGCGTCGGTGAGACTCTTGAACTGGATGCTCTGCTTGTGCAACTCGCTGACCAGATCGACCAATTGCTTGACGCTACGGCCCAGGCGATCCAGCTTCCAGACGACCAGCGTGTCTCCCTTGCGTAGCATTTCAAGCGCCTTGGCCAAGCCGGGGCGCTCGGCTCTCGTGCCGCTTAATTTGTCCTCAAAGAGCTTTTGGCACCCGGCCTGGGTCAAGGCCTCTCGCTGTAGCTCCAGGTTCTGATCCTGCGTCGAGACGCGCGCATAGCCGACGAGCATGGCACGGTCAGACCGCTGCCTTGCCGCACTGAGCGCAAAACTTCGTACCCGGTTGCAGTGTGGTTCCGCATTGCGCGCAAGCCGAAGGAACCAACGAAGTCCCGCACTGCTGGCAGAAGCGAGCGCCTGGCGCGTTAGATGCCTTGCAGTTGGGGCAAGCAAGGCCGCCATTACCCCACCCGCCCGCTGGCGGCCCGCCGCTTCCGTACCCACCGCCACCACCGTGATGCCCACCACCGTGATGCCCACCACCGCTGTAACCGCCACCGTGGTGGCCACCGAAAAGTCTGTCAAAAATACCCATGAGTCTTTCTCCTTTCGTAAACACGTCAAAGCCACTTGGGGCAGCGGTTGGCTACATCACTATTTCTCGAAACGCGTTGATATGATAAGAATTCAAGAATAAAGTTTCAAGAACTGTTTTCGAGAATCGCAACGCATTGATTTGCTGTACCGCGCCAGAGGGTTGAGCGGGATTGTCGCAAACCTACGTTTTTGAGAAGAAGGAGACTGCATGCCCCGCCGTTCAATCCTCTCCGCCGCAGAGCGCGACAGTCTCTTGGCGTTGCCCGATACCCAAGACGAACTCATCCGGCTCTACACGTTCAGCGAACCCGACCTGTCACTAATCCGCCAGCGGCGCGGTGACGCCAACCGCCTGGGTGTCGCGGTGCAATTATGCTTATTGCGCTTTCCCGGTCAGGGCCTGCTGCCCGACGCTGCGGTGCCGATGCCCCTGCTGCAATGGATCGGACGGCAACTGCGCATCGATCCATCGTGCTGGCCACAGTATGCAGAGAGGGAAGAAACCCGGCGCGAGCATCTGCTTGAGCTGCGTGCATATTTGGGCATGGAGCCGTTCGGCCTGGCGCACTATCGGCAGGCTGTCCATGCCGCGACCGAGTTGGCCTTGCAAACCGACAAGGGCATCATGCTGGCCAACAGTGTTCTCGACGACCTGCGGCACCGACACGTCATCTTGCCGACGCTGGATGTTGTCGAGCGCGTCTGTGCCGAGGCGATCACCCGCGCCAACCGGCAAATCTACGAAACCTTGTCCGAACCGCTATCGGACGCGCATCGTCGCCGCCTTGACGATCTGCTCAAACGCCGGGACAACGGCAAAACGACCTGGCTGGCCTGGCTGCGCCAGTCACCCGTCAAGCCCAATTCGCGGCACATGCTCGAACACATCGAACGCCTCAAGGCATGGCAGGCGCTCGACCTGCCTTCCGGCGTCGAGCGGTCGGTGCACCAGAATCGCCTGCTCAAGATCGCCCGCGAGGGTGGCCAGATGACACCCGCCGACCTGGCCAAGTTCGAGGCGCAGCGGCGCTACGCCACCCTGGTCGCGCTCGCCATCGAGGGCATGGCCACGGTCACCGACGAAATCATCGACTTGCACGACCGCATCCTGGGCAAGCTGTTCAACGCCGCCAAGAACAAGCATCAGCAGCAGTTTCAGGCATCCGGCAAGGCGATCAACGCCAAGGTGCGGCTGTTCGGGCGCATCGGCCAGGCGCTGATCGAGGCCAAGCAAGCGGGCCGCGATCCGTTCGCCGCCATCGAGGGCGTACTATCCTGGGATGCTTTCGCCGAAAATGTCACCGAAGCGCAGAAGCTCGCGCAGCCCGAGGACTTCGATTTCCTGCACCGCATCGGCGAGAGCTACGCCACGTTACGCCGGTACGCGCCGGAATTCCTCGCCGTGCTCAAGCTGCGGGCTGCGCCCGCTGCCAAGGATGTGCTGGACGCCATCGAGGTGCTGCGCGGCATGAACAGCGACAACGCACGCAAGGTGCCTGCCGATGCGCCGACCGACTTCATCAAGCCGCGCTGGCAGAAGCTGGTGATGACCGATGCCGGCATCGACCGGCGCTACTACGAGTTGTGCGCACTGTCGGAACTGAAGAACGCGCTGCGCTCCGGCGACATCTGGGTGCAAGGCTCACGCCAGTTCAAGGATTTCGAGGACTACCTGGTACCGCCTGTGAAATTCGCCAGCCTCAAGCTGGCCAGCGAACTGCCGCTGGCTGTGGTCACCAACTGCGACCAGTACCTGCATGACCGGCTGACGCTGCTAGAAACACAGCTTGCGACCGTCAACCGCATGGCGGCGGCCAACGACCTGCCGGACGCCATCATCACCGAGTCTGGCCTGAAGATCACGCCTCTGGATGCGGCGGTGCCTGACACCGCGCAGGCGCTGATCGACCAGACCGCGATGATCCTGCCGCACATCAAGATCACCGAACTGCTTATGGAAGTGGATGAATGGACGGGCTTCACCCGCCACTTTACGCACCTGAAATCGGGCGACCTGGCCAAGGACAAGAACCTGCTGCTGACCACCATACTGGCCGACGCGATCAATCTCGGCCTGACCAAGATGGCCGAGTCCTGTCCCGGCACAACGTATGCCAAGCTCGCCTGGCTACAAGCCTGGCATACCCGCGATGAAACCTATTCGACGGCGCTGGCCGAATTGGTGAACGCGCAGTTCCGGCATCCCTTCGCCGAGCATTGGGGTGACGGCACCACGTCATCGTCGGACGGCCAGAACTTCCGCACCGGCAGCAAGGCCGAGAGCACCGGGCACATCAACCCGAAATATGGCAGCAGCCCAGGGCGGACGTTTTACACGCACATCTCCGACCAGTACGCGCCGTTCCACACCAAGGTCGTGAACGTCGGCGTGCGCGACTCGACCTACGTGCTCGACGGCCTGCTGTACCACGAGTCCGACCTGCGCATCGAGGAGCACTACACCGACACGGCGGGCTTCACCGATCATGTCTTTGCCCTCATGCATCTGCTGGGCTTCCGCTTCGCGCCGCGCATCCGCGCCCTGGGCGACACCAAGCTGTTCATCCCTAAGGGTGAAGCCAGTTACGACGCACTCAGACCGACGATTAGCAGCGACAAGTTGAACATCAAGGCTATTCGTGCCCATTGGGATGAAATCCTGCGCCTGGCTACCTCGATCAAACAGGGCACGGTGACGGCCTCGCTGATGTTGCGCAAGCTCGGCAGCTACCCGCGCCAGAACGGCCTGGCCGTTGCGCTGCGCGAGCTGGGGCGCATCGAGCGCACGCTGTTCATCTTGGACTGGCTGCAAAGCGTGGAACTACGCCGTCGTGTGCATGCCGGATTGAACAAGGGCGAAGCCCGCAATGCGCTGGCCAGGGCGGTGTTCTTCAACCGGCTGGGCGAAATCCGCGACCGCAGTTTCGAGCAGCAGCGCTACCGGGCCAGTGGCCTCAACCTGGTGACGGCGGCCATCGTGCTGTGGAACACGGTCTACCTGGAGCGCGCCGCGAATGCTTTGCGCGGCCACGGCCATGGTGTCGATGAAGGGCTGTTGCAGTACCTGTCGCCGCTGGGTTGGGAGCATATCAACCTGACCGGCGATTACCTCTGGCGCAGTAGCTCCAAAGTAGGCGTGGGGAAATTCCGACCGCTACGTCCGCTCTCTGGGTCTTAGCGTACGATTTTTTCCGTTTTCTGAGGTGACCCCGATATCGTCAACAGGGCTTGGCTGCACAGTGGCCTTGCAAGCCTTGTCTGCGACAGTGACAGATACCTCGTACTTGCCCTGTCCGATGCTCACTGGCTCTGCCGTCTTGACCAAATACAGCACCTTGAGGGTGGCCACCTCTGCAACAGTCTTTATCTCTTCACTATCGGGCTTTGAGGGCTGAGCAGCAACAGCTGTAAATGCTGCGCCCAGACAAACGATTGCTACTCCTAGCGATTTCATGACTTTCCGACTTTCCTTCCTTATCGCTGACCGTTTCGGACTGCCTCAATGGCGGGGTAGCTTTGTCCAGCATCAAGCATCAGCACCGGCCACTTTGAGCCGTTCGGACAACGGGTAATCAGCGAAACTTCAAGGCCCAATTTCTCAATCTGGAGCTTCGCTTCGGTCATGATCTTCATGGCTTCCGCTTGAGCTGCTTCAATTGCTGCATCGCTGACTTCTTGAATTCGAGTTGCCACGAGGTTTCCTAACTGCGTTGAGGGGACAACTTTTCCAGAATGGCACGGGCATTTGCTTGTGCCTCCAGTATCTCCGTGTGGTCGCCAAGCAGGCCATCCACCAACGCACCGCCTTTGGCCAGGGCTTGTAGCGCCGTCAACATATCGCGTGCGGCAGCCAATGTGCGCGCATCTTCTTCAGTGCAGTTGAGCAGTACAGACCTTAGCTGCAGTCCATGCAGGTGGTGGTAGTTCGGCCCCATCCCTCGCGCTGGGGTGGTGCTCCATTGTTTGTCGGGCATCGTTTTTTCCTAGATTCAATTGGCCTTGGGGTCGAAGAAAACAATGACGACTTCATCGCCCTCACTCTTGATCTTCTCGGCCTCGACCGAAGCCGACTTGACTTCATCCATGGACGGGTACTTGCCAAACGGGGCAAGCGTGTTAATCGGCTGCGTGTTTATCGGCTGCCTCCACTTATCCGGTTCGGTTTGTGTTATTCCAGCCAATTAATGTCGTAAACACAGGGCTAGG
>NZ_BBXH01000054.1:0-5564 GCF_001010305.1 Comamonas sp. E6
GGTTTTGCACTCGGTTCCTTAAAAAAATACAGCCGATAAGCGTGGGCGTTTGAGGGCAAGCAGCCAGTTCTTCGGAACAAACTCTTCGGAGTTATCAAGCGCTCACAAAAACAGTAATGAGGAAGAATTAATTCTTCTTGATTCCGTCAAGTGAGTGAGCAGTCGAAAGACTTTAAATTCAAGATCGAACTATAGAGTTTGATCCTGGCTCAGATTGAACGCTGGCGGCATGCTTTACACATGCAAGTCGAACGGTAACAGGTCTTCGGATGCTGACGAGTGGCGAACGGGTGAGTAATACATCGGAACGTGCCTAGTAGTGGGGGATAACTACTCGAAAGAGTAGCTAATACCGCATGAGATCTACGGATGAAAGCAGGGGACCTTCGGGCCTTGTGCTACTAGAGCGGCTGATGGCAGATTAGGTAGTTGGTGGGGTAAAGGCTTACCAAGCCTGCGATCTGTAGCTGGTCTGAGAGGACGACCAGCCACACTGGGACTGAGACACGGCCCAGACTCCTACGGGAGGCAGCAGTGGGGAATTTTGGACAATGGGCGAAAGCCTGATCCAGCAATGCCGCGTGCAGGATGAAGGCCCTCGGGTTGTAAACTGCTTTTGTACGGAACGAAAAGCCTGGGGCTAATATCCCCGGGTCATGACGGTACCGTAAGAATAAGCACCGGCTAACTACGTGCCAGCAGCCGCGGTAATACGTAGGGTGCAAGCGTTAATCGGAATTACTGGGCGTAAAGCGTGCGCAGGCGGTTTTGTAAGACAGTGGTGAAATCCCCGGGCTCAACCTGGGAACTGCCATTGTGACTGCAAGGCTAGAGTGCGGCAGAGGGGGATGGAATTCCGCGTGTAGCAGTGAAATGCGTAGATATGCGGAGGAACACCGATGGCGAAGGCAATCCCCTGGGCCTGCACTGACGCTCATGCACGAAAGCGTGGGGAGCAAACAGGATTAGATACCCTGGTAGTCCACGCCCTAAACGATGTCAACTGGTTGTTGGGTCTTAACTGACTCAGTAACGAAGCTAACGCGTGAAGTTGACCGCCTGGGGAGTACGGCCGCAAGGTTGAAACTCAAAGGAATTGACGGGGACCCGCACAAGCGGTGGATGATGTGGTTTAATTCGATGCAACGCGAAAAACCTTACCCACCTTTGACATGGCAGGAACTTACCAGAGATGGTTTGGTGCTCGAAAGAGAACCTGCACACAGGTGCTGCATGGCTGTCGTCAGCTCGTGTCGTGAGATGTTGGGTTAAGTCCCGCAACGAGCGCAACCCTTGCCATTAGTTGCTACATTCAGTTGAGCACTCTAATGGGACTGCCGGTGACAAACCGGAGGAAGGTGGGGATGACGTCAAGTCCTCATGGCCCTTATAGGTGGGGCTACACACGTCATACAATGGCTGGTACAAAGGGTTGCCAACCCGCGAGGGGGAGCTAATCCCATAAAGCCAGTCGTAGTCCGGATCGCAGTCTGCAACTCGACTGCGTGAAGTCGGAATCGCTAGTAATCGTGGATCAGAATGTCACGGTGAATACGTTCCCGGGTCTTGTACACACCGCCCGTCACACCATGGGAGCGGGTCTCGCCAGAAGTAGGTAGCCTAACCGCAAGGAGGGCGCTTACCACGGCGGGGTTCGTGACTGGGGTGAAGTCGTAACAAGGTAGCCGTATCGGAAGGTGCGGCTGGATCACCTCCTTTCTGGAAAAATGCTGCTTCAAATTGAACGTCCACACTTATCGGTTGTTGGAACAAGCCAGGTGGCCTGCTGAAAAAGTGGGCTGCGTGGAATGGGTCTGTAGCTCAGCTGGTTAGAGCACTGTGTTGATAACGCAGGGGTCGTTGGTTCGAGCCCAACTAGACCCACCAAGATTCCAATATCTGGTCAGAGGATCCCGGGGGATTAGCTCAGCTGGGAGAGCACCTGCTTTGCAAGCAGGGGGTCGTCGGTTCGATCCCGTCATCCTCCACCAAAAATGATAGCGCCGAAAGGTGCTATAATCGTTGGCTCAGCAGATGTGAAGCGCAAGCAGATCGGAAGCAAAAAAAACCAAATTCAATATAAAAGCAGTCTGCACCAGACTGCTTTTATATTGATCTTTGATCAATAGGCTGTTCTTTAAAAATTCATAGAGTCGAAATCAGCGTTGCTGGTGGAAAGCGCAAACCCAGGTTTGTGCACCGTGCCGCCAGCAACATTTTGATTGCGTCAAAACAGATATTTTGCGAATGCAAATTTATCTAGTAATGACGAATATTCTCTAAGCTGCATCGAAAGATGCAGCCAAAGATATTCACATTACGGCATAACGCGTGAGGTGCAAGACCTCACCAGTCTTTGAAACCAGGCTTTGATTCTCGCTAAGAGAGTCCAAAGTTATAGGGTCAAGTGACTAAGAGCATATGGTGGATGCCTTGGCGATGATAGGCGACGAAAGACGTGATAGCCTGCGATAAGCTTCGGGGAGCTGGCAAATAAGCTTTGATCCGGAGATTTCTGAATGGGGGAACCCACCTCGCAAGAGGTATCGTGCACTGAATACATAGGTGCACGAAGCGAACCTGGAGAACTGAAACATCTAAGTACCCAGAGGAAAAGACATCAACCGAGATTCCGATAGTAGTGGCGAGCGAATTCGGAAGAGCCTTGCAGTGATAGTCGACCGGTTAACAAAACGGCATGGAAAGGCCGACCATAGTGGGTGATAGTCCCGTATGTGAAAACCGATCGGTGGTACTAGGCTGCAGACAAGTAGGGCGGGGCACGAGAAACCCTGTCTGAATATGGGGGGACCATCCTCCAAGGCTAAATACTCATCATCGACCGATAGTGAACCAGTACCGTGAGGGAAAGGCGAAAAGAACCCCGGGAGGGGAGTGAAATAGATCCTGAAACCGTATGCTTACAAAAAGTCGGAGCCCTTAGGGGTGACGGCGTACCTTTTGTATAATGGGTCAGCGACTTACATTCAGTGGCAAGCTTAACCGAATAGGGGAGGCGAAGAGAAATCGAGTCCGAATAGGGCGACTAGTCGCTGGGTGTAGACCCGAAACCAAGTGATCTATCCATGGCCAGGATGAAGGTGCCGTAACAGGTACTGGAGGTCCGAACCCACTAATGTTGCAAAATTAGGGGATGAGCTGTGGATAGGGGTGAAAGGCTAAACAAACTTGGAAATAGCTGGTTCTCTCCGAAAACTATTTAGGTAGTGCCTCAAGTATTACCGTCGGGGGTAGAGCACTGTTTAGGCTAGGGGGTCATGGCGACTTACCAAACCTATGCAAACTCCGAATACCGACGAGTACAGCTTGGGAGACAGAGCACCGGGTGCTAACGTCCGGACTCAAGAGGGAAACAACCCAGACCGCCAGCTAAGGTCCCTAAAATTGGCTAAGTGGGAAACGAAGTGGGAAGGCTAAAACAGTCAGGATGTTGGCTTAGAAGCAGCCATCATTTAAAGAAAGCGTAATAGCTCACTGATCGAGTCGTCCTGCGCGGAAGATGTAACGGGGCTAAGCCAGTTACCGAAGCTGCGGATGCACAGTTTACTGTGCGTGGTAGGAGAGCGTTCTGTAAGCCTGTGAAGGTGTCTGGTAACGGATGCTGGAGGTATCAGAAGTGCGAATGCTGACATGAGTAGCGTTAAAGGGGGTGAAAAGCCCCCTCGCCGTAAGCGCAAGGTTTCCTACGCAACGTTCATCGGCGTAGGGTGAGTCGGCCCCTAAGGCGAGGCAGAGATGCGTAGCTGATGGGAAACAGGTCAATATTCCTGTACCGATCAATAGTGCGATGTGGGGACGGAGAAGGTTAGCTCAGCCAACTGTTGGATATGTTGGTTCAAGCGTGTAGTCGTGCTCTTTAGGCAAATCCGGAGAGCTAAGATGAGGCGTGATAACGAGTCTGCTTGCAGACGAAGTGAGTGATACCCTGCTTCCAGGAAAAGCCACTAAGCTTCAGCTATTGACGACCGTACCGCAAACCGACACTGGTGCGCGAGATGAGTATTCTAAGGCGCTTGAGAGAACTCAGGAGAAGGAACTCGGCAAATTGACACCGTAACTTCGGGAGAAGGTGTACCCCAAGTAAGTGAAGTTGTACAAATGGAGCTCAAAGGGGTTGCAAAAAATTGGTGGCTGCGACTGTTTAATAAAAACACAGCACTCTGCAAACACGAAAGTGGACGTATAGGGTGTGACGCCTGCCCGGTGCTGGAAGATTAAATGATGGGGTGCAAGCTCTTGATTGAAGTCCCAGTAAACGGCGGCCGTAACTATAACGGTCCTAAGGTAGCGAAATTCCTTGTCGGGTAAGTTCCGACCTGCACGAATGGCGTAACGATGGCCACACTGTCTCCTCCTGAGACTCAGCGAAGTTGAAATGTTTGTGATGATGCAATCTCCCCGCGGAAAGACGGAAAGACCCCATGAACCTTTACTGTAGCTTTGTATTGGACTTTGAACGGATCTGTGTAGGATAGGTGGGAGGCTTTGAAGTGCGGTCGCTAGATCGCATGGAGCCAACGTTGAAATACCACCCTGGTGCGTTTGAGGTTCTAACCTGGATCCATTATCTGGATCGGGGACAGTGCATGGTAGGCAGTTTGACTGGGGCGGTCTCCTCCCAAAGCGTAACGGAGGAGTTCGAAGGTACGCTAGTTACGGTCGGACATCGTGACGATAGTGCAATGGCATAAGCGTGCTTAACTGCGAGAC
The DNA here is from genome assembly GCF_001010305.1 of Comamonas sp. E6. Taxonomy (NCBI): domain Bacteria; kingdom Pseudomonadati; phylum Pseudomonadota; class Betaproteobacteria; order Burkholderiales; family Comamonadaceae; genus Comamonas; species Comamonas sp. E6. The sequence goes on from NZ_BBXH01000054.1 coordinate 4,732, forward strand.
TGACAAGTCGAGCAGATGCGAAAGCAGGACATAGTGATCCGGTGGTTCTGTATGGAAGGGCCATCGCTCAACGGATAAAAGGTACTCTGGGGATAACAGGCTGATACCGCCCAAGAGTTCATATCGACGGCGGTGTTTGGCACCTCGATGTCGGCTCATCTCATCCTGGGGCTGTAGTCGGTCCCAAGGGTATGGCTGTTCGCCATTTAAAGAGGTACGTGAGCTGGGTTTAAAACGTCGTGAGACAGTTTGGTCCCTATCTTCCGTGGGCGCTGCAGATTTGAGGAAGCCTGCTCCTAGTACGAGAGGACCGGAGTGGACACACCTCTGGTGTACCTGTTGTCACGCCAGTGGCATCGCAGGGTAGCTAAGTGTGGAAGAGATAACCGCTGAAAGCATCTAAGCGGGAAACTCGTTTCAAGATGAGATCTGCCGGGGCCTTGAGCCCCCTGAAGGGTCGTTGTAGACCACGACGTTGATAGGCTGGGTGTGGAAGCGCAGTAATGCGTTAAGCTAACCAGTACTAATTGCCCGTGCGGCTTGACCCTATAACTTTGGGTAAGCCTGGAAAAACAAAAGACAGAACGCAAGTTCTAGTTATGCCGAAAAGGCGCAATCGAAAAGCTGATTGAAGACTCTATGAATTCGTTGGATTGAAGGTGAGCGAGATTAAGAAGTTAATCGAGGCGCTGTCAATCTGACAAAAAGTTTATGCCTGATGACCATAGCAAGTTGGTACCACTCCTTCCCATCCCGAACAGGACAGTGAAACGACTTTGCGCCGATGATAGTGCGGGTTCCCGTGTGAAAGTAGGTCATCGTCAGGCTCTTAC
>NZ_BBXH01000055.1:0-5344 GCF_001010305.1 Comamonas sp. E6
TATGTGGGCAATCAAAAAGATGAGCGAACTGGACGCGCTGAACGTGACCGTGCGTCGTCTGTTGGGTAACTGAAGCAATCAAAGAAAGAGAGGGGCTGATGCGTAGAGACTTGAATTTGAATGTGCCCCAAGACTTGCAGCAGGCCGAGGAGCTGCTGGAGAGGTACGGGCGATGGGCCCAGGATCGGTACAAGAAGCAGCGCTGTGCCAGCGCGGAGGGGAAGTATCGACCGCCGCCACAGGCCCGGAGTGATGACGAACCCCTGATCCCCTTCATGCCGGACTGGAGCGCGCGGCATGTCCAGCTGGCGCTGCAGTCCGTGCCAATGCAGTTTCGACGCGTGCTGTTTGCGATCTACATCCCCCAGAAGGAGCACCCGATGGAGGCCCGTCGACGCATGCGCCTCAAGCGTGATGTGTGGGACGGCAGTCGAATTGAGGGCTTGCGGCACTTCTGGAACATCTACCGCTTGCGCTACTTGACAAAGGGTGTCACAATCGCGCCTATTCTCCGCGACACTGAGTCGTGTGCCCTGGCTGCCTGAAGGTAGCCAGCGGCGTGACCAAATAGAAAAAGCCCGCTAGGTTCACCTGCGGGCTTTGTTGATTGCATACTTCGTTGTATATTGATTCTGTGACGCGAAAGAAGATTCACGTCAAGGATTGCAGGGAGAGTATGCCGCCTACGCTTCGCAGATACCCTCGATTAAATTCGGGCCCCTATTTGTGTCGCCTGGAGGATTGAGCTTAACCTGCTTCAAGTCCGCGACTAGGTTCGTCTCGTCACACCATTTCAAAGCCTCAGCCTAAACCGCTGGGGCTTTTTCGTTTGTCTACTGGCTGGCCGAAAGCCGGCATCTGCCGTCCTGGTTCGCCTCGGCGGCTTTTTTATTCCCGGTTCGCTGCCACCGAGCACGCCCGACGATCACGCACATTGCTTCAGGGGCGGATCACTCGGTGGCGGCACCTATCCCGAGGAGGGCGAAATGCTCTACACAGCAGCAAACGCCCGTGGGGCGACGATCATCGACGTGGACACTGGCGAGCGCTTTTCTCGCGTGTCAGAGGTCAGCACCTCGGGCGGCTGGATCAAGGTTCACGACAACCCGAGCCGCATTGACGCCCAAGGGCGCATTGCTGGCCGGCGCATTCGCTTCGCTTCGATCTACGCCATCCAGGGGCTGGAGCGCATGCCCTGCCTGTTCCACTGCTACGGTCGGCGTGCGTGATGGCCAAGCTTCAGACGCTCAAGAGCGGCGTGCCAATGCTGGACACCAAGCGTGTGCAGACCATCCAGGCCGGCAGCTGGCGCACAAGTGACCAGACATCCGCACAGCGCGGCTATGGCTACAAGTGGCAGCAGGCCAGGGCGCAGTTCCTGCGTGAGCATCCACTTTGCGTGATGTGCGAGGCAGTTGGTCGTGTGGAGGCTGCAACGGTGGTTGACCACATAACCCCGCACCGAGGTGATCAATCGCTGTTCTGGCGCCGAAGTAACTGGCAGTCGTTGTGCAGCACTCATCATTCCCGTGACAAACAGCGCGCCGAGCAAAGGATGTGACCCATGGACCGAATGCAGCACCCATCAAACAATGCCGTGCTTGGCGCGCCGGCAGGCTGGGATCAGAAGACCCTGCCATGCAACGCGCTGCCCATCACCGTTACAGACTGGGATGGCGTGCCGGCAGTGGTTTCGTTCTGGAAGCCTACGCCTGCAGAGATTGAGGCGATCAAGGCGGGTCAGCCTGTCATGTTGTGGGTGGCCGGTAGCACCATGCCGCCGGCCGCCTTGATGGTTGAGGCGAAGGGATCGCCTCGGCTGTGATCAAGAGTGCGCGCGTATTCGTGTTACAGCCCAAGTTGAAAATAGCCCCGCATGACTTGATCAGCGGGGCTTCCTCTTAAAACTCGTAATCGAGTTCTTCTGAAAGAATGGTGCAATTGCGACCTGTCACAGACCAATGAAAGCATTGACCTCCCCGATAGGCGTTAACACTTACAACGACTGCTCGCTCATCAGCTCCGAAAGCAATCCAGATGCCGGAATGTTTTACGTTCCCTTCATCATCTGTTTCAGTGCCCTCTCCGTCTTCCCAGCCGAAGTCTGAGCCGTTGAAAGTTTCCTCTTGGGTTTCGTAGCCAACGACTTGGTTTTGTTCGTTGTAAACAGGCTCCTGATAAGCAACGGTGACATATCCAACAATTGAAAAAGCCATGAGAAATCCTTGTTTTGAATATCAGTACGCAGGCAGTACCAAGTTCAATTGTGACTTCTTTTTAAGAGCAATTCTCTTGGCGTCAACCGTCATGCGTAGCGCCCGAGGGTCTTGAAACGGGGAGGGGGTAGGCAAAGTCTGCGCCCACTCGACCTCTAGACCGCCCTGTTCCGCACGCGCAGAAAATTTCCCCCTGTATGAATAAATCCGGGGGTGGAATTCAAAGAAATCAAAGAATTCAAAGGAGCCGCTTATGCCAAGAGGTGGCGCGCGGCCCGGGGCTGGCCGCCCAAAAAAGCAGCCCGAAGAGGTAAAGCCAAGCAAGAAGGCGGCGCCAAAAGCTGCGCCTCCCCAGGTTGATGCCAATGGCTACAAGGACGATCCCAAGTGGCCGTTCGGCAAACAGCCGCCTGCTGAGCCAGAGCCGCCACCAGACCTGAGCGACCTCATGCCGCTGGATTACCTGCTTGAGGTGATGCGCGATCACACCGAGGAGCGCGGCCGCCGGATGCAGGCTGCCACGTTGGCGGCACCGTACTGCCACCCTAAAAAGGGCGAGGCGGGCAAAAAGGAAGAGAAGAACGCTGCGGCGAAAAAGATCGCCAGCCGGTTTGCGCCGGCCGCGCCTCCGAAATTGGTGGCCGCTAACGGACAGAAGGTATAGGTATGGAATGGAGCACCGCTTGCATCGACTGGGAAGAACGGTTGGTGCAGCGGAAGTCCATCATTCCGCCGCCGATCTTCCAGGACCAGGCCGAGCAGGCCCTGGCCATCTTCAAGGAACTCAAGGTCGTTGACCTGCCCAAGGTCTGGGACGCGGAGCTCGACGAGTACCGGCCCCCAACATTCGGGGAATGCTCGGAAGAGTGGGTCTTCGACTTTGTGCGCGTCATATTCGGTGCTTACGACGCCGAGACGGGCAAGCAGCTGATCCGTGAATACGGTCTGCTCATCAGCAAGAAGAATACGAAATCCACCATCGCCGCGGGCATCATGCTCACGGCGCTGATCCTGTGCTGGCGCGAGGATGAGGAGCATCTGATCCTGGCGCCGACCAAGGAAGTGGCCGATAACTCCTTCAAGCCGGCGGCCAGCATGGTGCGCGCAGATGAGGAGCTGTCTGCGCTGTTCCACATCCAGGACCATATTCGGACCATCACCCATCGGGTGAATCGCAACAGCCTGAAGGTGGTGGCCGCAGACACGGACACGGTCTCGGGCAAGAAGTCGGGCAAGATCCTGGTGGACGAGCTCTGGCTGTTTGGCAAGCGCGCCAATGCCGATGCCATGTTTCAGGAGGCGCTGGGCGGTCAGGTGTCGCGTGATGAGGGTTGGGTCATCTTCTTGACCACTCAGTCGGATGAAGCGCCTGAGGGCGTGTTCAAGTCCAAGCTGGAATACTGGCGCGAAGTGCGCGACGGCACGGTGGTCAGCCTCAAGACGCTTGGCATCCTGTACGAGTTCCCGGCGGCGATGATCAAGTCCAAGGCTTACTTGGATCCGGAGAATTTCTACATCACCAATCCGAACCTGGGCCGATCGGTCAGCAAGGAATGGCTCACCGACGAGATGCAAAAGCGCTCTTCTGAGCAGGATGGTGGCTTCCAGCGCTTCCTCGCCAAGCACCTGAATATTCAGATCGGCCTGAACCTGCGGGCCAACCGCTGGACCGGCGCTGACTTCTGGGAAAAGCGTGGCGACAACCGGGTGACGCTGGACTTCATCCTGGCCGAATGCGAGGTGGTGACAGTGGGTATCGACGGTGGTGGCCTGGACGACTTGCTGGGGTTTGCGGTCGAGGGCCGGAAGAGGGGAACGCAAAACTGCGTTCTGTGGAACCGCGCATGGATTCACCCCATTGGCATCGAGCGCCGCAAATCCGAAGAGGCGAAGTACCGGGATTTCGAGAAGGACGGCGACCTGGTTGTTGTGAATCAACCGAATCAGGATCTGGATGAGCTTGCTGAACTGTGCAAGCTGGTTTTTGACTCTGGGCTGCTGGCCAGGATTGGCCTGGACCCGGAGCGCACGCACAAGGTTGTTTTCCAGGCACTTGTAGATGCAGGCATACCCGAAGACTTGATCATTGGCATTTCTCAGGGATGGAAGCTCACTGGATCCATGGCGGTCGCAGAGCGTGGCCTCCAGGACGGGAGCCTGGTCCACGCCGGGCAGCCGTTGATGACGTGGTGCGTCGGCAATGCCAAGGTCGTTCCGGCAGGCAACGCCTCTCTGATCACCAAGCAGGCCAGCGGCACGGCAAAGATTGACCCGTTGATGGCCTCTTTGAATGCCGTCACCTTGATGGCGACCAATCCACAAGCGGCCGGTGGCCGCTCTTTCTGGGACAAGTGATGAACCAATACCTTCAAGCGCTGCAGCGCGGCGCTGCTGAGGTGCGCGCGGCATTGGTGCGCGTTGCCCCGGATTCGCTGCTGGTTGGCGGAGCCGCGGCGATTTCTTACGGCGCCTGGATGATTTATCCGCCTGCTGGCTTCATTGTTGGTGGGCTGCTTTCGATCTCTGGTGGCGTGCTTTTGATCCGAGGAGGTCAGTAAATGTCTTTCTTCGGCAAGGGTCTGGAGCGCCGGGCCAAGGAACTGACCTACGACCAGATCGCTGACCTGATCGATGGCACGGGCGCGAGCCGCGTGGCGGGCGTGACCGTGACCGAAAAGACCGCCCTGCAGGTCTCTACCGTGCTGGCTTGCGTCAAGGTGCTGGCAGACGGCTGCGCCACGCCGGACCTGCACGTCTACCGTGAAAAAAAGGACGGCACCAGCGAGAAGGCGCTCAACATCCCTGAGTACCGGCTCCTGACGCGGCGTCCGAACGAATGGCAGACCTCTTTCGAGTGGCGCCGGATGATGACGGTACACGCAGCCCTGACCGGTGCGGGCCTATCCATCAAGGTGCGTGGCGACAACGGGCGCGTGCGGGAGTTGATCCCCGTGGAGCCGGGGCAGTGGGATGTGCGCAAGGTCAGTCGGTACGAGTTGCGCTATCGCTGCTGGGATGAGTTCGGGATGATCGGCGACTTCTCGGCAGATGAAGTCTTTGTACTCAACGGCCTGCAGTGGAACTGGGCCAAGAGCATCAATGCCGTGACGCTGGCGCGTTCCGCCATC
>NZ_BBXH01000056.1:0-5175 GCF_001010305.1 Comamonas sp. E6
CATGTGGGCAATCAAAAAGATGAGCGAACTGGACGCGCTGAATGTGACCGTGCAGCGCTTGATGGGCAATTGATGAAAGAGGACAGGATGACTGATACACCAACCACTCAGGAACGTTATGCCAGCGCAACCCAATCGAGCAGCCTGCGAGTGGAGGCGGGCCTGCAAGGTGATGCTGACTACTTGATTGCCGCCGGCTGGAGCAAGTCGCGCTTCGGCGCTGCATTGATGCGCCTGCACAGCGAGTGGGATGCAGCTGCGCGCCGCGGCTGCCAGATCCCTCGTCAGGCGACCCGGAAGCAGATTGCGCAACTGGCTCGGGACATCGCTACGGCAAAGCAATCAAAGCAGGTGGAGAAGGAGCACTCTGATGCTGCCCGCAAGCGCCTTGAAGACGGGTTTGTCGCTGAGCTCAAGGAGACCATGCGCATGCTCAAGATGCTTCCTGAGGTGCGTCTGCATCTGCAGCTCACAGCTGCCCTGGATGAATGCCCAGAGACGGAATCTGTTAGCTGTGCCGTGCTCTTGCATTGGCTCAAGCCTGTATGTGGCGCATGCAGTGGTCGCAAGTTCCAACTGTCGCCTCGAGCTGGGGAGTTGTCGTCTGTCGCCTGTAGGTCTTGCGGGGGCTCAGGCCATGGCAAGGTTCCAGGCGGAGAGCATGGGCGAAAGCTCCTCACCTATATGGAGGACTGTGTGGGGCGTGCACGGCAGGGTATACGCTACCGATTGAATGGCAGGGCTTGACACAGGGTAACCTGCCTCTAGAATTGCGCTGTCGGTCGCAAGAAAAATCTTGCCACCAGTCGTCACCGTCCAATGCCCTGCATGCAGCCCTTAGCGGTGCAGGTAGCTAGAGAGGGATAGACGCGCCTACAGCCCGCAGCAGATGCTTGTGGGCTTTTTTTGTTTGTCTCCTTGCTGGCCGAAAGCCGGCATCTGCCGCCCTGGTTTTGCCTCGGCGGCTTTTTTATTCCCGGTTCGCTGCCACCGAGCACGCCCGACGATCACGCACATTGCTTCAGGGGCGGATCACTCGGTGGCGGCACCTATCCCGAGGAGGGCGAAATGCTCTACACAGCAGCAAACGCCCGTGGCGCGACGATCATCGACGTGGACACTGGCGAGCGCTTTTCTCGCGTGTCTGAGGTCAGCACCTCGGGCGGCTGGATCAAGGTTCACGACAACCCGAGCCGCATTGACGCCCAAGGGCGCATTGCTGGCCGGCGCATTCGCTTCGCCTCGATCTACGCCATCCAGGGGCTGGAGCGCATGCCCTGCCTATTCCACTGCTACGGTCGGCGTGCGTGATGGCCAAGCTTCAGACGCTCAAGAGCGGCGTGCCAATGCTGAACACCCAGCGTGTTCAGACCATCCAGGCCGGCAGCTGGCGCACAAGTGACCAGACATCCGCACAGCGCGGCTACGGCTACAAGTGGCAGCAGGCCCGGGCTCAGTTCCTGCGTGAGCATCCACTTTGCGTGATGTGCGAGGCGGATGGTCGTGTGGAGGCTGCAACGGTGGTCGACCACATTACCCCGCACCGAGGCGATCAGTCGCTGTTCTGGCGCCGGAGCAACTGGCAGTCGTTGTGCAGCACTCATCATTCCCGTGACAAACAGCGCGCCGAGCAAAGGATGTGACCCATGGACCGTATGCAGCACCCATCAAACAATGCTGTGCTTGGCGCGCCAGCGGGATGGGATCAGAAGACATTGCCTTGCAATGCACTGCCAGTGACGCGCACCGATTGGGATGGTGTGCCTGCAGTGGTTTCATTCTGGACGCCGACGCCTGCCGAGGTCGAGGCGATCAAGGCCGGCCAGCCTGTCATGTTGTGGGTGGCAGGTAGCACCATGCCGCCCGTGGCGTTGATGGTGGAGGGAAAGTCATGAACCGGGTGCAGATCAGCAGCGACAAACAGAACCGGACGGTGCACAAGGCTTCGATTGATGAGCCGGCATTGTTGGCGCTTGCCATTGACCATGTTGCCCAGCAGTTGGGGCTTGATTCGACGGCAGCGAACGTGCAGGTTAAGGCGTACGTGACCAGCTATCAGGTGGGCAGTCTGGGTGACCGTAAGGCGCGCATCGAGGTGGAGTTGATCGAGGGTCACGAGGCTGCGAACGTGGCTCTATCGGCCTCCTGACGCGACCTGATGGCAATGGCAAAGGGGAGGGGGGGATCAAAACCTTGGGGGTCTTCGGCCTCTAGACCGCCCTGTTCCGCACGCGCAGAAAATTTCCCCCTGTATGAATAAATCCGAGGGTGGAATTCAAAGAAATCAAAGAATTCAAAGGAGCCGCTTATGCCAAGAGGTGGCGCGCGGCCCGGGGCTGGCCGCCCAAAAAAACAGCCCGAAGAGGTAAAGCCAGGCAAGAAGGAGGCTCCCAAAACTGCGCCCCCTCAGGTTGATGCCAATGGCTACAAGGATGATCCAAAGTGGCCATTCGGCAAGCAGCCGCCTGCTGAGCCAGAGCCGCCGCCGGATCTGAGCGACCTCATGCCGCTGGATTACCTGCTTGAGGTGATGCGCGATCACACTGAGGAGCGCGGCCGCCGGATGCAGGCTGCCACGTTGGCGGCGCCGTACTGCCACCCTAAAAAGGGCGAGGCAGGCAAGAAGGAAGAGAAGAACGCTGCGGCGAAAAAGGTCGCAAGCCGTTTTGCGCCGGCCGCGCCTCCGAAGTTGGTAGCTGCTAACGGACAGAAGGTATAGATATGGAATGGAGCACCGCTTGCATCGACTGGGAGGAACGGTTGGTGCAGCGGAAGTCCATAATTCCGCCGCCGATCTTCCAGGACCAGGCCGAGCAGGCCCTGGCAATCTTTAAGGAGCTCAAGGTCGTTGACCTGCCCAAGGTCTGGGATGCGGAGCTCGATGAATACCGCCCTCCCACATTCGGGGAGTGCTCTGAAGAGTGGGTCTTCGACTTTGTGCGCGTCATCTTCGGCGCATACGACGCTGAGACGGGTAAACAGCTGATCCGTGAATACGGTCTGCTCATCAGCAAGAAGAACACGAAATCCACCATCGCCGCAGGCATCATGCTCACGGCGCTGATCCTGTGCTGGCGCGCGGATGAGGAGCACCTGATTCTGGCGCCGACCAAGGAAGTGGCTGATAACTCCTTCAAACCGGCGGCCAGCATGGTGCGCGCAGATGAGGAGCTGTCCGCGCTTTTCCACATTCAGGACCATATTCGGACCATCACCCATCGGGTGAACCGCAATAGCCTGAAGGTGGTGGCGGCCGACACGGACACGGTCTCTGGCAAAAAGTCCGGCAAGATCCTGGTGGATGAGCTCTGGCTGTTTGGCAAGCGCGCCAATGCCGATGCCATGTTTCAGGAGGCGCTGGGCGGTCAGGTGTCGCGTGATGAGGGTTGGGTCATCTTCTTGACCACTCAGTCGGATGAAGCGCCTGAGGGTGTGTTCAAGTCCAAGCTGGAATACTGGCGCGAAGTGCGCGACGGCACGGTGGTAAGCCTCAAGACGCTTGGCATCCTGTACGAGTTCCCGGCGGCGATGATCAAGTCCAAGGCTTACTTGGATCCGGAGAATTTCTACATCACCAATCCGAACCTGGGCCGATCGGTCAGCAAGGAATGGCTCACCGACGAGATGCAAAAGCGCTCTTCTGAGCAGGATGGTGGATTCCAGCGCTTCCTCGCCAAGCACCTGAATATTCAGATCGGTCTGAACCTGCGGGCCAACCGCTGGACCGGCGCTGATTTCTGGGAAAAGCGCGGCGACAACCGGGTGACGCTGGACTTCATCCTGGCCGAGTGCGAGGTGGTCACAGTGGGTATCGACGGAGGTGGCCTGGACGACTTGCTGGGGTTTGCAGTCGAGGGCCGGAAGAGGGGAACGCAAAACTGCGTTCTGTGGAACCGGGCATGGATTCACCCCATTGGCATCGAGCGCCGCAAATCCGAAGAGGCGAAGTACCGCGATTTCGAGAAGGATGGCGACCTGGTTGTAGTGAATCAACCCAATCAGGACCTGGATGAGCTTGCGGAACTGTGCAAGCTGGTCTTTGACTCTGGGCTGCTGGCCAGGATTGGCCTGGACCCGGAGCGCACGCACAAGGTTGTTTTCCAAGCGCTTGTAGATGCGGGCATCCCCGAAGACTTGATCATTGGCATTTCTCAGGGATGGAAGCTCACTGGATCCATGGCGGTCGCAGAGCGTGGCCTCCAGGACGGAAGCCTGGTTCACGCTGGGCAGCCACTCATGACATGGTGCGTCGGCAATGCAAAGGTCGTTCCGGCAGGCAACGCTTCTCTGATCACCAAGCAGGCCAGCGGCACGGCCAAGATTGATCCGCTCATGGCCTCTTTGAATGCCGTCACCTTGATGGCGACCAATCCACAAGCGGCCGGCGGCCGCTCTTTCTGGGACAAGTGATGAACCAATACCTTCAAGCGCTGCAGCGCGGCGCTGCAGAGGTGCGCGCGGCATTGGTGCGCATTGCCCCGGATTCGCTGCTGGTTGGTGGCGCTACTGCCATTTCCTATGGCGCATGGATGATCTATCCGCCTGCTGGCTTCATTGTTGGTGGGGCGCTTTCGATCTCTGGTGGCGTGCTTTTGATCCGAGGAGGTCAGTAAATGTCTTTCTTTGGTAAGGGTCTGGAGCGCCGGGCCAAGGAACTGACCTACGACCAGATCGCCGACCTGATCGACGGCACGGGCGCGAGCCGCGTGGCGGGCGTGACCGTGACCGAAAAGACCGCTCTGCAGGTCTCTACCGTGCTGGCTTGCGTCAAGGTGCTGGCAGACGGCTGCGCCACGCCGGACCTGCACGTCTACCGTGAAAAAAAGGACGGCACCAGCGAGAAGGCGCTCAACATCCCTGAGTACCGGCTCCTGACGCGGCGTCCGAACGAATGGCAGACCTCATTCGAGTGGCGCCGGATGATGACGGTGCACGCAGCCCTGACAGGCGCGGGCCTCTCCATCAAGGTGCGTGGCGACAACGGGCGCGTGCGGGAGTTGATCCCCGTGGAGCCTGGGCAATGGGATGTGCGCAAGGTCAGTCGGTATGAACTGCGCTATCGCTGCTGGGATGAGTTCGGGATGATCGGCGACTTCTCGGCAGATGAAGTCTTTGTACTCAACGGCCTGCAGTGGAACTGGGCCAAGAGCATCAATGCCGTGACGCTGGCGCGTT
>NZ_BBXH01000057.1:0-5065 GCF_001010305.1 Comamonas sp. E6
GACTGGAAGAGCCCCACCGTTGAGCAATTCTTTGAGGTGGTCGATTCCTACATCCGCTGGTACAACGAGAAGCGGATCAAGATCTCTCTCAGCTCTCTCAGCCCCATTGAATACCGTGTGAGCCTAGGGCTAGGGGCATAAAACCAGTCCAATTTTTTATCCGCACCCCCCAAGGAATACCGTATCTCTTGACAGCGTGAGAAGTCCCTGTAGGGGCAAGGTCACAAGTTTGGCGGCGGCCACGGGCCATCCCAGCGCGGATACCGGCCCCAGGCCCGCGTAACCAAAAAATGTCTGGCTCCTAAACACAATCTGTCTTGGACAGCATGGAAGTCACGATGCTGTAATAGTTTCACTTCAACAGCACCGTTTGACATGACCACCACGCCCCCCTCCCCTGTTTCCGATGCCGAGTTTTTTCACGAGCGCGGGTTCGGGTTTCCCATTGGTTTTGGCGCCAGACCGGTGCTGCTGGTGGTGGACCTGACCAAGGGTTTTACCGATGCGAACCGCCCGCTGGGCGCAGACCTGACAACGCAGATCAGGGCGACGAATGCCTTGCTGGATATCGCGCACCAGAAAGACATCCAGGTCATTTTTACGAGTGTGCGTTATGACGATGCACAGCTGCGCGATGCGGGTGTCTGGGCGCTCAAGCAAAAAGGCACGGCCAGCCTGATGGCGGCGGGTGACGGGCATGAAGTGGACCCGCGGCTGGCTATGGGGCCGCGTGATGCCTTGATATACAAAAAATATGCGTCCTGCTTTTTTGGAACGGACCTGGTTTCACGGCTAGTCAGCGCGAGGGCCGACACGCTGATCATTGTGGGCACGTCGACCAGCGGCTGTGTGCGGGCCAGCGCGGTGGATGCGTGCCAGAACGGCTTCCGGCCCATGGTGGTTCGCGAGGCGGTAGGCGACCGTTCTGTGGCGGCGCACGACCAGAGCCTGTTCGACCTGCAGGCCAAGTATGCCGACGTGGTGTCGCTGGAGGCCACGCTGGCGTATTTGCGCACCATCGAGGCCCCGGTAACTCTGGCTGCATAAAGCGGCGTTTTTTCCTCTTCTTCTTCATTCTTCTTCTACAACTACCTTCCACTTTTTTTCTTTCAGAGGTATGTGTATGCACCCCATGATCCAGAAAACGCTCTTCCTGTTGTGCGCGGGCATTCTGGCCGCAACGCAAGCGACGGCGGCCGACCCCTATCCCGACCATCCTGTCCGTATCATCGACGGCTATTCCGCGGGCGGCGGCACGGACTATGTGGCGCGCTACCTGGCCTCGAAGATGGACGCGGATTTCGGCGGCAGCGTGATTGTGGAAAACCGCCCGGGTGCGAGCGGCCAGATCGGCATGAGTTATGTGGCGAAGTCCAAGCCGGACGGCTACACGCTGATGGTGATCCCGAATGAGCTGTGGTCTGTCGCGCCGCTGCTGTACAAGCGCCTGCCTTTCAACGTGGACCGCGAGCTGACGCCGGTGGCAACCCTGGCCGACATCCCGCTGGTGCTGACGGTGAGCGCCAAGGTGGCGGCGAAGACGGTTCCGGAACTGATTGCGTATGCGAAAGCCAACCCGGGCAAGCTGACCTTCGGCACGGCCGGCGCCGGAACCACGCACCACCTCGCGGCGGAGCTGTTCAAGACCATGGCCAAGGTAGACATGGTGCATGTGCCTTACAAGGGCACCTCGCTGGCCGTGAACGATTTGCTGGCGGGCCAGATCGACATGGTGTTCTCGCCGATCACGGCCGTGCTGCAGCACATCAAATCTGGCAAACTGAAGGCCCTGGGCGTGACCACGAAAAAACGCGTGTCCGCCCTGCCCGACACGCCGACGATTGCCGAATCCGGCCTGCCGGGTTATGAAGGCAGCGTGTGGGTGTTCTTGGTGGCGCCAAACGGCACACCCAATGAAGTGATTGAAAAGTGGATTGCACAAGCCAAAAAAGTTTTCTCGACCGAAGAAGCCCGCAAAATCCTGGCGGTGCAGGGCGTGGAGCCGCTGAGCCTGACGCGGGACGAGATCAAGCAGCGCAACAAGGAAGACTCGGCGCGCTGGGAAAAAGTGATAAACGACGCGAAAATCAGCATCGAATAAGTGCTGCGCTGTTCCGGCTGAAGGACGCATGGGATTCCATGACGTCCTTTTTTCGTTTTTTCTTTGCTGTGAATTTTTCGGCTGAATACAGGGGACAGGCTTCTTGAACCTCAAGCAACTCCGCTATTTTGTGACCGCGGTGGACCTGTGCAACATTACACGCGCCGCCAAAAAGCTGCATGTGGCGCAGCCGGCGCTGGGCCTGCACATACGCGAGCTGGAAGCGGAGCTGGGAGTGACCCTGCTGCACCGGCATTCGCGCGGTGTGGAGCCCACCGTGGCCGGCCAGCTGCTTTACAGCCGGGCCAACCTGATCTTTGAGCAGCTGGAGCAGACGCGCAAAGACGTGACCCAGCTTCACAACGCCGCGCGGGAGCCGGTGTCGCTGGGGCTGACGACCAGCCTCACGCTGCTAGTGGGCACCCACCTCCAGCTCATGGCCGAGCGTGATTTTGACGACCTGGCCTTCAGCCTGGTGGAAGGGCCCAGCTTTTTCCTGGCCGACGCGATAGAGCGCGAAGAGCTCGACGTGGCCCTGGCCTACGAAATAGAGCCGCGCCCCAAGCTGCTGCTAACGGCGGTGATGGAGGAAGAGATTCTTTTCGTCACCGCGGCCGGCAAGAAAAAAGCCCCGGCGGAGATTGCGATGGAGGAGGTCTTGAACAGCAAGCTCGCGCTGGGCTCGCGAAGGGACATCGGCCGCCGCATCCTGTCGCGTGCCGCGGGTGTGCCGCTGGCCGACCTGAAGGTCGCGTATGAGGTCCAGTCGATCGCCGCGATCCGGGACCTTGTGCTGCAGGGCGAAGCCAGCAGCATCATGCCCTATGGCTCGGTCGCCCGGGAACTTGAATCTGGGCGCCTGGTGGCCAAACGCATCTCGGGATTCCCGCTCAAATCGACGCTGTACATCGTGCGGCGGACCCATTCGGGGAATGAAAAAAGCTGGGAGGCGCACGGCCTAGACCGGCTGCTGGACCGCACTATCGCCATGGTGACGGAGAAGCTGGGGCCTTACGGCATGCGGCTATAGGGTTCTGAAAATCATCTAGCCGGCAACCTGCCCCCATGGGCTGCTGCCGGTTTCGTAGACACCTTGTTAAGGTGTGAAGGTGAAACCGGAGATGGTTATGGAAAAGAAACGGCAATTCAGCCGAGAATTCAAACTGAAAGCTGTAAAGCTGGTCAAAAATCGAGGTGTGCCAGTGGCGCAGGCTGCACGAGACCTTGATGTTCACGAGAACGCACTACGCATATGGATACGCGAACTGGCGGCTGACCCGCAGCAGGCTTTTCCTGGCCAAGGCGTGATGAAGCCCGAGCAGGCCGAAATTGAGCGCCTCAAGAGGGAAAACGCCAAGCTCAGGATGGAGCCCGACCTGGTGAAAAAAGCGGCGGCCTACTTTGCAAGGCAGGCGTTGTGAAGTTCGGCTTTATGGCGAAACACCGAGGAGTCTGGCCGATGGTGATGATGTGTTCGATTACATCAAGAGGTTCTACAACCCGACCCGGCGCCATTCGACGCTTGGCTACGTCAGTCCCATACAGTTCGAGAAAGCTCAAGAAGCTTAGGCCGGTGTCCACAGAACCGGCAGCAGCCCACTGAGTAATCCAAGAATTCCTCCGCACCCCCTATTTTCAAAGAGGATATTGACATGCCAACGGAGTTACTTCAAAAAATTTCAATTAGCCCACTGCCGATGAGGATGCGCGACATTGAAAGCATTGACAAGTTGAGAGTCCTACAGTATGCGGCTAGGCATCACATATTGAATCAGTAGCGTAGCCAGGCGACGATGGTGCCCACCAAGAACTCAAGTGGACACCTCATGGAACACTCCAAAACGCTTGCCCGACGGCCTCACAGCGAGGCGTTCAGGACGCAAGTTTTGAGCGAATGCAGCCAGCCAGGCGCTTCCGTCGCAGCGATCGCACTGGCCCATGGGCTTAACGCCAATCTCGTGCATAAATGGCGCCGCAAGGCCCGCCAGGCGCCGGCGGACGGCACGCGGCAACGGCCCGAATGTGCCGGCTTCGTTGCACTGGCCTTGCCCTGTGCACAGCAGGCCGCACCCGCGCTGCCGGACATTCATATGGAGCTGCGCCGAGGCGCTGCCACTATTGAAGTGCGCTGGCCCGTTGCCGCCGCGGCAGAGTGCGCGGCCTGGCTACGCGAGTGGCTGCGATGATCCGCATCGACGCGCTGTGGCTGGCAACGGCTCCCATCGACATGCGCATGGGAACGGAGCGCTTGCTGGCCCGGGTGGTGCAGGTGTTCGGGGTTGCCCAGGCCCACCATGGATACCTGTTTGCCAACGCCCGTGGCAACCGCATCAAACTACTGCTGCACGATGGCTTCGGCCTGTGGTGTGCTGCGCGCCGGCTCAATCAGGGTGGTTTTGAATGGCCACGCGGTGGTGCCGATATGGCGACATCCATCACATTGACCAAGCCGCAATTCGATGCGCTGGTGCTCGGCCTTCCCTGGAGTCGGCTGGAACAAATGCAGACCATTACGCACTTGTGACGACTGTGGCGCAGGGCAATTGGCAGATGCCCTAGTTCCAATCGCTGTGCGCCTTTTGCACAATGACAGCATGCTCAACGTGCACACCCTCAGCGCTCAGGACTTCGTCGGTCTGGGCCCTGAGGCCGCTGCAGCGTTGGCGGCCAAGGTCCTCCAGCACATTGGCCAGCAAAGCCAGCAAATTGACTCGCAGGCGAAGGCCATCGAGTTCAAGGAAGCGCGTATCCAGAGCATCCTGTTTGAGCTGCGCCGCCTGAAGGCTTGGCGCTTTGATGCCAAGACCGAGCGCATGAATGCCGAGCAGCGCCAGTTGTTTGAAGAAACGCTGGCGGCCGACCAGGCGGATCTGGAAGCACAACTTGCAGCACTGAAGGCGGCCGCCAAGGATCGTGGCGACACGGCAGACACCGAGCATGACACCCGCCGCAAGCCCAAACGTC
>NZ_BBXH01000058.1:0-2676 GCF_001010305.1 Comamonas sp. E6
CTGGTGTGGTTGCCACGATCATTGCCTAATTCTTAGAAAAGCTAGGAATTAACAATGTCTAAGCAAAAAATCCGCATCCGTCTGAAGGCTTTCGATTACAAGCTGATCGACCAGTCTGCAGCCGAAATCGTTGATACCGCCAAGCGTACCGGCGCCATCGTCAAGGGTCCCGTGCCCCTGCCGACACGCATGAAGCGCTTCGACATCCTGCGTTCGCCTCACGTCAACAAGACCAGCCGTGACCAGTTCGAAATCCGTACGCACCAGCGTCTGATGGACATCGTGGATCCGACTGACAAGACTGTTGACGCTCTGATGAAGCTGGACCTGCCCGCAGGTGTGGACGTCGAGATCAAACTGCAATAAGAGTTTTGGAAGCCTCGCAAGAGGCTTTTAAGGGTCTTTGTTTAACGCGAACTTGCTTGAAAAAGCAGTTCGCGTTAAAATTTGGAGCTTCGCCTTTGATGCGAAGTTTTATTAACCTTCTTTTGTGTGCTAGGCATGATTGCTAAAGCACAACGCTGGGCCAATTGCAGTTTCAGCGGCAAAAGTTTTGGAGCAAACAAATGAGTCTGAGCAACTCCCTGGGGTTGCTGGGTCGCAAGGTGGGCATGATGCGTCTGTTCACTGATGATGGGGACGCAGTGCCTGTCACAGTGGTGGATGTTTCTAACAACCGCGTGACTCAGGTCAAAACCCAAGAGAACGATGGCTATGTGGCCCTGCAGGTCACTTTCGGTGCACGCAAGGCTTCTCGCGTGACCAAGCCTCAAGCCGGCCACCTCGCCAAGGCGGGTGTCGAAGCCGGTGAAGTGACCCGTGAATTCCGCGTGACTGATGAAACCGCTGGCAAGTATGCCGCTGGTGCCGTTCTGCCTGTGGCAGAGCTGTTCAGCGTTGGCCAGAAGGTGGACGTGCAAGGCACCTCCATCGGTAAGGGTTACGCCGGCACGATCAAGCGCCACAACTTCAGTTCGCAGCGCGCTTCGCACGGTAACAGCCGTTCGCACAATGTTCCCGGTTCTATCGGTATGGCACAAGACCCCGGTCGCGTGTTCCCCGGTAAGCGTATGACTGGCCACATGGGCGACGAAACCGTCACTACTCAAAACCTCGACGTGGTTCGTATCGACGAAGCACGCCAACTGCTGTTGATCAAGGGTGCCATTCCTGGTGCCAAGGGTGGCTTCGTTTCCGTGCGCCCCGCGATCAAGGCTAAAGCTTCCAAAGGAGCGAACTAATGCAGCTCGAACTCCTGAATGAACAAGGCCAGGCCGCTTCCAAGGTGGAAGCTCCCGAGACTGTGTTCGGTCGTGAATTCAACGAAGATCTGGTCCACCAGCTGGTGACTGCCTACCGTGCCAACGCACGTCAAGGCACTCGCGCCCAGAAGGACCGTGAACAAGTGCGTCACACCACTGCCAAGCCTTTCAAGCAAAAGGGTACAGGCCGTGCACGTGCTGGTATGTCCTCCTCGCCTCTGTGGCGTGGCGGCGGTCGCATCTTCCCCAATCTGCCCGAAGAAAACTTCTCGCAGAAGATCAACAAGAAGATGTACCGCGCCGGTATGGCTTCCATCCTGTCTCAGCTGGCCCGCGAAGGCCGTCTGGCAGTTGTGGAATCCCTGACGCTGGATACCCCCAAGACCAAGGTGCTGGCAGACAAGTTCAAGGCTATGAACCTGTCTTCGTCGGTGATGGTGATCGCTGAAGAAATCGACGAGAACCTGTACCTGGCATCCCGCAATCTGAAGAACGTGTTCGTGGTTGAGCCGCGCTATGCAGACCCCGTGTCGCTGGTGCACTACAAGAAAGTGCTCGTCACCAAGGGTGCGATCGACAAACTCAAGGAGATGTTCGCATGAGCACTACCAAGTTTGACGAAGGTCGTCTGATGCAAGTGCTGGTCGCTCCCATCGTGTCCGAAAAGGCCACTCTGGTTGCTGAAAAGTCCAATGCTGTGACATTCAAGGTGCTGCAGAACGCTACCAAGCCCGAAATCAAGGCCGCTGTGGAATTGATGTTCAAGGTTGAAGTGGCTGGCGTGTCTGTGGTGAACACCAAGGGCAAGACCAAGCGCTTTGGCAAGACCGTGGGCCGTCGCGACAATGTGCGCAAGGCATACGTGATGCTCAAGCCCGGTCAAGAGCTGAACCTGTCTGGGGAGGCTGCGTAATCATGGCTGTTATCAAGCTCAAACCTACGACCCCCGGCCAACGCGGCGCGGTGAAGGTTACTCGCGACCACCTGCACAAGGGTGAGGGTTTTGCCCCCCTGCTGGAAGCTCAATTCCAGAAGGCCGGTCGTAATAACAACGGTCACATCACAACTCGCCACAAGGGCGGTGGTCACAAGCACCACTACCGTGTGGTGGACTTCAAGCGCAACAAGGACGGTATCCCCGCCAAGGTTGAGCGCATTGAATACGACCCCAACCGTACTGCCCACATCGCTCTGGTGTGCTACGCAGACGGCGAGCGTCGCTACGTCATTGCTCCTCGCAACCTGGAAGTCGGGGCTACCATCATCAGCGGCTCCGAAGCTCCTATCCGCGTGGGCAACACCCTGCCTATCCGCAACATCCCCGTGGGCTCGACCATCCACTGCATCGAACTGAAGATCGGTGCTGGTGCTCAGATCGCTCGCTCGGCTGGTACCTCCGCCACTCTGCTGGCTC
>NZ_BBXH01000059.1:0-1970 GCF_001010305.1 Comamonas sp. E6
TCCCTGGTCCGCGAGGGATTGATTGATGGAATTCGCCCCGTGCGGTCGTTGCTCGTCGCCATTGCAAAGCTGCCCTGGCAGGCCACCGGCGAGCATCCTGCCATCGAGTACCTTGCCAAGCTGCAAGCTTTATATCTCAAAGGATCCAGAAAGCTGCCAGTTGAAGTGGTGGCACCAAGTCTGGGAATGATCTGGCAGGTTTCGATCTCCAGCCCAGACCGGGAACGGGCGTTTCAGGCGTTGGAGGTGGCCACCCTGTTTGCCCTGCGCCGCGCGGTGCGCAATGGCTCGGTCTGGATTGAGCACAGCCTGAGCTTTCGGGGTCGTGCGCGCTTGTTCTTCACGGACGAGCGTTGGCAGGCAGAGTCCAAGAAACACTATGCCCGTCTATCGTTACCCAGCAAGGCTGCCACTTTCTTGAAGCCTTTGCTGGCCAGAGTAACTGCCGGTGTCGATGCGGTGGCCGCTGCAGCCCGCAGTGGCGTACTGCGCGTGGATGATGAACTCCATTTGTCGCCATTGCCCGCAGAGGACGAAGACCCAGAAGTGACCAAGCTGCGCGCGGCTTTGGATCACCGCATCGGTGAGGTTCAATTGCCGGAAGTGATTCTGGCCGTTGACGCCCAGGTGCGCTTTAGCTGGATCATGCTCGGACGTGAGCCGCGCTCTACCGACGAGCTGCTGATGGTCTATGCCGGCATCATGGCCCACGGCACCAGTCTGACTGCGGTCGAATGCGCGCGCATGATTCCGCAATTGTCTGCCACCAGCATTCGCCAGGCCATGCGCTGGGCGCGGGACGAACGGCGTCTGAGCCAGGCCTGCCAGGCTGTGCTGGAATTCATGCAGCGACACCCGATTGCCGCCACCTGGGGGCGGTCCGATTTGGCATCTTCTGACATGATGAGCATGGAGACCACCAAACGGGTGTGGCAAGCCCGGCTTGATCCTCGGCGCAACACACCTTCCATTGGAATCTACTCCCATGTAAAAGACCGGTGGGGCATCTTCCATGCGCAGCCCTTTGTGCTCAATGAGCGCCAGGCGGGCGTGGCCATTGAAGGTGTCATCCGCCAAGAAAAGCTGGAGACCAGCCAGCTTGCTGTGGATACCCATGGCTACACCGACTTTGCCATGTCACATGCCCGTTTGCTTGGTTTTGATCTTTGCCCGCGGTTGAAGGAACTCAAACAGCGCCACCTCTTTGTGCCACGCGGCACCAAAGTGCCCGCAGAAATCGCTGCGGTGTGCGAAGCCAATGTCGACGTCGCTTTGATCGAAAAGCATTGGGATAGTCTGGTGCACCTGGCAGCCTCGGTCATGAGCGGACATGCCAGTGCGGTGGCAGCTCTTGCGCGGTTCGGTTCTGCCGCCCAGGGCGATCCAATCTATGAGGCTGGCGTGCAATTGGGGCGGTTGCTGCGTACGGCGTTTTTGGCTGACTACTTTGTCAAGGACGCTTTCAGGAACGAGTTGCGCCGGGTGCTCAATCGGGGCGAGGCTGTTAACGCCCTCAAGCGCGCCATTTATACCGGCCGGATCAGCCCGGCGCAGGCCAAACGTGTCGATGAAATGCAGGCTGTGGCCGATGCGTTGAGCCTGATGGCCAACATCGTGATGGCGTGGAATACCTCACAGATGCAGGCGGTCCTGGATCGCTGGTCGAACCGCCGCCAGGTCATTCCACCGGAACTGATCGGGAAGATTGCGCCCACCAGGCTGGAGAGCATCAACTTGCGGGGTGTGTTTCGCTTCCCGGTTGACCGCTATGCTGACCAAATCCTGCCTTCGCGGCCAAATGCATCGATAACTGGCACCAATGGATGAAACCGACCACGGTTTGACGCCACGAATCGCAGATTTGAAAGTGAACAGGAAAGTCAATGAAATCAACGATCTACCAACACCACCTCCGCGCCAGTGCTAGCTTTTCGTACCGTCACTTATTGCACTGAAAACGAGGAGACCCC
>NZ_BBXH01000060.1:0-1567 GCF_001010305.1 Comamonas sp. E6
ATGAAATCTTGGACTACTGAGAGGTAGTTCATGTATTCATACGAAGATCGAATCCGCGCGGTGACGCTCTACATCCAGCTAGGCAAACGAGTCGCGGCAACCATTCAGCAGTTGGGCTATCCCACCAAGAATTCGCTCAAGAGCTGGCACCGCGAGTACGAGCAGGGTCGAGCCTTGAAGACAGCGGTTGTTCGCCCACCGAAGTTCACCGCTGAGCAAAAGGCTCGGGCCGTCGAACACTATCTGACGCACGGGCGCTGCGTGGCTTTCACAATCAAGGCTCTTGGCTATCCCGGGAGGGCCTCACTTCACGCTTGGGTTCAAGAGCTCAATCCCCGGGCTCGGCCACGCCTGCTTGGAGCATCGTCGAACGAGCAGAAGCACGCTGCGGTGCTCGCACTGTGCACACGTCAAGGACGCGTCCAAGCCATTGCTGACGACGTTGGCGTGTGTCGAGAGACGCTGTACAACTGGCGCAATCAACTATTGGGGCCAGAGGCTCTCGCATCGATGAAGCGCTTCAATGATTCTTCAACGGGTTCGGAGCTGTCCCAGTTGGAGCAGCAACTCCAGACGCTACGTCGTCAAGTGAGGCGGTTGCAGTTGGAACAGGAGTTATTGAAGAAGGCGAACGAGCTCCTAAAAAAGGACCAGGGCATCGACCTTCATCTCCTGAGCAATCGTGAGAAGACACTTCTGGTTGATGCCCTGCGCCATGAATACTCACTTGCCGAGTTGCTCGCCTCGCTAGTCCTGGCTCGCAGCTCGTACTTCTACCATCGAGCTCGGCTCAACGCTGACGAAAAGTATGTCGCGGTGCGCCGAACGATCACGGACATCTTCGAGCGCAACCATGGCTGCTATGGCTACCGTCGCATCCAGGCCTCACTGGTCAGGCAATGCGTGTGGATCTCGGAGAAGGTGGTCCGGCGCCTGATGAAGCAGGAAGGGCTGGTGGCCGCTGCGCCCAAACGACGCCGCTACGGCTCCTACTTGGGAGAGATTAGCCCTGCACCTGAGAACTTGCTGAATCGCGACTTCAATGCCACTGCGCCTAACCAGAAGTGGCTGACCGACATCTCGGAGTTCCAACTACCCGCCGGCAAAGTCTACCTGTCGCCCATGATCGATTGCTTCGATGGAATGGTGGTGAGCTGGTCTATCGGAACACGCCCCGACGCTGAACTGGTCAACACGATGCTGGATGCCGCGATCGCCAAGCTCAATGACAGCGAAGTGCAACCTGTGGTTCACTCAGACCGTGGTGCCCACTATCGCTGGCCAGGATGGTTGTCACGCATCGCTGATGCCAAGTTAGTGCGCTCGATGTCACGTAAGGGGTACTCACCGGACAATGCGGCCTGTGAAGGCTTCTTCGGGCGGCTCAAAAACGAATTGTTTTATGCCCGCGACTGGCAAACCACGAGCATTGAGCAGTTCACGCAAGCTCTGGACGCGTACATCCGTTGGTACAACGAGCAACGGATCAAGATCTCGTTAGGGGCACGGAGCCCTGTTGAGTACCGCAGGGCCCTCGGGATTGCTGCATAACCGTCCAAGATTTATG
>NZ_BBXH01000061.1:0-1460 GCF_001010305.1 Comamonas sp. E6
CCCCAATACTGTTCAGATAGTATTTTTAAAGCCATAATCCTCATCCATCGAAGCTTCAATGGATGAGGGTGATGGCCAGAACACGCAAGACGCTGCCGTCGAGAGTTGACGTTGCGCATTTGATCAGCGCCGGGGTGCTGGCCAGCGTGTGTCCACGGACGTTGATCGAAGAAGTGTTGGCCGAGACCGGCAAGGCCAGCCAGCGGGAGCGGCTGCTGCCCGCGCCGGCAGTGGTGTATTACGTGATGGCGCTGGCGCTGTGGCGCGAAGCGCCGCTGGAGGAAGTGCTGCGCGTGGTGTGCGAAGGCCTGCAATGGCTCGGCGGCGGCCACACTGAGGCGGTGCAGGCCAGCAAGTCCGCGATCTCGCAGGCGCGCAGCCGGCTGGGCCCCGAGGTCATGCGCCAATTGGCCGATCGGGTGCTGCGCCCGCTGGCCGCGCCGGGGGCGCCAGGGGCGTGGTACCGGGGATTGCGCGTGATGGCCCTGGACGGCAGCTGCATGGACGTGGCCGACGAGGCGGCCAACGCCAAGTTCTTCGGCTACCCGGGCGCCTCGCGCGGCCAAAGCGCCTTCCCGCAGGCGCGCGTTCTGGGCCTGGTGGAATGCGGCACGCACGCGGTGGTGGCAGCCGGCATCGCACCCTACGGCCACAGCGAGCAGGTCATGGCCGCCCAGTTGCTGCCCGCCAAGCTCACGCCCGAGATGCTGGTGCTGGCCGACCGCAACTTCTACGGCTTCAAGCTCTGGCAGACCGCCTGCGCTACGGGCGCCAAGCTGGCCTGGCGGGTCAAATCCAACCTCAAGCTGCCGGTAGAGCAGATGTTGCCCGATGGCTCGTACCTGAGCCGCGTGTTCGACAGCGACGACCGCGCGCGGCGCGCAGGGCAAACGGTGCGTGTGATCGACTACGCGCTCGAGGGCTCGGCCACGCCGGCGCAGGGCAGCTACCGGCTGCTGACCAACCTCCTGGACCCCGATGCGGCGCCGGCCCTGGAGCTGGCCGCGCTGTACCACGAGCGCTGGGAGATCGAGGGGGTGTTCGATGAGTTCAAGACGCATTTGCGCGCCAACAGCACGGTGCTGCGCAGCAAGACGCCCGAGCTGGTGCAGCAGGAGCTGTGGGGGCTGCTGCTGGCGCACTTTGCGATTCGCCAGTTGATGGCGCAGGCGGCCTGGGCGCGCGAACTCGATCCGGATCGCCTGAGCTTCATGCACGCCGTGCGCGTGATCAAGCGCAAGATGCCGCAAGCTGCGGCCGTTTCCCCCTGAGCGTTTGCCTGCCTGGCGCGAGGCCCTGCTGGCCGAGATCGCGCGCGGGCGCTGCGTGAGCAGTCGTGGGCGCCTGAACCCGCGCGGCGTCAAGCGCAAGATGAGCAACTTCAATGTTCGGCATCGCGGCGCAGCGCTCCATTTGCGGCATCAGCCAGTGCCGGTGCTTCGTATCTGAACAGTATTTAT
>NZ_BBXH01000062.1:0-1386 GCF_001010305.1 Comamonas sp. E6
CCTCCCTGGTCCAATCCACCGAACTTAAGCAGGTACAATCCGTAAGTCATTGATTTTGTTTGATTTTCTTCTGAGGTTGGCATGATTTCTGCCTCAATACTGTGATTTTGCACAGTCCACCATCCTGACCGATTTTTCTGATCACCTGCACAGCCCGGCCTTTGCCGAGATGGCCCGCAGCCCCGATCACCCCCAGGCTTTCACCCGCGCCCGCAAGCTGCCTTTGCCCACGCTCCTGGGCGCCCTGCTCAGCTTTCGGGGCGCCAGCGTGCAAAGCGAACTCGATGCCTTCTTTGCCAGCCTCGGGTCTGTCACAAGCACCGCCGATCTGGTCTCTGATCGCGCCCTGGCCAAGGCCCGCTCCAAACTGCATGTACCCGCCCTGTGGGCGCTCAATGAGCGTTTGATCACCGCTGTAGAAGCCAGGGGCCAGTTGCACCTGTTCAAGGGCCGCCGCCTGGTCTGCGCCGATGGCACGCTGCTCGCTCCCGCCCAGCGTGCTTGTCTGCGCACCCGCTCGCTGGCCGCGCCCGTTCAGCGCGCCCTGGGCCTGTACCTGCCGAGCAACGATCTGATGCTGCATGTGGCCGTAGGTACCGAACTTGAGGGCGAGCGCCAGATGCTCTTTGACCAGCTTGATCGGCTGCGCCGGGGTGATGTGCTGATCCTGGACCGAGGCTATCCAGCCTCCTGGCTGGTGCAGGCGCTGGCACAGCGCGGCATTGACTTTGTCATCCGCTGCGACAGTACCCACGGCTGGGGCGCTGCGCGCAGCTTCCTGCGCAGTGACCACAGCGAATGCTGGAGCTGGCTCTCGCCCAGCGATGCGCAACAGGCCAGCACGTGGGAGCTGGATGGGCCGGCGTGTATGCACGCTCGTCTGGTGCGCCACGTCAGCTCCAGCGGGCGCACCCGGGTGCTGCTGACATCCCTGACCGAGGACGTGGCCTCGGTGGCCGAGTTGGCCGATCTGTATCACGGGCGCTGGCGCATCGAAGAGGCGTTCAAACGCCTGAAGCACCGGCTGGGCCTGGAGAGTGTCAGCGGGCTGAGCCAGCATGCCTTGCTGGTGGATCTGGCCACCAAGGTGCTGGCGGACAATCTGGCGGCGCTGCTCAATCGGGCGGTGCCCATGGCCTCGGGCGAGCCCGAGGGCGTGAGACGACAGGTCAACCGTGCGGCAGCAGCCAAACTGTTCTCGCGCAGCATTGGCTCCATGCTGCTCATTGCGGGCGGGATCGCTCAAGGCATTCATGACTGGGTGATCACGCTCTCGCGCTGCTGGACTCGACACATCCCTGGCCGATCCCGGCCCAGAAACCCCACTCACACCAAGCCTCATCCTTCGCAGTCATACAAGCGAGCGGCTTAAGTTCGGTGGATTGC
>NZ_BBXH01000063.1:0-1366 GCF_001010305.1 Comamonas sp. E6
CCGCATCCCCGTTTTGAGTGGAAATCAACAGGGGAGTGCATGGACAGCCCTAATGGCGGTATCGACGTAGCTTTCTTGCTAGAGGCCAGCGCTTTGAAAATGCGAGCCATTTCTAAAGCCCAGAACTCAAAAAAGGCTATGTTCCTCAAGCATTTTGATCGCTTGTAAACTTTAGTCCCCCTTGGGGAGTAGCCTGCTTCCACCCTGGAAGCGCATGCGTGAACATACTCGGCATTCAATTTGCTGTGGCGTATGCATCCGTTCTTCGGTTGGCGAGACCATAGGCATTTCATCGCGACGAGCTCGGGCCGCGGTGAGATGCCGTTGTGCTCATGCCCGACCGTTAAGAATGAATTCCCCATGAATGCCGCTTCTATCTTGCTCCTGGCCTTTGCCATGTCCACCGATGCCTTTGCCGCAGCCGTCGGCAAAGGTTCTGCGCTACTCAAACCGCGCTGGTCTGAAGCATTGAGGACTGGCGCCATCTTCGGTGTCATCGAAGCCATCACACCCTTGGTAGGTTGGGCGCTGGGCTATGCGGCTTCAGATTACGTCAAGGCCTGGGACCACTGGATCGCCTTTGTGCTGCTTCTGGTGCTAGGTGGAAGAATGTTGATCGGGGCAATCAAAGTGCCTGATGGTGAAGAGCCCAGGAAACCTGCACGACATGGCTTCTGGCTATTAGTTGCAACTGGATTTGCAACAAGCATTGATGCCATGGCCGTGGGCGTAGGACTTGCTTTTCTGGACGTAAGCATCGCCACCGTTGCTCTCGCTATCGGCTTCGCAACATTCGCAATGGTGACGTTGGGCGTGATGGTCGGGCGTGTACTGGGGAATATTGCTGGGCGCTGGGCCGAAGCCATCGGCGGTGTCCTGCTGATCGGTATTGGCTCGATCATTTTGTACGAACATTTAGTCGCTATCTAATTCAATTGATTGAGATTTAGATGCCGGCTTCAGTTCGAGTGGGGTCGGCCACTCAGTACAGTCAGAGTAGGCAGTGAGCTAGAACAGGAGCGGTCCACTTTTGCCCTCGCCAGTAGTATCTTCCTTTCCTACAACTGGCTCCGCTTCTGTTTGTAGCAGAGCAAATTCAGCACAGATATGAAGGCTCGGACCCTTTGTGGCACAGAGGAGTACAGCCACAAGTAGAAAGGTTCGGTAGAGCCGCTTCGGCCAGCGTGACCGGCACCAAGCCTACACCGGCGAGCATCCACTGCACCCACAGGTGCGATCACGCCAAGCCCAAGTTTCTCAGGCGCGGCACATGCTTCAAACACTCAAGGGGGCCTCTGGTCAGTCAATTCAAAACCAACGGGAGGAGCGATACATATGGCGAAGCTCATCGCAGGCATTGCAAACT
>NZ_BBXH01000064.1:0-1332 GCF_001010305.1 Comamonas sp. E6
GGGCGTGTCCGAATTTTTGTGTAAACGGTTCGGACTTCAATTGACGGAGATGCGGTCTCCGAACTGAATGGTAAAGCGGGTCAGCGCAGCCTTCCAATCCCGGATGGGCATGGTCCACTTCTGACTGATGTTGCGCAGGGCCAGATAGAACAGTTTGGTCAGCGCTTCGTCACTGGGGAACGAGCCCCGGTTCTTGGTCAGCTTCCTCAGGCTCATGTTGACCGACTCGATGGCGTTGGTGGTGTAGATGACCTTGCGGATTTCGGGTGGGTAGTCAAAGAACGGAATCAGCCGGCTCCAGTTCCTGCGCCAGGACTGGCCGATGGGTTGGTACTCGGCATCCCAGCGGGCCTCGAATTCACCGAGCATCAGCTCGGCCTCCTCGGCGGTGGTTGCCGTGTAGATGCGTCGCAGGTCGGCGGCCACTTCTTTGCGACGCTTCCACGAGACGTAGTTCAGGCTGTGGCGCACCATGTGCACGATGCACAGTTGCACCACCGCCTTGGGGAATACCGCCTCAATGGCGTCGGGGAAGCCTTTGAGCCCGTCGACGCAGGCGATGAAGATGTCCTGCACGCCCCGGTTGCGAAGTTCGGTGACGACCTGCAGCCAGAACTTGGCACCCTCGGTTTGCGCCAGCCACAGGCCCAGCACCTCCTTGTCACCCGTCATGGTGATGCCGATGGCCAAGTACACCGCCTTGACCCGCACAGCGCCCTCGCGCACCTTCACATGGATGCAGTCCAGATAGACGATGGGGTAGATTGCATCGAGCGGGCGGGCTTGCCAGGTCTTGACCTCATCGGCCACGGCGTCGGTCACCGAGGAAATCAGGCTGGGCGAGACCTCGGTGCCGTACATCTCCTCCAGGTGGGCCTGTATCTCGCGCACCGTCATGCCGCGGGCGTACAGCGAGATGATTTTGTCGTCGAAGCCGGCCCAGCGGGTCTGGTGCTTGGGGATGAGCTGGGGCTCGAAGCTGCCATGGCGGTCACGTGGCACCTCGATGGGCAACTCGCCGAAATCGCCCTTGAGGGTCTTCTTGCTCTTGCCATTGCGGGTGTTGCCAGTGGTGTTGGCTACCGCTTCGTTGCGTTCGTGGCCCAGATGCTCGGTCAGTTCGGCGTCTAGGGCTCGCTCCACCAGCAGCTTGGTCAACTGCTTGAGCAGGCCGTTCTCGCCGATGAGGTCTTCGGGCTTCTTGTAGTTGGCCAGCAGGCCAGACAGCAGTTCTTCGGGTACGTCGTGTTTCTTGGTGCTCATTGTGCTTACGGACAGTCCGGCTTGCGCCGGCGGTTGATTGTCCGTTTACACAAAATTCTGCACACCCTC
>NZ_BBXH01000065.1:0-1232 GCF_001010305.1 Comamonas sp. E6
GGGGTCTCCTCGTTTTCAGTGCAATAAGTGACGGTACGCAAAGCTAGCACTGGCGCGGGGGTGGTCTGGGTAGACCGTTGATTTCATTGACTTTCCTGTTCGCTTTGTAAACGGGTATGGTGGCCTCCCACTTTTGAGGTTCACGATGCAGGGTTGGCACACAACGTTTTTGGGGATGCGTGGGCTCCCCCGCGATATCAGCGACTTCGAGATGAAGGCATTTTTCACCTTCGATGGTGCCGAGCGCGACGCAATCAATGCACGCCGAGGTGATTCCCACAAGCTTGGTCTGGCGCTCCATATTGGTTTCCTGCGCATGAGTGGGCGTTTGCTCGGTGCCTTTCGGGTAATTCCAGTAGCCTTGTGGCGCCACCTTGGCAACGAGCTTGGCATTGCAGCACCAGAAGTCGCCTCGCTGAGAGCCATGTATGAACGCGGGCGCACGCTATTCGATCACCAACAAGTAGCCTGCACGGTCCTTGGATTCCAGTGGATGAGCGAGCACCAGCGCCGCTCACTGGTACGTGAACTGCGCGACGAAGTGGCGCGCTGCGCCGACCGCGATCAGCTACTCGTGCGGGCGCGTCAATGGCTGTACAAGAACAAGCTGGTGATCGTGCACGAGCGGGCAATTCGGACACTGATTGCGGCGGCACTTGCCCAGCTTGAAGTTGAAACAGGCACCGCCATCGCCGCCAGCGTTGATCCAGCAACACTTGATCGCTGGCGAGCCTCAGTTTCAGAGCTGCGCCCAGATGGACAAACCCAGCAGAGTTGGCTATGGGCTGCACCGGCGAAACACTCAACCCGCCAAATCAGCGAGGTACTGGAGCGCATCGACCTGCTTTACACGCTGGACGTTCATAAGCACCTGGCAGACATCCCCGATCTCATCTTGCGCCGCTACGCGCGCCGACTTGTCTCCAGGCCGCCCTCAGCCGGAGCCAAGATCAAAGAGCCAGCGCGCACCGTGGAGGTCGCATGCTTTCTTCGGTATTGCCTGTTCACCACCACAGACCAGTTGATCCTTATGGTGCAGCGCCGGATCGCCGATCTGTGGCGTCAGGCTGCCGCCGATGTCCCCGCTACCGTCAATTGGGCCGCAATGTACAAAACGCTGCTCGGCGAACTTGTTGCCTTGAGCGCGCAAGGTGCGGTGCCAGATGCTGAGTTGCGTGCCCGTCTTGAAGCCTTGATCACCGAAACCCAGAAACGCAAACCACCGAGCAGGG
>NZ_BBXH01000066.1:0-1216 GCF_001010305.1 Comamonas sp. E6
TGTATTGACCCAGCGGTTTCTGCACAGGTCAGGCTGCTAAAGCATAAGCCTCAGCGGGGGTCTTCATGCCCAGCGCCTGATGAGGGCGCCGGTGGTTATAAAAGCCGATCCAATCTGCGATCACACGACTGGCGTGCTGCAGTGTCTCGAAGCGGTGGCGGTGCACGCATTGGTCTTTGAGCGTTCTGATCACGCGCTCGACCATGCCGTTTTGCTCCGGGCTGTACGGGGTGATGAACTCCTGCTGCAGGCCATAGCTTTTGACCAAGGCCGTGTAGCTGCGGCTGGTGAACACCAGACCGTTGTCTGACCTCAACAGGAACGGGTGCCGGACCTTGCCCAGACAGCCGTACCTGGCAATCAACGCCTGCTCCAGCGCCGCTTCAGCGGTCTTGGATCGGCCACTTCGGCTGAGGTGCCAGCCCAGCAGCTCGCGGCTGTAGCAGTCGATCACCAGGGCCAGCGAAGCCCAGCCATCACGCCCTGTCCACACGCGGCACAGATCGGTGGCCCAGCGCTCATCTGGCGCCTTGGCCACAGAAGGCAATGCCTGGATGCGAGGCCTGAAGCCCACCGGGCGCTTGCGCACCTGCCAGCCCTTGAGCTGGAAGACCCGCTGCACGGTGTTCTTGTTCAAGCCAAGCAGGTGCGCCACGGTGCGATAGCCGAACGACGGGTTCTCTTCGATCATGGCCTTGATGGGCTTGACGAAGTGTTCCTGAACCTTCGGTGGTGCCTTGGTGCTGCGGTAGTACACCGTGCGCCGGGGCATCTCGAACCAATCGCACAGCTTGACCAGGCTGACTTTGAATCCGTCTTGGGCCAGTCCCTGCTGAAGGCTGAGGATCATTTCTCGTCCTCGTTGCCCAGCAGGGACGCCAGCTTTTTTCTGGCACGCAGCTCCAACATAGCTTCGCCATAGGCCTGCTGAAGTTCGCGCAGTTGCTTCTCGTACTGCTCTTTGATTTCCAAGGGCTTGGTGCGCAGGGCGTTCTCCATGCCACGCTTGCCTTCATCGACCCATTGCTCAACCTCCGAGGGGTTGAGGTCGAAGGCCCGGCTGGCCTCCGAGATCGTGGTCTTGCCCTGGATGATGTCCAGGACAAGGGCTGTCTTACGCTTGGCTGTCCAGCGCTTGATGTCGTCTTCCATCAGGGTGCTCATCGTCGTTTCCTTCAACGTTAACACCTGAGCAGGAATTCACTGGGTCAATACA
>NZ_BBXH01000067.1:0-1029 GCF_001010305.1 Comamonas sp. E6
GATCGCTCTTGGTCACTTCGCGGCCCACAAAGGCGCTCTTGCCGCTGTCGGCCACGGCTGCCGCCGTTTCCACGGCCGCCGAGCCGCCAGTGGCAGCGGCTGCGTCAAAGCCCGTGGTACGCACGGTGATGACCTTGACGGCATCGGCGGACTGCACGGTGGCAATGGCATTGCCCGCATAGATGGGGCGCTCGAAGGTGTCGGCGGAGTCGACCTTGGTGATGTCGCTGATCTGGGCCACGTCCAGCTTGGCGGCCACGCGGGGCGCCACGTTTTTGCCCGAGGCGGTAGAGGGAAACAGGATGTGGCTGTAGTTGCCGGCACCACTACCCACAATCGCCAGCACCTGGGCGGCGACGTTCTCGGCCAGGCCGTCCTTGAGGCTGGCGCCGTCGGCATGGATGACCTTGGAGACACCGGCGATCTGGGCGGCAGCGGCTGCTGCAGCGGCTGCACCTTCGCCAACCACCAGCACATGCACATCACCGCCGCAGGCCTTGGCGGCCGTCACGGTGTTCAGGGTCGCGGTCTTGATCGAAGCGTTGTCGTGTTCTGCAATAACGAGAGAAGTCATATTCAACCTCTAAATTTCTTTACGTTCTGGCGAAGTCCGAGAGAGGACCTCAGCCCTTGGCAACAGCGCAGCCTGGCGAGGGACGGCCAGCAAGGGCCGCCCCGCAGCCAAGGCCGTCGTCCCCCTTTGGGGGAAGGCGCCGCAGGCGACTCAGGGGGAGTCAGATCACTTTCGCTTCATTTTTCAGCTTGTCGACCAGGGCGGCCACATCGGCCACCTTGACGCCAGCGCCGCGCTTGGCAGGCTCGGAGACCTTCACGGTCTTGAGGCGGGGCGTCACGTCCACGCCCAGGTCTTCGGGCTTGAAGGTGTCCAGCTGCTTTTTCTTGGCCTTCATGATGTTGGGCAAGGTGACGTAGCGGGGCTCGTTCAAGCGCAGATCGGTGGTGATGACGGCGGGCGTAGCCAGGGCCACGGTTTCGAGGCCGCCGTCCACTTCGCGAGTGACGTTGACC
>NZ_BBXH01000068.1:0-1023 GCF_001010305.1 Comamonas sp. E6
GGTCGCTCTTGGTCACTTCGCGGCCCACAAAGGCGCTCTTGCCGCTGTCGGCCACGGCAGCCGCCGTTTCCACGGCCGCCGAGCCGCCAGTGGCAGCGGCTGCGTCAAAGCCGGTGGTACGCACGGTGATGACCTTGACGGCATCGGCGGACTGCACGGTGGCAATGGCGTTGCCCGCATAGATGGGGCGCTCGAAGGTGTCGGCGGAGTCGACCTTGGTGATGTCGCTGATCTGGGCCACGTCCAGCTTGGCGGCCACGCGGGGCGCCACGTTCTTGCCCGAGGCGGTCGAGGGGAACAGGATGTGGCTGTAGTTGCCGGCACCACTGCCCACAATCGCCAGCACCTGGGCGGCGACGTTCTCGGCCAGGCCGTCCTTGAGGCTGGCGCCGTCGGCATGGATGACCTTGGAGACACCGGCGATCTGGGCGGCAGCGGCTGCTGCAGCGGCTGCACCTTCGCCAACCACCAGCACATGCACATCACCGCCGCAAGCCTTGGCAGCCGTCACGGTGTTCAGGGTCGCAGTCTTGATCGAAGCGTTGTCGTGTTCTGCAATAACGAGAGAGGTCATTTCAGTCGTCTTTCTCTAGAATTTTTCATGGTGCCTGCATTACCCGCAGCCGGCCAATCTGGCGCGGCTCAAGCGCGGGACACCGAGGAAGGGCCGCCCCGCACCGAGGGTGTCGTCCCCCTGCGGGGGGATGACGCGAAGCGGCTCAGGGGGCCTTAGATGACCTTTGCTTCATTTTTCAGCTTGTCGACCAGAGCGGCCACATCGGCCACCTTGACGCCAGCGCCACGCTTGGCAGGCTCGGAGACCTTCACGGTCTTGAGGCGGGGCGTCACGTCCACGCCCAGGTCTTCGGGCTTGAAGGTGTCCAGCTGCTTTTTCTTGGCCTTCATGATGTTGGGCAAGGTGACGTAGCGGGGCTCGTTCAGGCGCAGATCGGTGGTGATGACGGCGGGCGTGGACAGGGCCACGGTTTCCAGGCCACCGTCCACTTCGCGGGTCACATTCAC
>NZ_BBXH01000069.1:0-893 GCF_001010305.1 Comamonas sp. E6
TCCAGATCGCTTGGCCGTGGCTTGAACCCCAGGCGCTTGAGCTCGGCTCGCACCGCCTCCCGCATTCCCGGCCACAGGCCGTGCCCATGTGTCACGGATTCCTCTTCCAACTCCAAGGCCCTGTGCCTTGAGTAGTGCCACCATCCCGGCGTCATTGCCAGTTGCACCAGATGGTCCCTGGCGGCGAGGTAGTGCGTTGGTAAATCGTTTTGCACTCATGCCACCTCTCCCTGCTGGTAGGCCAGCACGCGCGCGGCGGTTTGCCGCTTGGCATGGCTCAGACGCATGCGCTCTGCGCGGGCTTGTACCTGGGCACGGGTAAATCGACCGGCGCGGCGTGCTACCTGGTCACGAAGCTGCCCCAGCTTCTCCCGCACATCTGGCGCCGCTTCCCTCGTTACTTCCACTCGGCCCGCCAGTAGCGCCACAGGACTGAGCGCCGGCGCGACCAGCGCAAGACGGCCATGGATCAATGCATCCTGAGCTGCATCAGCTTTGATCAGGCCCATCTCTACGGCCTTGCCCAGCATCGCGGAATTGAAAACATCGGCGGGCAATGTCACGCCGTTGTCCAGCGCCAGCACCACGGCCATGGGTGCGCTGATCTGGTTGCGTTCAATCGCAGTAGTCAGTGCCAACTGGCGTAGCTCACGATTGGTGCCAAAAGTCACTTGCACTGTTGGCAGCTGGCGCTGCTCGCGGGCGGTAATCGTGATCCGCTCATAAGCAGCGATGAAAGCCATTCGCGCCCCCACCTTGTCGCCAGCGCGCAGCAGCGGCATGGACTGCTCAAGGGCTTGGCAGATCTCGTCGGTCCAGACGATGGTTTCACCCTCGTCATTGGATTTCAGCGCCAGGGCCCATGCCTCACTGGGAGCCAGGCGGCCTGCCAG
>NZ_BBXH01000070.1:0-758 GCF_001010305.1 Comamonas sp. E6
CGTAGCTCAGGTCCTGCTCCAGCTGGGCCTGGCTGACCACGGGGCCCATATCGGTGCCGGCGGCGCGTGCGTCACCCACCAAGATCCGCGCCATGCGGGCCTGCAGGGCCTCGATGAAGGCCGGGTAGATCTTGTCGGTGACGATGAGGCGGCTGGACGCCGTGCAGCGCTGGCCGGTGGAGTAGAAGCCGCTCTGGGCCGACAGTTCCACGGCCTGGTTCAGATCGGCATCGTCCAGCACGATCTGGGGGTTCTTGCCGCCCATCTCCAACTGCACCTTCTTGCCCGAAGCCACGCAGGCCGCCGCAATGCCGCGGCCCACGCCCACCGAACCCGTGAAGCTGATGGCCGCCACGTCGGCATGGTTCACCAGGGCTTCGCCGATCACGCGGCCCGGGCCCATGACCAGGTTGAAGACGCCGGCGGGAATGCCCGAGCGGTGGATGATGTCGGCCAGGGCCCAGGCGCTGCCGGGCACCAGGTCGGCGGGCTTCAAGACCACGCAGTTGCCGAAGGCCAGGGCCGGGGCGATCTTCCAGGCGGGGATGGCAATGGGAAAGTTCCAGGGCGTGATCAGGCCGACCACGCCGATGGGCTCGCGCGTGATTTCCACGCCAATGCCGGGACGCACCGACGGCAGGGTCTCGCCGCTCAGGCGCAGGCATTCACCGGCAAAGAACTTGAAGATCTGGCCGGCGCGGCCGACTTCGCCAATGGCTTCGGGCAGGGTCTTGCCTTCTTCGCGCGCCAGCAGCTCG
>NZ_BBXH01000071.1:0-741 GCF_001010305.1 Comamonas sp. E6
CCGCATCCCCGCCGGGTCAGTTTTGCGTGGAAATTAACACTCTAGCCGAAAAGGACAGACACGCCCCACGGAGAAGCAATGCGCTGCTGCCCCTCTGATCGTGGATGAGTACCAATATCTGATAGGGCAGGAGCCGCTGAAGTCAATGCACCTGAACTACCTTCGGCCCAGATTGGGCGCTGTCAAGTACGTTGTGACCCAGGCAGTTGCAAGGGGAAAGCGTGGCAAGGTCGTCATGCTCGGAATGACCCGTGATGCTGTGACTGGAGAGCCATTCCCGCCTCTACCAAAGAAGTTTCTGCCCGCGCAAGTTCTTCGTCGGCAAGCTCAGTAATCGAGGAAAGCACATGCAGACAACGCCGACTGGAATACAAATTTTCGCGGTCATCGTGGGCATTGCTGCGGCATTTCAGATTGCAGGGATAGCCCTCTCCATGTATCTGAAATCACGGCGCGAGCAGGCCTTCTACCGTTACTTTAATGTGGCAAAAGAATCAGGTGTTGAAGATCAGTTCATGAGCATCGTGAACTCACGGGCGCGCATTGGCGACTCGTTGCGAGTTGTGATCAGCAGATGGACTGCATCTGAGTACCGACGCATTTGTGGGCAGGCCAAAGGCATTACTGTTTGATCTAGGAAAGCACGGCATGGCTCTCTCATTTGTACCGAAGTACCACACACATGTTCTGGGCCATTAAAGTCGTAAACTGGCAAACAAAGTCGTAAACCTGGGGGCTAGC
>NZ_BBXH01000072.1:0-531 GCF_001010305.1 Comamonas sp. E6
CGCTGCCGCCCACCTGAACCCGGTTGCAGCATCGGTTCTCCATCCAGTGCTCGATCAGGTAGCGGCCATCGCTCAGGCGGTCATAGGTCGGCCACACCAGCCGTGTGATGCGCGATGCGCTCGGCGGCTTGCGCTGGCCAGCCAGGGGCACGACCTTGCCAAAGAATGCGGGGTGCAATGCCTGGGTCATTTTTTGACCACCTTCACTTCCAGACCCAGCAGAGCCTTCATCAGGTGGCGCTTGATCTTGAATTCGGGGGTCAGCACGCCCTTCACGTCCTCGATCACCTCCACGCCCTTTTCCACATAGACAAAATCGGCCACGTAGTGAATGGCCTTCTTGACGCGGCTCGCGTCGGAGTACTTCACGGCGGGCACCAGCTCATAGGCCACCTGGCGGCGCAGCTCGCTGATCTCCCCTGCGCGCAGCTGCATGCACAGATGCCCCCAGCGGCGGGCCTCGGCCCTGCTGTCGAACTTCACCCCATCGGGGGTGACGGTCTTCTTGTTGCCGTACTTGGCTCCACCGGG